>NZ_JBFRHB010000011.1:0-118173 GCF_052115645.1 Arthrobacter sp. 2MCAF14 | reverse complement strand
ACCTGACCACTTCACCCGACGCGAGCCCGCCAACGTCATGCGCCGCATCACCAAACAAGCCAACGCACTCGGCCTCACCGTCCGATTCGACCCCATCCATCAGACCGCCGCAGCAACCTGAAACCACTCACCATCCATTTTCGAGTCAGATCAACGGGTACAACGCAGCCAGGTTGAACCAGAAGAGGATCTGTACCAGCACGGGCGTCCCCCGGAAGAAGGACGTGTAGGCGAAGGCGGCCCCGCGAAGGATGGGATTTGTCGATTGCCTCATGATGGCCAGGATGATTCCGAGGACGATACCGATGGCCATGCAACTGACCGTCAGCAGCAGTGTATTGAGCAAGCCGTTCAGAATGGAGATTTGGCCAAGATACTGTCCGACGGTGGGCCACCCGAACCGGGGGTTGGTGATGACCGACTGCAGGAAAACAGCGGCCACGGCAATTATTACGACCGCAGCGGCCCATCTGCCGAGGTGACGTCGGGGTATGACCGGAAGTTCGTCGACAGCGTCGACGTGCTGAACTGTGATTTGGGGCGTCGTCATATCAGGACCCCGGTGTCATCAGGGTTTCGACGGGCAGTTTCCAGGTTTTGGCGATCGTCGCGTAAGTGCCATCCTTGATGAGGCCGTTGACGGCTTCCGTTACGGCGGGAATCAGAGGCGATCCTTTGGGCAGTGCAATACCCAGCTTGGACGGCTTGTACAACGGACCCGAGACCAGCTCAAATGCGCCGTTAGACTGCTCTCCCTGATATGCGACCCCGACGCTATCGGCCATAAGCGCGTCTACCCTGCCGCTGCTCAAAGCAAGATTTGCATCATTCTGTGTGGCGAAGAGCTGGACGTCGATCGCCGGTTTCCCGGCACTGACGCATTTGGCCGTCAGCTCCGGCAGGTCGGTCAGGGCCTGCACGGTTCCGGTTTGGGCTGCAACGTGATGACCGCAGAGCGAAGCGAAATCCATGCTCAGGTGTTCTGGGTTTCCTTTTTTGACTCCGAGTCCGGACCCGGACTTCATGAACGGCACGAAGTCGACGGTCTGCTCGCGCTCCGGGGTGATGGTGAAGTTGGAGTTGCCGATGTCGTATTTGCCGGCCTGCAAGCCCGGGAGAATTGCGGCGAAGTTCGTGTTGACCTTCTGGCTTTTCAACCCCATCGCGGCGGCAACAGCGTCGGAAAAATTCGCGTCGAATCCTGTGATCGTGGTGTTGTCGGTGTCGAAGAACTCGAACGGAGCGTAGGAGGCATCCATCGCGAACACCAGCGTGCCCTTCGATTTCACGGCAGCAGGAACGAGTGCAGCTGCTTTGTCATTGACCTTGACCACCGGCGTCGATCCAGGGGTCTGCGCAGCGTCGGCAGTAGTCGGCGATGAACAACCCGTGACTCCTAGCATTAGGAGTATGGGCATGAGCGCGAGTCTTTTGGGAGTTCGCATAGCGAAGTCCTTTCGTTTGGATGGTTGGGGTTGTAGCTTTCAGTGGAGCGAATCAGGGGCTTCGGTGTTGACCAGAACAACAGTGGAGTGTGCATCGAGGCCGAGGCGATGTCTCCGTTCTGCGCTGCCATGCCCGGCCAGCATCAGTCGAAGCCCGGCAAGGCAGGCGGCGCCTCCGGCGCCCAAGCTGGGTTCGCCGTCGGCGTTGTGGGTCATCGCAGCCAGGGCGGCAGCGTCCGAAACAGCCACGGCGGCGTCAAGTCCGTTCCTCAAGAACGGCCAGGCCAAGGGTGAGGGGGTGTGCGCATTCAGTTCTGACAAGCGCGTGTTGGCTGGAGGGAGTGACTGCAACCGCCGTTCGCGCAGGCTTGCCAGGACGGCCGCCGCTTTTTCGGCTTCCACACTCAGAAGCGAAGGCTGCGGGTTGGCGGCCTGGCCGCGATAGTGTTGGACCGCCGCCTGGGCCAAGGATCCGACTCCTATGGGAACAGCGACCAGGCCTGCGGGCGGCGTTTCTTCGGAGCTCAGCTGCCGGTCCAACTCGAAAAAGATCGTCTGATAGCCTTCTGCGATCCAACGTGGAACATCCCCGTACCCTGCCCAGGAGGTGTCCTGCACAAGCAGGCTCCGCCGTTTCCCATGGACGTAATTGACGGCTTCGGTCAAGGCATCCTCGTAGGACCCGAACACGGTGGCGACGTGGGCACCTTCGGCGGCAATATCCCTTATGGTTGACGCTGCGGCGTAGGAGGGTACGAATACTTTGGCCGCCAATCCCAGTGCGGAAGCCATCCAGGCAACGGCCAGGCCATGATGTCCCTGGGTAGCGGTCACGAGAGTGAATTCGCCCAGTTCAGCCGCGGCTTCAAGAAGCTCGTCAAAGGTCTGAATCGTTGACGCGCCCAAAGTCACCGAAAGGAGCCGGCAAACGGCCCACGATGCGCCGAGGACCTCGTAAGAGCCCAGCCCCATCCGGACAGCCTCGTCCTTGACAAAGACCCGAGCCACGCCAAATTCCTCCGCCAGACGCTCCGCAGGAACAAGCGGCGTTGCAAAGAAGCCGGGGATGGTCAGGTGGAAATCAGGCGCGCCGCCCTGGATGGGGGCACACCGCCAGGTCCGCGCTTCAGGAGCGATATACGCGGGTTCGGTGACCGTGGATTTCATCGGGACCGAGGTTGTCATTTCCATGTAATTAGGGTCACACGAGATAATCATTTCGTATATCAAAAGATTCTTTGAGATATCATTAAGAAAACCGGGACGGAGGACTTACCTTTGTACGACTTGCGACGCCTGCAGATACTTCGAGAGCTTCACCGTCGAGGCACGCTTTCCGCGGTAGCCGCCGCGTTGTCTTACAGCACCTCGGCCATTTCGCAACAGCTTTCACAGCTGGAATCGGAGGTCGGAGTCCCGCTTTTGGAACCCGACGGCCGGCGGGTCAGGCTGACAGCCCAGGCACTAATACTTGTCGCCCATGCCGAGACAATCCTCAACCAGCTGGAAGAGGCGAGATCGGACATCGCGGCCTCCATGGATGTTATTTCCGGAACGCTGCGCGTGGCCGGGTTTCAAACAGCGGCGCTTAACCTGCTGCCCGAGGCCATCGCCTGGATCACGAGAACCCACCCAAGGATCGAGGTTCTCCTGACTCAGGCGGAACCGGATGAAGCCATCCCGGGCGTTCTCTCACGGGAGTTCGACTTGGCCATTGTCGAGTCGTTCCCGGGCCAACCATTGGTCCGGTCCGAGGCCACCGAACACCACCTTCTCTTCGAAGACGCGATGCGGCTCGGGATTTCGGTCTCGGACCCCCGAGCGAGACCCGGCCTGTATCTGGAGCAGTTTGCGCGGGATCCCTGGATCATGGAACCAACTGGAACCCCGGCCCGAGAATGGGCGGTCGACGTCTGCCGAAAAGCCGGCTTTGACCCTCGCGTGCAATACGAGTCCCCCGACATGTTCGTTCATCAGCGGTTTGCCTCTCAAGGCCTTGCCTTGGCTTTCCTTCCAGACCTCATGTGGGCGAACACGACTCCTGAAGTGGCGCTGCATTTGCTTCGGCCCGGAATGGCAAGAACCGTTTACACTGTTGTCCGATCGGGCGCTGGCGGTCACCCCTTGATCCGGGCTTTCCATGACGCGCTGATGATAGCCCTCAAAGGGGCCACATCCGTCGTCCTGCGGAATATCGAATCGGTGGCTGGACCGGCTGACCCTTCCAACCTCGATTCTTAGCCCTTTCGCGGGGCCTGCCATGTGGGTATTTATCGCTCGGCCTCTTGCGCGCATGCATGATGCGGGCCCCAAAACTACGCGCAGCACCCGCTCCGTACCCGGGACGCTCACGGCCGCGAGGTGCTTCGTCGATGCACCCGCAGGGTCTGGAAGATCTCGATGAGCAAGCGGACCGCGTGATATCCCACCACAACGGCAATGATCGCCGCGACCGCAGGATCAATCCAGTAAAGGCCTTTCGTCACGTAGATGACGGCACCGGCCAGTGCGACTCCGGCCGCAGCCGCGGCATCGCCGGCGGTATCAAGTAGGACGGCACGCATGTTCAGATCGCCGCCGGCTTTGTTGTCGCCGTCGCCGCCGAGGATGAGGGCACCCACGAACATCACGA
This sequence comes from Arthrobacter sp. 2MCAF14, assembly GCF_052115645.1. Lineage (NCBI taxonomy): Bacteria > Bacillati > Actinomycetota > Actinomycetes > Micrococcales > Micrococcaceae > Arthrobacter > Arthrobacter sp. 2MCAF14. The sequence continues at coordinate 114,096 of NZ_JBFRHB010000011.1, read as the reverse complement.
CAGCGGCAATCCCACTGACGATGAGCACCGGCAGTCCGTGAACCTCACTCGTACCGGTGAGGAGGCGCCCAGCCGCGCCCACCAGAATCGCGACGCTCAAGACGAGCAGCCAGCCGGCGTTGACCCCTGCGGCCCACGTCGTGGCCATCGGATATCCCTGCGGACGCTGAGGGGTCGGCGCCAGCTTGGACACCCGGACAGCCAACAAGGACACCCCGATGGCGGCAGCATCGGCCAGGTAGTCAGCGCCTTCCGCGAGCACGCCGAGCGAGTTCGCCGAGATTCCCACAACAAGCAACCCGGCCACCAGTGCCAGGTTCAGAATCAGGACGACGCTCAGCCGACGAGTACGAGTCACCCCTTCAGGGTATCGATGAGGGACTGCCGGCACGCTCGGAGTGCCAGGCTGTGGCCCATCGAGGTGCGCAGTATCGCCCCCGGATCCCCCTCTGAGGGGGTTCGATGCACAACGCGTACATCAGCTGTCCCGAAGAGTTCTACCAATTTTCTTGCTTTTCGGCGGAAGGTTGTTCTTCGACCCGTTATTGTCGTACCCCTCTGAAATGCTTTGGTTATGGACGGCATTCAGAGAACCCCGGCAGTGCAGGATCTGATCGCTGCCGTGAACTCGATTCGGCCAGCGTCCGGCACTTCCCGGCTAGCCGACGGCGGGGTACTGGCCGACGGCAGACTGCCCGATTGTGCTTTGCTGATAAACCAGTTGCGTGCCCTTGAGGATCTGAAGTCCGCGGCCGCGGCCGCGCAGGCGAGGATCGCCGTCGCGTTCGATGCCGCCCAGCGCAGCGCCGACGCGGCGGCCGGTGTACCGGCCGAGGAACGGGGACGCGGCGTCGGAGCACAAATCGCCCTTGCGCGGCGGGAATCGCCTTCCCGCGGATCCCGGCTCCACGGCCTCGCCAAAGCCCTCGTGACCGAAATGCCGCACACCCTCGCCGCCCTCGAGACCGGGCAGCTGAGCGAGTGGCGCGCGACGCTGCTGGTGAAGGAAACAGCCTGCCTGTCCGCCGAAGACCGCTGCGCCGTGGACGAGGAACTCGCCGCCGACACCGGAGTCTTCGACGGCGCCGGAGACAAGGCGATCATCGCCGCGGCCCGGACCGCCGCCTACCGGCGGGACCCCCGCTCCGTCACCCAGCGCGCCAGCCACGCCGCCACCGAACGGCACGTCAGCCTGCGCCCGGCACCGGACACCATGACCTACCTGACCGCCCTGCTCCCCGTCGCCCAAGGCGTCGCCGTGCACACGGCCCTGACCCGCCACGCCGACACCCTCCGCTCTTCAGGGGAGACCCGGTCCCGGGGCCAGATCATGGCCGACACCCTCGTCGAACGCACCACCGGCACCCCCGCAGGCATCAGCGGCGTCGAGGTCCAGCTCGTCATGACCGACCGCACCCTCTTCCAGCGCGATGCCGAACCCGCCCGGCTCCCCGGCTACGGCATCGTCCCCGCCGGCTGGGCAAGGACGATGCTCTCGACCGGCGAGCCTGAGGGCGGTCAAGAACTCAAGCTCTGGCTCCGGCGGCTCTACACCGCCCCCGGGACCGGGGACCTCGTCGCCGCCGATTCGAGGGCACGGCTCTTCCCGGCCGGTTTGCGGCGCTTCATCCAGGCCCGCGACGACACCTGCCGGACACCCTACTGCGACGCGCCCATCCGGCACTTCGACCACATCATCCCCTGGCACGACGGCGGACCCACCAGCCTGGCCAACGGGGCAGGGCTCTGCGAAGCCTGCAACCACACCAAAGAACTCCCCGGCTGGACAGCAACAACCGGGAGAGCAACAACAAGCCCGGGGACACGGCATGTCCTCCACATCCGCACCCCTACCGGCCACACCTACCGATCCACAGCCCCGCCGCTGCCCGGAGCCCGGATACACGGCACCGAGCCTTCCGATACCGCGCCGCCACATTCCAGACACCACCGGCGGCGACTACGCCATCAAGCCAAGGCGCTGAAATACGCCCATCTCACGGAACTCCAGGCCGCTTGAATCACCCGGCTGCGTCCTCAAAGGGTGGGGGCTACCAGATAGGCGCGGAGATTGGCCTGCTGACCGGCGCCCCTGGCTTCCGGGGTCCGCGTTAACCGGCCGAAGTTTGCTGCGTTACCCCACCCGCCTGCCAGCCGGGAAGAGTGTCTCGGGGAATCCGTACAGAAAGGTAGTGCACTCCGTCCGTACCCTCGGCCCGATGGTATCCACCGCCGCCATCCGGACTATGAACCCGCGGGCTTCATCCGCATGCTGCGCAGGGCGGCTACGGCGAACACGACGGCGAGCGGCAAGGCGACGACGACGGCGCTCAGCCACGCCCCCGTGCCCTGCCAGCCTTGGACGGCGGCGTTGAGTGCCTGGACTCCGGTCGCCGCGGCGGCGAGCAGGAAAGCCGCGGCTGCGAGCGACGGCGCGAGACCCGCCGGAAGCTGGGCTTCACGGGGCAGGAGCCGCCATACGAGCAGTAGGACAACGCCCAGCACACCAAAAACCACGCGATATTCGACCACCTCGCCCCAGTGGTGCTCGGCGGCAGCCTGGGCACAGTCGAGGCCAGCATAAGGTGCCTGAAGGACCGCGCACCTGGCGGCCGTGTAGGCGACGCCAGGGAGATCGCCGGCCACGAAGCCCGCGCCCCAGATCCGGCCGAACAGCTCCGATATGGCGCCGCTCACGCCGACGGCGATCGCGCCAACAGCCGCAAGGCCAACCAACGGTCGCACGAACGCTCGCAACGGCAGCCGGGCGACGTCGCGAAGTGACGGGCGCAGGACCGGCGTCACGGTGCCGACCGGTCCGAAGCGACGGACGGCCTCGCGCTCGGCGTCCTCCGGGTCCAGGCCCTGCCCGCGAAGCCGGGCGGCGCATTCGCGCAGATGCGCCTCGGTCTCAGCGAGGAGCCTGCGCGCGGCAGCGGGATCGCCGTCACGGGCGGCCACGAAGAGCTCGTCGAGGTATGCATCGATGGGCCCCTCTTCGGCCCCGGCGCCGCTCCCCGCGTTCACAACGCCGCCCCAAGAACGCCCTGCACCGCCGCCGAGAAGCCTTTCCATTCCTCCACCATGCGGGCAAGCTCGGCGTGCCCGGCGCCGGTGATCGCGTAGACTCTTCGGCGGCCGCCGGCGTCGTCCGCCCAACGACTCGAGACGCACCCCGCCGCCTCGAGCTTGTGCAACGCGGGGTAGACAGAGCCCTCCTGAAGCTCGAGCCGCGCTCCGCTGCGCTCGTGAATGCGCGCGATGAGCGCATAGCCGTGTGCCTCGCCCGCACCGAGCGAGCCAAGCAGCAAAAGGTCAAGCTGTCCGTTCACTGAACTTCGTCCCATACCTAGAGAGTCTAGGTATGGGACGTTGCCCTGACAAGATCAACCGACCAGGTTATCCGCGGCTGGAATTTGGGCGAGTACCCCCGGGACGCACTACCCCCTGAAGACCGGCGCCCGCTTCTCCTGGAACGCCCGGAAACCCTCGGCGTAGTCCTCGGTCTTGCAGAGCCGCGCCTGCTCGTCGTTCTCTTCAGACATGGCGGCCCACAAACCCAGGCGCTGATCGCGGATATGGGCCACGAGTTCCTTGCTTGCCGTGAACGCGCCGGTGGCGCCCGCCGCGACCCGCTCAACGATGATCCGCGTGGCCTCCAGCAAGGCATCATCAGGCATGACCCTGCTGAACATTCCCTGCGCCACAGCCTCGGCGCCGCTGATCAGGTCCGCGGTGTAGATGAGGTCCAAGGTCCGGTGCATGCCCAGGCGTTCGGTGAAGTACCAGTGCCCGCCCGAGTCCAAAGTGGCGCCCAGCTTGGCGAACGGCGAGCCGAACTTCGCGTTCTCCGCCACGTACACCACGTCCGTGGCGAGCAGCAGGCCGAGCCCGACGCCGAGGCACGCGCCATGCGCTGCCGCGAAGGTCGGGGCGGGGAAGGCTGCCATCTTCTTGAGCAGCGGCTCCACGAGCCCGTTCAAGTACGCCTTCGCATCGTCGCTCTCCGGCGTCACACCGGCAATGTCGCGTCCCGCGCAAAAGGCGCGGCCCTCTCCGCGGAGGAGCAGCGCCCGCACCATTCCGCGGGAGGCTGCGGCAGCGGCGTCGTCGTACGCTCTATCCAGTTCCGCAAGCGCTGCCTCGTCAAGAGAGTTCAGCTTTTCCGGGGCATTGAGGACAATTTCGGCGATGCCGTTGGCGATGGAGAGCTCGATCATTCGTTTATTCCTTAGACGTCGAAATCGACCGTGACGGATTCACTTGTGGGGTGGGACTGGCACGTCAGGACGTAGCCTTTGTCCAACTCATCCTGCTCCAAGGCGTAGTTCTCGTCCATGCCGACCGTCCCAGAGACCAGTTTGGCGCGGCACGTGCCGCACACGCCACCGGCGCACGCGAACGGAACGTCCGGGCGGACCCGCAACGCCGCGTTGAGGATGGATTCCCGCGCGTGGGTGGGGCTGGCGACATCGCCGGTCAAACCATCCAGCCTGAAGGTGATCTTGAACGTGTCCTTCGACTCGTCATCCACAACGGGGCGGCCGGCGTTGCCCTCGGGGCGGTCCGGGCGGCCGGTGGTGAAGAGCTCAAAGCGGACGTGCTCAGGCGCCACGCCACGGGCGGCGAGGGTATCCCGGCACAACTGGACCAGCTCGAACGGACCGCACAGGAACCATTCGTCCACATCCTGCGCATGGATGGCCGTGCCCAGCAGCTGTTGCAGCTTCTCGGCGTCGATACGTCCCGTCATGAGCGGCGCAATGCGCTGCTCGCGCGACAACACGTGGTGCAGCGCCAAGCGCGAGGGGTACTTGTCCTTCAGGTCCGCCAATTCCTCGAGGAACATGACGTCCATCGCGGCCTTGTTGGCGTAGATCAGGTCGAAACGGGTCTCCGGGTTCGCGGCCAGCAGCGTGCGGGCGATCGCGATCACCGGGGTGATGCCCGAGCCGGCGGCGATGGCCACGAACGATCCGGCGTCGCCGAACTCGCCCGCCATGTTCTGCGGATTATTCATGGAGTTCATGACATTCTGCTGGACAGTCTTGCCGTCCTTGCCATGCTTCGAAATGAACGCGCCCATGGGGCTCATGACGTCCAGCGTGTCGCCGGCCTTGAGTTCCGCATTCGCCCACGTGGAGAAGATGCCGCCCAGGTCCTTCTTGATGGCGACGCGGATCTCGCTGCTGCCGTCCGCAAAGCTGCGCGGCTCTGCGCAGATGGAGTAGCTGCGGCGGACCTCGTGCGGCTCACCGCTCTCATCGGGAAGCGTGGTCCGCAGGGCCACGTACTGGCCGGGAAGGTAGTCATACTGGCCGGCGAGTTCCGCCGGAACATCGAACGTGACCTCGATGGCGTCTTCAGTCAGGCGGCGGACTTCCGAAACGCTGAGGGAATGAAAAGACGCACGACGGCGGCCGGTGGCCTGCGCTTGTTCGGCTGCGGTCTGGCGGACAACGGGCATGTCGGATTCCTTACAGGACTTTGAAGTAGTCGAACGGTTCCTTGCAGTCCTGGCAGACGAAGAGCGCCTTGCAGGATGTGGAACCAAAGCGGGTGAGTTCCTTGGTGTTCAGCGAAGAACACTGGGGGCATTTCACGGCGAGGTTGAGCCGCACCGGGCCGGAGTGGCCGCCGGCTGCTGCCCTGCCACTTGGAGGTGCGATGCCGTATTCCTGCAGCTTGGCCTTGCCGTGCTCGGTCATCCAGTCGGTGGTCCAGGCCGGGGCCAGGACGAGTTCGACGTAGACGCTCGGGTATCCCTCTTTGTGGAACGCGCTCTTGAGGTCGTCGCGGATCGCGTCCATCGCGGGGCAGCCCGAGTAGGTCGGCGTAATGGTGACCTGGACCGCGGGGACGAGCCCGCCGTCGTCGAACAATTGGACGTTCCGGAGGATCCCCAGATCCTCGATGCTGAGGACGGGAATCTCCGGATCGCAGACCGTGGCAGCAATCCCCCAGGCCTTCTGCTCGGCGGTCTGCTTGGTCTGGGTTGGTGTTTCTTGAAGGAACATGTCCACCGCTGTCACCAGCTTGCGCCGGGATGTTCGCGGGCAAGCACCTGCATCTCGGCGAGCAGGTAACCCAAGTGTTCGGAATGCTTACCCTGACGTCCGCCGCCCAAGGATTGCGGGATACGTTCGAGGTTCAGTTCCTCATCGAGGCCTGCTTCGCGCAGGATCTCGCCCGTGAGCTGGTCGAAGTCCGCGCGGAGGCTGGAGGGCTGCACGCCTGCTCCGCTTTCAGCGAGGCGGGCCGTGAGCTCGTCGTCTTCGAAGAGTTCTTCCACGTACGGCCAGACGAGCTTGAAGGCCTGGACAATACGACGGCGGGACTCTTCCGTGCCGCCGGCAAGCCGGAGGACCCATTGGGCGCTGTGGTCGCGGTGGTAGTCGACCTCTTTGAGTGCCTTCGCGGCGATGGCTGCGATGGTGGCATCCGCGGATCCGGTCAGCCGCTTGTAGAGCTCAAACTGGTAGTAGCTCACAATGAACTGCCGGGCGATGGTGACGGCGAAGTCCCCGTTGGGCTGCTCGAACAGGTGGGCGGAGCGGAACTCGTGCTCCCGGCGGAAGTACGCCAGATCGTCCTCGGACTTGTCCCACGCCGCGCCGGCGTAGGTGAGGAAGGAACGGGCGTGGCCGAGCTGGTCGAGGGCGATGTTGCCGAGCGCGACGTCTTCTTCGAGCTCCGGGGCGCGGGAGATCCAGTGACCCAGGCGCTGGGCGAGGATCAAGCCGTCGTCGCCGATGCGCAGGGCGTATTCCGCGACGTCATTTGTGGGCTTGACTTGTCCCTTGCGGATCTCGAGGGCGATGTCCTCGGGGCGCAGGGCGTTACCGGGGGTGATGCGCGTGGCGCTTGCCGAACCGTCTCCGGAGGCACCTGCACCCTTGACGCCGACGGAGATATCGCCGTGGCCCTCGATGGCGAAGTCTTTGATTTCGTTTTCGTGTTCGTTTGCGGGGGCGGTCACAGGTGCTTCACGCCTTCGCTCTTGGTGTAATACGTCGCGTGGCGGTAGTCCTTGCCCTGCGGGGATTCGAAGAAGGAACCCTTGGAATCCGGGTCGCTCGAGGAAATAGCATCGGCCGGAACCACCCAGATGGACACGCCTTCGTTGCGACGCGTGTACAGGTCACGGGCGTTGCGCAGCGCCATCGCCGCGTCGGGAGCATGCAAGGATCCTGCGTGGACGTGGGACAGGCCGCGGCTGGAGCGGACGAAGACTTCCCAGAGGCTCCAGGGCGTTTCGTGGGGTTCGTTGGCTGTCTGGTCGTTGGGGATCATGCTGCGTGTTCCTTCTCTGCTTGCTTGCGGGCGTACTCGGCGGCCGCTTCGCGGACCCAGGCGCCGTCGTCGTGCGCTTCGCGGCGGCGTTCAAGCCGCTGCGCGTTGCAGGGACCCTTTCCGGCGAGAACGTTCTTGAACTCGTTCCAGTCCAGGGGGCCGTGCTCCCATTTCTTGGTTTCTTCGTTGAAACGGACGTCCTTGTCCGGGAGCGTGAGGCCCAGGACCTTGACCTGCTCCACCATCATGCCGACGAAGCGGCTGCGGAGCTCATCGTTGCTGAACCGCTTGATGTTCCAGGCCATGGACTGCTTGGAGTTGGGTGAATCGTCGTCGGGCGGGCCGAACATCATCAGCGCCGGCGCGTACCAGCGGTTGACGGCGTCTTGGGCCATCTGCTTCTGGGCGGGCGTGCCGTTGGACAATTCAAGGAGGATCTCAAAACCCTGGCGCTGGTGGAACGACTCTTCCTTGCAGATGCGCACCATTGCGCGTCCGTAGGGGCCGTAAGAGGCGCGGCACAGGGGGACCTGGTTGCAGATCGCGGCACCGTCGACCAGCCAGCCGATCGCGCCCATGTCCGCCCAGGAAATCGCGGGGTAGTTGAAAATGGACGAGTAGCGGGCCTTGCCGGCGATCAAGTCGCTGGTCATCTTGTCCCTGCTTTGGCCGAGGGTTTCTGCGGCCGAGTAGAGGTACAGGCCGTGGCCTGCCTCGTCCTGGACCTTCGCCATGAGGATGGCCTTGCGCTTGAGGCTCGGAGCCCTGCTGATCCAGTTGGCTTCCGGCTGCATGCCGATGATCTCCGAATGCGCGTGCTGCGAGATCTGGCGGAGCAGGGTCTTGCGGTAAGCCTCCGGCATCCAGTCGCGGGGTTCGATGCGCGAGTCCTCGGAGATGATGCGGTCAAAGTACGCCTGACCGGCCTGTTCCCGCTCAAGCTCTTCGGGGGACAGCTCAGCGGGCACAGACTGCAGATTCTGCGATGCCATGGTTGCTCCTAAATATTTACCGACCGTTCGTTCAGAATATGCGGAAGGCGCGAGATGCGTCAAGCGTTCAGGTTGGTGAGCCTGGGTCTACACAACGCTCGCTCAGATATAAGGCGCTCTCCCCCGACGCGCGCTCACATATATGGCCAAACGCCGAAACGCCCGCTCAGATCATGTGAGCGAGCGTTCGCCGAAAACGCCCCAAAGGTGAGCGAGCGTCGGACCGGAAGGGCTTGTTTGTGAGCGCGCGTCTGAGGGGGGAACGGCACAAAGGCGAGACGACGGCGAAACGGGACTGCCGCCGTCGGGCGCTAAGAGACTGTGCCCGGCACATCGACCGGAACGCTCGCTCAGATATAAGGCACTCTCCCCCGACGCTCGGTCAGATATATGGCCAAACGCCGAAACGCTCGCTCAGATCATGTGAGCGAGCGTCGGGCCGGAAGGGCTTGTTTGTGAGCGAGCGTCGGGCGGGGCGTGGCACTCAGGCCGACGCCGACACCGGGACGAAGGTGGGTCGCGGTGTCAGTTGCTTCCGCGCCCAGCGGGCAAGCTTCTTGCCTTTGCCCTTCCACCAGTTGTCCTCGTCCTTGTCTTGGTGCCAGCGGAAGATGATCATCACAATCACGAAAACGCCCATGGCCACGTCCGCCCAATTCCATTGGATTGCCTTGGCGAGCACACTGACGCCCATGACAAGAATCGACGGCACCGCCAGGGTCTTGAAGACGGTGTTGGCGACATAACGCCTATGCGACCGCGGCACGGACACGGCGCGGACCATGTCGAAACACACGCATACCACCACCATTGTCTGGCCCAAGTCCATCAGAATGAGCCCGGGCAGTGACCCGGCGAACATGGAAGCGGATTCCATCCCCGCGCTCAACGGACTGCCCCCGTCGCTATCGGACGCGGATAGGACACAACAGGATTGCAGGAAACACACATACGGATAACCCCCAGAGACCAGGAACTGCATTGAGACCAACTGCGTTCCATTCAATCCGTTGGCTCCAGGGCCGGTCACGAGTAGTGGGTACTCTACTTTGCTCGCCCGAATACTTGCACGGCGGCCAGTTACCCGGTCCGGGAACTGGCTTAATGCAGTGCCGGCGCGTCTGTCCGTGAAGGATCCTGGGGCGGACCAGCTGGCAGCGCCACAGTGAAGGTACTTCCACTGCCGGGCTCGCTACTGCAGGAGATGCTGCCTCCATGTCGTTCCACGATGGACTTGGTGATAGACAAGCCGAGGCCCACGCCTGGAATCCGGGCCTGACGGGCAGCATTCGTCCGGAAGAACCGGGTGAAAATCCTGGTTGACTCGTCCGTGGTCATGCCCATTCCGGTGTCCTGCACTTCAAGCTGGACCCAGCCGTCGTTCCGCTCCGCCCTTATCGTCACTAGTCCGCCACCGGGGGAATACTTGATGGCATTGGATACCAGATTGTCCAGGGCCTGTCCCAGTCTCAAGGGGTCGGCGTTTGCCCATAGTGGTGCTGGTACGTCGGCGACAAGGCCTACATGGGCGGCGTCGGCCTGCGCCTGTGCAGAAACCAAACTGTTCTCCACCAGGCCTGCCAAATCGGTGCGCCGTGGATGCACGCTCTCCACGGCGACGGCGGACATAAGGAGGTCTTCAACGAGGGCGCGAAGCCGCTCGGCATTGCGCTCCGCGACTTCCAAGCCACGCCTTGTATCCGGCTGGAGCTCTTCGGCTCCGCGTAGCACAAGATCGATGTTGCCCAAGATCGATGTCAGGGGCGAACCGAATTCGTGCGAAACGTTGGCAACCAATTCGTCCTTGGCCGCGAGTGCATCGACAACATCCGTCACGTCCTTGAAAACGATCACCGCACCAGCAAATCCGTCGTCGAGCTCGCTTTTCATACCCCGCGCCGCGGTAGAGATGGCCCGTTGGCCGGTACCGGCACCGAACCAGAGGAGATAGTCGGAAAATGTTTCCCCTTGAACTGCCCTCCGAGTAGGGCCCTTTTCCGGGGGAAGCGGCGTCCGCCGGTCCTGGCCGAAAACCAGCCGGTCCTGTTCCGCGGGCCCTGGCGAGCCTTCCGCCGGCATTGCCATCTGTAGGAATGCCTTTTGCTGGTTGTTGATAAGGAGGGTTTCGCCCTTCGAATCGACGGCGACAATCCCGACGTCGATCGTGTCCAGGATTGTCTTGAGCAGCGTCTCCCGCTCCCGGCTGGCGGCCAACAATTGCCGCAGGACCTGATCCCGCTGTTTTACCCGCCGTTGTTGGAGCCGAGCATTGGAGCCAGCCAAGCGAATGGAAACTGCCATTGCGAACATCATGAGGGGCAAAAGCAGCACCGAAGAAATGTCCGATGGGGTGGGACGTGGCAAGTGCGAAACCACCGGCGGAAACGCAATGAAGAAAGGACCAACAAAGCTGAGGATCAGGCTTGTCTTGGAAAGCATGCCCGAGGCAGACAACCAGATCACGGGAAAGATAGCCAATGTGATGAGGCCAGGTATCGCGCTGAAAGCGCCGTTTCGCGTGAACCAGAGGGCAACAAAATCCAAAATGGGGATCGCAAGGCTTGCGCTCGGCGCCAATCTCTCCCAAGGGACCAGCAGGCATCCCAGGAACAGGACGCCGTGGAGAAGGACTCCGGTAACGAACAACCAATTTTGGGTTAACCCTGGCCAAACAGTAGGTGCCGCGATTGCCAAGCCCGCGATGATGAGCGTTAGTGGCAATTCACAGACAGCCAGCCGGGCGCGAGGCGTGAGTTTTCTGAAGAAACGGGCGGCCGCGCGGAAAAATGGCTGCTCACTCAAAGTCGAGACCCTTCCTTGGAGATTCGCGAGCATTTACTGCTCCACGCGATTCCCGAAGGAACCGCCCGGAGTCCACTATTCCCCCCCAAGGAACCACAATACGATGGTCCGAACGATCCAACTGGAAGTTCGGAGCAGCGCTTAATCCACATATTAGATGCCAGATGGCTTTAATGCTTGTATCGTGAGTATTTGGGTGGCATTTACCGCATTGCGCTGGGCTGTGCGGCGATGTGCGCCCACAAGGATGTCCAATGAGCGAGCCTGGGGTAGCTGTAGTCATTGAGGATGACGAAGATGTGCGAAATCTGGTTGACGCCATCCTCAAAGAAGCTGGATTTGTGGTGCATTCTGCCGCCACCGGACGCGAAGGCGTCGAAGTTGTAAGGGATCACCACGCCTCCGTGGTGACGCTCGACGTCGGGCTTCCGGATATGGACGGCCATGAGGTCCTGCGGCGAATTCGGCAATTCAGCGACGCATATGTCGTGATGCTGACGGCCAGGCGCGACGAGCCCGACACGTTGACGGCTTTCCTCACCGGCGCGGACGACTACGTCAAGAAGCCGTTTCTACCGCGCGAGTTGAGGGCCCGGGTCACTGCCATGATGCGGCGGCCACGCGCGGAAGGCAGGCTTGCGTTGCCGGAGGAGGGTCGCGGGGGTTCGGACCGTTTAGCCGGTCCCGACGGCGGTTCAGCCCGTTTTGACGGGGGTGCTTACGCCGCCGCCCGCTCAGCCGAAGCCGACCAAGCGGTGATCAAGCACAATGGCCTGGCCCTGAACTACAAATCACGCACGGTGACGCTTCAAGGTTCGGCACTGACGTTGACGAGAAGCGAATTCGATCTCCTCTTTGACCTGCTTCGGGCCAAAGGCGAGGTGCGGACGCGCGCCGATCTCGTGCGGGCTGCCCGCGGTGACTACTACGACGACGATGCGTACATCAGCGACGCCGACGAACGCGCCGTTGAGACCCACATCGGGAACCTACGCCGAAAGCTCCGCGAGGATCCACAATCGCCACGCTTTCTACAGACCGTCCGGGGAGTCGGGTATCGGCTGACGCCGAAAAGATCGGACTAAGCGAGCCGGCGTCAATCATTCCGGAGGACGTAGCTGTCCTTTAGTTCCTGGACAGTCAGGTGCCCGCATTCAGCAAGTTCCTTGAGCAGGGGCCGGGCCTCACACAATTCACGTTTTCGAATGCGTTCCTCCAGTTGCGCTGCAAGTATCGCAAGGCGAACACCGCCAACCATGATGGAAGAGGTCCTGAGGCTTAGGACCGCGTTCAGGGCCGCGGCCACGTCGCCGCGCTCGACGGCGGTCGCGAGGATTTCGTATCGCTTGGCCCAGAGTTTTGCGAAGTCACCGGCAAACGTGCGTGCGACCAGCGGATTGTCCACTTGATCTTCCAAGAGTTGGAACTCCGCGAGGTCCAGTATGGGATGTTCGGCAAGCGGGACGACGGGCAGCCCATTGGAGTCGTCGACCGAGCCCGGATGGCTCGGATCTGAATCCTCGTTGACGTCGCTGGAACCTGAACTGAACATAGCCCAATGCTACTTTCTGAATTCCGGAAAAACCGAACTTATGGCTATCTTAAGGAAATCTTAGGCCTTTCTTGACTTACCCGGTTTCATCGTCTGCGCCCAATTCAGAGAATGCGATATTGCGCTTAGCCTCCGCTGAAGGTGGCTATGGCGTTGATGACAGCCGGCCCCAGGATGGCGATGAACAGCACGGGAAAGATAAAGAAGAGAAGCGGGAAGAGAACCATCACCGGAAGCTTCATCGCCTTCTCTTCGGCACGTTGGCGGCGCTTGACCCGCATCACCTTCGCCTGGACCCTGAGGACCCGACTGATGGCAATGCCGTAAGTGTCTGCCTGAATCACGGCCTGCACGAAGCTTCGAAGCTCCGGAACGTTGGTACGTTCGGCCAACGCCAGATAGGACTCGCGACGGCTCCGTCCAACCTGCATGTCTTGCAAAGTCCGCACCAACTCCTCGGCCAGGGGCCCCTTCCCATTTTCGCCTGCTCGGGCCATGGCTCCTTCAAACCCGAGCCCCGCCTCGACCGATATCAGCATTTGGTCCATGGTATTTGCGAGTTCCAATTGCAAGGCCTTTTGACGCTCTTGTCCTTTGCTGTAAAGCATTAGGTCCGGGATAAAATATCCAAGCAGTACAACAAATATCCCCACGAGCTTAAGTAATCCGCTCGAGCTGTTAGCACTGATCAAAAACCCAAAAAGTGCGCCGAACAATCCGAGCAGGGGTTTGGCTGCGAGGACGCGCCCCAAAGGGAGCGACGGGGGACGGCCAGCCAACGAGAGCAACCGATCCAGCTTCTGGACGTAGCTGACGGGAGTCAGGCGGTACCCAATGAGCTCGAGTGCACCACCACGATTTTGTGGACCGGTCTCGGCAATGTCTTGACCCCGAGTCAAGAGCACCCGGACGGCACGTTGGGCTTGCCGGTCAACCGACAGGAATGACCAAACGAGGTAGGCGATAGGCAGGGGAACCAGCAGCAGGGCGAAAAGGAGAGAGGGATTCACGCGTCACCTCAAAACTTCAGGTCGATGATCTTGCGCATCCACAGACCGCCGATGGTCATGAGAATGAACGACAACCCAATCATTCCCCAACCGAGCGGATGGGTGAACATCACGTTCATGTAGCCGGGGTTGACGACCAAGAGCATGGCCACGATGCCAAAGGGAAGCGCCATCAGTATGTATCCCGAGAATTTTCCCTCTGCGGCCAAGGACTTGATGTGTCCCTTGATCTCGCTGCGTTCGCGTATGGTCTCGTTGACCTGGTCCAAGACCTCCGCAAGGTTTCCGCCCACCTCACGGTTGATTTGGATGGCCTGCGCTATCCACACAAAGTCCTCGCTCTGCATTCGCTCCGCCGTATCGGTAAGCGATTCCTCAAGATCGCGGCCAAGACTCGTCTCGGTAATGACCCGGCGCATTTCCTCGGACGTGGGGCTGGCCGATTCATTGGCCGCAGCGTCGATGGCACGAAGTATGCTGTGCCCGGCCCGCAAGCCACCAGACAGTAGTTGGAGGGTGTCCCCAAGCTGGCCATCGAACTTCGCGCGCCTTTTACCGGCCAGAGAATTCAAAAAGAGCCGTGCCACGAAGGGCGCCGGGATAAAGAACAGAAAAGCCACCAACGGGCCGCCGATGACCAGCCCGATCAAGGCGCCCACGAATGCACCGGCAATCACGAGGATGAAGAAATCCGCCTGGCTCATTCGCAGCCCGGCATTCTCCAGTTGTTCGCGGTTGAAGAGCCGGACGTTGCGCCTGGTCAGGACCCCATGGACGACGTCGGCGGCAGAACCTGCAATACGCGTCAGCTGCGAGCCCGCGCCTACGTGGTAGGGCCGCCTTCGATCGAATGGAACTTCGGGAGTTTTCGGCAAGATCACGGCGACCCCGAAGAGCAGGATGGCTGACAGCATCAAGGCCGTTCCGGTCAAAAGGATCATGTTCCGTTCACGTCCTTGCTGCTGCTGCGGTTGCCAGGGGAGCGGCAAAGACCCCAGGAGATACATGAATGCCCAAGTCATCGAAGCGGTCGATGAAGCGCGGACGGATTCCCGTTGGGACGGGCTTTCCAAGAAATCTCCCGTGGGCGTCGACGCCTGCCGAGTAGTCGAAAACGAATGCATCCTGGAGGGTGACAATGTCGCCTTCCATGCCTTGGACCTCAGTCACGTGCGTGATGCGGCGAGTTCCGTCCCGCAACCGGGAGATCTGGATGATGAGGTTCACGGCGGACGCTATTTGCTCGCGGATTGCCCGCAATGGCAGGTCCATGCCTGCCATGAGCACCAGGGTTTCGAGGCGTGCAACGGCGTCGCGAGGAGAATTTGAGTGCACCGTGGAGAGGGAGCCGTCGTGACCGGTGTTCATGGCCTGCAGCATGTCGAGGGACTCTCCACCGCGGACCTCGCCGACGACGATCCTGTCCGGGCGCATACGAAGCGAGTTCCTGAGCAACTCCCTGATGGTCACGGCCCCCTTTCCCTCGGTATTCGGTGGCCGGCTCTCAAGCCTTACGACGTGTTGCTGCTGGATCTGGAGTTCTACGGCATCCTCAATGGTGACAATGCGGTTGTCTTCCGGGATGAACGACGAGAGGACATTCAACAGTGTCGTCTTGCCGGTTCCAGTACCTCCGGAAACGATGATGTTCAGCTTCGCCTTGACGCAAGCATTGAGGAGCTCAGCCATCTCGGGCGTGAGCGTTCCGAAATCAATCAGGTTCCTGATGGTCAACGGTATCTTGCTGAATTTTCGGATGGTCAGCGACGAGCCTCCCACCGCAAGCGGAGGGATCACGGCATTGACTCGGGAGCCGTCCTCAAGTCGCGCGTCAACGAGCGGGGACGACTCATCGATCCTGCGCCCCACCTTTGAAACGATGCGTTCAATGACCCTCCGGAGATGGTCCTCGGAGCTGAATCCGGAGTCCGTGAGGGTCAGCTTGCCTTTTCGTTCGACGTAGATCTGGTCCATTCGGTTGACCATGATTTCAGTGACCTCTGGATCGTCCAGCAAGCGTTGGAGCGGCCCATAGCCAAGGACGTCATCCGCTACGTCCGCCACGAGCCTGCTGCGCTCGTCCGCGGACAGCGGGACCTGTTCGGCGTCGATGATCCGGATGAGTTCTTCCCGGGCAGTCGACCGCAACTCACGTTCGCTGACGCTCGAATCGTTGAACCTCGCCCCCAGTCGCTCGAACAACGCCGTGGCGGCGCGCTGCTTGAGGGCAGCAAAGGCGTCCACCGGCTGCTGGGCCCTGAGCTTCGGCGACTCCGGTACGTCAGACAGCTTGACTGAAGTGTGGGGTTTTACGGCACTGCCGGACTTCGCCATGGGATGCGGCATGACTTGCTGCGCGGACTCGGCGAATGTCGGTTTAGGCGTAAAGAGAGGGCTCGGACCAAGATCCACCCCTTGGCCGGAGGACCTTTCGACCTTGTCCTCGACTGCATGCAGGCGTTCAGACAGCTTCATTAGACCACCACCCTTCTGTGCAGTTTGCGCTGTGCCGTGGCACGCCACGCGGGATTGAAGCGCTCGACAAGTTGCTTGAGTCCCTTGACGGCCGGATCCTTCACTGCGTCCTGGAGCACGGGAATGCCACGGTTGGTGGAGAACGCTACGGCCTTCGATCGAGGGATGCTCACGTCAACCGGGGCGCCTACGGTGGACTCGACGTCCTGCACCGATAGCCCCGACTTGGAATCAGCCATGTTGAGCACCACATGCCGCGTTTCCGGCAGGATGTTCAGCCTGCGGAGAATGTCCAGGCCGGAACGGAGGCCACGGACACTTGGAACGTCCATGCCGGTCACCCAGACAGCGTCCGAGCATTGCTCGAGGGCAGCTAGCCCGATTTCGGGCAGTCCGGGTGCCGTGTCAACAACCACATATTGGAACTCTTGTGCGAGCTGTTCGAGGAGCCTGCCGACTTGTTCCGGAGAGATCTCGTCTGCTTCGACGGGGTCCTTCGGTGCGCACAATGCATAGATGCTTGCCGGGTGAACAGTGAGAAATGCCTTGAGCACCAGGGAATCCTGGCTGGCCGAGGGAGTAACGGCATCGGTGACAGTATGCTCCGGATTGAGGTAGAGCCCGGAGGCGACGTCACCGAATTGCAGGTCCAGATCCACGATCACCACGCTCATCGGCGCGATCTTGCCCAACCCCACTGCGATGTTCGTGGCGATGGTCGTCTTGCCCACGCCGCCTTTGGGGGAAAAGACGCCGATCACCAGGCCCTTCGGGGAGCCGGATTGCTTGGGTTCCCCAGTGCGCTGCCGGCTCGCGAAAGACTGGCACGCGCGCTCAAGCATGACCCGTATCTGAGCCAGGTCTGCGTCCGGGCTCATGATGTCGCGGATACCGGACCGCATGGCTTGGAGGACAAACGCAGGATCCAGTTCACTGACAAGGATGACGCTCAGTTCCGGCAACTGCACATCGAAGACGGTGGCCAGGCGCAGGGCATCTTCCACGGGCACGTCGGGTCCCAGAATCAGCACTTCGAGTTGTTCCTGGTTGAGCGCGCCGAACAGTTCTGCTGGATCAGCCGGCAAAATGCTCGTGAAGAAGGTCTGCACGCTCCCCGGCAGGCCGCCCGCGACAGCTTGGCGTAAACGTTGGTCAAAGTCGGTGTTCGGGGTTATCAGGACAAAGCGGCTCATTTGTAGACCCCGCTCTGCTGCATGACGGTGGGGCCACTGTCTTTGGCATCCAACGGCTCTTTGCTGAGCCAGATCTTTTCGAACTCGGCGGCGAAGACGATCTTGGATGCGTCCACATCGCTCACGGCAACGGTCAGCAGGAGGGCTCCCGTGGGAAGTGCGCTGTCCTTGGAGCCGGCAGCACCGGACGTGGGATTCGGCGTCGCTTGTGCACTCGCTGCTGTTTGGGGGGCGCGTTGGACCGTCGTCACAAGAACCTTGTGTATCGCCAATTCGGTAGTTGGCTTGTCGCTCGACATGGAGATGAATATTCCAATGTGGTCGCCAGGAACCAGCAGTCCCCCGACTACCCGCTGGGGTTCCAGTTGAAATGAGACCTCCTGGAGCCCTGCGGGCACCTTGACGTCTCCAGGAGTCTTGAGTGCATCCGGGGCCACCAAACGCTCGGCTACCAGGGTCTCGCCAGGGATGAGGTCGACGGCGGCAACCTTGCCAGTGGAGTCCGCCAGAGTGTGTAGGGCCGACTGGGGTACCGCCGATTGCGGGAGTTGCTGGGTAACCAAGGAATCCTTCATGGCGTCCACAGAGGTGCCGGCAGGAATGGCCGCCTTGACCACCAGCACGTCAACAGGCGCCAGATTCTGGACTGCCCGTTGATCCGCTCCTTGAGCGTAGGAGAATACGAGAATCACCCCGACGACGGCCAGCAGTGCCGCTGCCGATCCGGCCAACAAGCGTGACTTCACTTACTACTCCTGTGCTCGAAGAACGGATGGAAACTAGTTGGTGAGGCGGACATTGGTGGCCCGTAGGCGTCCACGGGCCCCAGCGAGTAGCCATCCGCCAGCGATACGTACTTGACGAAACTCCCGATGATTCCGCGGCAGCCTCCGGTGCAGGAAAGAGCTGAAGACACATAGGCACTCGTGTTGTGGAAACTGTCCGGAAGGCTGTTGTTGCCGCCGCTGAACTTCCACCCCGTCACTTTGAATGCGGCGAAGGACACGAGATGGTAGATAGCCCCGGCTCCTGTGCCCGTTGCAACGTCGAAGACAGGGAGCAGAACGATGACATCCCGTCCAGCGGTGATCGTGTCGCCCCACTTTTGGAGGGTGGCTGCGCAATTACCCGGCGAACTGTTTCCCTGGGAGCTGCCGGCTTCGCTGGTGGCGAGGTTGATCGTGCTGCCACACAACCCGGCATCCTGGGCGAGCCAGCCGAACCCTCCAGGCACGGCGGCGCCGGATGGACCGTAATTGCAGCTCGGATTGGCACCGGAGCCGTGATCCTGAAGTAGCTGGAGTGCCCCGCCGATGTATCCCTGCACTTGGCAGATGGAATATGCAAGTGGGAACGGAGTGGTACCGGCCGATGGGCTGCCCCACTGAACACTGGACGTGGTCAAGACATTCGTGCTGTTCATGCCCAGGACGCGGGCGAAGAGGAGTGAAACGGCATTCGGCGCGCCGCCAGCCTGCTGGGCCCCGGCGGTCACGGTGACCTTCCGGTTTGTCAGATCCAGATTGATCGACTTGATGTTGTTCAGGCCATCGTTTGCGTTCTTGTTTGCGATGTCGCTGGCGATTGGGGACGTGGTGGAGCAATTCGGATCGCTCGTACTCGCGGCGCATTTCTGCGCCACCGCGAGGGCGGCGGCGTCGGATCCGTTCTGAACTTGCGCCCGTTCTGAATACAGCATTCCTGCATCCACGGCGAGGGCGGCGAACCCGAGCAGCACCACCAACAAGAGAGCGACGAGAACGGCAATCGCACCGCGTTCGCCGTCGTTGTTGTTGTTAGGGATCATCAGCCGCCGCATACCATGACTCCTACTCCTTGCATGGGGAAAGGCCCCGCGAATCCCGTGAGCGTGCTGAGGGTGTATTTGATGGTCACGGACATCTGGGCGCCGGAGGTACAGCTCGCCGGACTGAAAGTGAAGTTCGTGTCTGCCAGCTGTGGATTCAACGACACGGCAGCGTTCTTCGCCGCTGTCTTGGCGGCGGTTTGGTCATTAGAGATTGCCATGACGCGAACTCCTTCGCGGGCTGCATTCGAGAGCGATACCTGCACGTTGTAGGCCCTGCCGAATTCCATGATTCCCAGGAGCAACATGATCAAGACGGGTGCGAGGATGGCGAACTCGACCGCCACGGCACCGCGCTCTGAAGCCCTCGGCATGATGTTGCCCTCCCAGAGAACGGATGGTTCGAGTCAAGCAGAGTGGCGGCCGCCTGAATGCCGCCGCCACTCGGGATTTGCTTGGTGTGCTGGTGTTGCCACCAAGGCACCGTGCCGAGCGCCTCCTAGGGGCAGGTGGCTTGACCGGGGCCTGATCCTGCACTGAAGGTGGTTTTACCAGCTATGGAACACTGGGCTTGGGTGAAGGTGTCATGAACTGTCCCACCCAGCAGGGTCACAGCGGCGATGATCACCACTGCGATGAGGGCGACCATGATGCCATATTCGACGGCGGTGGCACCTCTTTCGTCGCGCCGCACGTGAGACGCGGACTTTAGGAAAGCGGAAAGCATTGATGCTCCTTGTTGTCTGGTGCGAACGGTAGGGCAGGACGCGAAGCTACTAGCCGCAAACGTTGGTGGTGGTGTTCCACGTTTTGCCGGAAACTGAGCATTGGACCTGGGAGAAGGTGTTCTTGACCGTCCCACCCAGTGCCGTGACGGCGACGATGATGACGACAGCAATGAGGGCAACCATGATGCCGTATTCGACGGCGGTGGCGCCCTTTTCGCTACGACGGATGCGCGAAGCGGCATTGGAGAAGAAAGCAAACATGTGAAACTCCTGAGCGAGTTGGGAGATACGGGCTGGTCCAGCACCGGCCCACAAGCAACTTAGCAACGCCCAATACCCCGTGGAGCAGTCCTTGGGACAACCTGTGCCAAGACTCGCGATCCTGCGCATTTCTTGGGTTAAACCTAGGCAGACCTTGCGATCTTGGCGCGCGACCAAAGGTGGGAAAACAGCGCGACTGCCCCGCCGCCGTCGGGCCCTCCCAGGACGCCGGCTCACATATATGGCCAGATCCCAGGACGCTCGCTCACATATATGGCCAAATTTCAGGACGCTCGCTCACATCATCTGAGCGAGCGTCCGCCGAAAACACCCCAAATGTGAGCGAGCGTTGGGGGGACACTGCGAAGGTCAGAAAACAGTGCAACGGGACTGCCGCCGTCGGGCCCCGACGAACCGGCCCGCGGCACATCGCCCCAGGACGCCGGCTCACATATATGGCCCTTGGGCGTAACCCTCGCTCAGATATATGGCGGTTGGGCGTAACCCTCGCTCAGATCAAGTGAGCGAGCGTCCGCCCAAAACCCCACACAAGTGAGCGAGCGTCCGCCGAAAGCCCCACATATGTGAGCGGGCGTCGGTGGGGGCGCAACGCTAGGCGGGTGGGTGCTCGACGGTCACGGTGCCGGCGTCGCCGTCGACGGTGATTTGTTGGCCGCTCGTGAGCCGCTGGGTGGCGACTCCGGTGCCGAGCACTGCGGGGATGCCGTATTCGCGGGCCACAATCGAACTGTGGCTCAACGGGCCGCCGACGTCGGTGACCACGGCGGACGCCATCGCGAACAACGAGGTCCATGCGGGAGTAGTGATACGGGCAACCAGAACCTCACCGGGCGCCATCTGGCCGAAATCCTGAGGCCCGCCCAGGACGCGCGCAGGAGCACTAACCCTGCCCGCACTGGCGCCGACCCCCTTGATGACATCGCCCGGCTGGTCCTGGGAGCGTGCCGGCATCATTGATTCGAAAGTGCGCTTCATCCAACGGGTCTCCGGCAGCAGTTGCGGCGCGGCGGCCTTGGCCTGGCCCCGCCAAAGCATCTTGCGTTCCTCGACGACGTCGGCACGGACGGGGCGCACAGCCCCCGTAATTGCCACCGCCACCGGTGCAAGCGGTTCCGCCGTGCCCAGCGGCTGCGGCGCGGTGAGGCCGAACTCGACGGCGCTTTGCAGCTCCTGCTGGCGCAGCCAGAACACGTCGGCGGGGCGGGTGATGACGCCGGAGTACACCAGCCGTTGTCCGAGTTCGAGCAGCATCCGCCGGATCAGCGGCCAGGCAAGCCCGACGTCGGCCAGGGCATCTTCGCGTATCGGTGCGGACTTCTGCGCCCACCGGAGCAGCCGGATGAACGGCGCCTTGCGACTCCGCCCGAGACGGGTCTGTCCGAGCCGGGCGAGCACCCGCTCGGTTTGGTCCTCCCGCCGGGCGGCCGAGAGCCGCTGGCGCTCATGCGGGTCGTTGCCTTGTCCACGCAGGTAGAACTTCACTGTATCCAACAGCGGCGAAGGATCGTCCGCCGGTACCGGGCTGGCGAAGTCCAGGTTGTAGACCGCATGGCCGAAGCGATCGAGGTGGGCCTGGAAACGTGGATGCCACTGCTGCCAGAGGGCCGGGTCCATGCCGGCAGGCGGGAGCCAGCTACGCTGCGACTCGGCCAGTGCCGCCGTCGCTTGATGGAGGATCGCCGGGGCCAGCCCCTCAACTTCCCGGGCCCAGGCCGCGAGGTCGTACAACGATTTCTCCGCACGGATCGGTTCACTGTCGTAGCCGAGGAGGAATGTCTCGGCCGGAGGATCTCCAGCGCGCCGGATGAGTTTGTCGTAGAACGCCCGGAAGGAGATTTCGCTCGTCGCGGCGATCGGAATGACTGACTCCACGGCGGTGTAGTACACGGTTCCGGCGTCCAGCAACGTCCGGACACCCTCAAGCAACTCTTCTCCTGAAAGCTCCGCCGCGGACTTCGCCGACCAGTCTTTGAGCACTTCCTTGTAGCGCGGATGCGAGAATTCACGCCAGCCGGTCATGCCCATGTGCGCCTTGCCCTGAGCCAAGGCGAGCATGGCCCCCGGCGCCTTGCCCATCACCCGCCACATTGCTGAGGAGCGGTAGTAGTAGTAGGCGTACCCGTTGATGGTGGGCAGTCCGACGTCGCCATCCCTGACCACGTCACTCCCGACGGCTTCGTTCATCAGAGTCTTGAGCGAACGGGTCACCGAGCCGTCAATGAGGTCGGCGAACAGCGGCGAGAGCGGGTCCGGCAGCTGTTCCACGATGCTCGCCCGGAAGTAGAGCCCCTTCGGGTAGGGCAACGGCCAGGTGTCCGGGGTGTCAGCTACGGGTTCAGGCAGGGCCGTTATGGGCCTGGACTGCAGCATGAAGAAATTGCCGTCGGCCCGCGCCCATTCGATGTCCTGCGGAGTTCCGAAGTAGTCCGAAATCCGTGTTCCATAGCGGGCCAGCGCGGCGGCAGCTCCGTCGTCGAGCACGGCCTGGTTGCGAAGCGTCGCCGGGACCGGCTGCTCCGTAGTGCCTCCTTGGCGCGCGGCGCCGTCCGCGGCCTGGTGCGCGGCGCCGCGGTCCTCAGCGCCGTCCGCGTACACAGTCATGACTTCCTTGTCGGCCGTCCGGCGCGAAAGCACGCGGCCGGTTCCCGCTTCGACCACAAGGTCATCCGTGGTGACTGTTCCACTGACCACGGACTCCCCCAGTCCCCACGCGGCACTGATGACGATCTGGTCGCGGCGCCCGTTGGCCGGATTGGCCGTGAACATGACCCCGGCCGCCTCGGCCTCGACCATCCGCTGGACCACTACCGCGAGGCGTACATCGCCCGGTGCGATGCCTTCCCGGTTCCGGTAGGCCATGGCCCGCGCCGTCCATAAGGAAGACCAGCAATCGACGACGGCGGCATCCAACGCTTCCGCGCCGCGGACGTTGAGGTAGGTTTCCTGTTGCCCGGCGAAGCTGGCCGAGGTGAGGTCCTCGGCAGTGGCGGACGAGCGCACCGCCACGGGCGCGCCGTCGTCGCGGCCGTCGCCGCCGCGAGAGCCGCCGTCGCGGCCGCCGCCGCCGTCGCCGTCGTCGCGGAGGCGTTCATAAGCGGCGGCGAGCTCGTATGCGATGGCCGCGGGCATGGTGCCGCCAGTGAAGAGGTCCCGGATTGCGGCCGAGGCATCCTCGTAATCCTGGGGCGCGGCCTCCGACGGGAGCGTCGCCAGTTCCTGGATGCGCGCCTGAATTCCGTTGGCATCCACGAAGGCCTCATACGCCGCGGTGGTCAGCACGAACCCTGGAGGGACCGGAAGCCCGGCGCGAACAAGGTTGCCCAGCCCGACGCCCTTGCCGCCGGCAACGGCGACGTCGGCTGCTTGCACATCGGCGAAGTTGTAGATGTAGGTCATGACCGTCGCTCCTTATCGCGGAGACGCCCTCATCGAGCCTGACTCACAACATACTGCCACGCCGTCCGGCGAGAGGCGATGGCTGCGCTGTCCGGCTTCTTACTGCGGGTCCAACGCGCGTTTCACCGCCGCCTGGTCGCAAGCCTGGAGAACACGAATGAACCCGTCCATGGCTTCCGGCCCCTCGTCGGTGTCAGCCACGCGAACAAGGTGTGAGGCCAGGACAGCGACCTTGACGTTGGTCATGCTGCTGCAACTCACAAGCAGTTTGAAAGCTGCGTCGGAGCTAAGGAGCAGCCGCCCCATCAGGATGCCGCGTGCCTGATTGATGACGCCCCGGGTCGCATTGGCGCCCGCGACGGCGTCACGCGCCGCTTGCTCGGTTTCCCGCCGCAGCGTGGACGTCAGGTCGACCGTGGTCCCCTCGAGCGCGACGGTCCCCGACGGGCCCGGTTGCGCGTTCCCCGCCGTCAGCACGCGACGGACATGTCCCTGCGCGTCGATGATCCGGTGGTAGATGCAGAAGTGTCCGCCGTCGCGAAATACTTGAGCCAGGATCTCCATGGCCCGAGGCCTGTCCTCCGGGTGCTTGTGCGACATCAACAGCTCGAGCGTGGGCACCACTTCGCCTCGCTGGTAGCCGTGGAGATTGAAGAGCCCGTCGGACCATTCCGCTTTCCCCGTAAGCGGGTCAAAGAGGAAGGTTCCGGCCAGAAAGCCGGGGGCGCCCAGTGCACTCGAGTACGTATGAGGGCTGTCCAACATGGCGCAAAGACTCATTTCCTAAGGGTGCTTATTAATTCAGCTAAGCGTACAGAATACAACGCGTACGACGGCGGCACGCGCCGTCGCGTCCGCCCTCATCCGCACACCGGGGCTTGGTTCCCAGCCGGGTGTTTGTAGCGCCCATGCAGGAAACCAGCCCCGGATATGCAAGAAACTACCAAATCAGCAGCTTAGTCCTTCACCACCACCTTGCCGACCATTCCAAAGTAATCGTGGAGTGCGCAGATGTAGTCGTACACGCCAGCCTTGTTGAAGGTCACCGTGAATGTCACGCCCGGCGGCAAAATGCCCGAATTGAGCTGTCCGCCCGTGTAATTCGTTGGATCGCCGAGCGGCGGGAACGGATTTGCCGGCTCGGTACCGAAGGTGATCGTGTGCGGCTCGCCCATGCCGTTGTTCACGAAGCTCACTTTCTCGCCAACGTGAATGACCACTTTGGGTTCGATGAACCGCATGACCATTGCGACGCCGTCGTCGGTCCCGGCAATCACTGTGTGGTTGTCCGCCTGATCGCGGGCGTCGCTCCATTGCTTGTAACCGTCACGGATGATGGCCCGTTCAGCCCGCTCTACCCGGTTGTTGTATTGCTCCTGGGTGTACGGGTAGTCCGTACCCTTGGCCCGCACGTGGACCGTGCCCTTCTGGGCCGCACCGTGCACCAGGCAGTAGTACGTGAAATCGCCTGTATCCGGGAACTTCAAGGTGTAGGAACTGACTTCGGCGAAGCCACTGTTCGAGACGTTCGACATCACGCCGGAGTTGTAATAGGAGTGCCCGTCGTAGGACGTGCCGCCCTGCGCGGATATATACAAGGGGCTGAAAGGATCAAAAGGTTGCGTGGACTCGATGGTTTGCCCCGCGGCCAGGAACGTGACCGTATGGATTTCGGCCGCGTTGGCCTCCCAGGTGACTTTGTCCCCGGCATTGATGAAAATGTTCTTCGGCAGGAAGGACATTCCCTGGATGGCCTGGTCCGATGATTCGGAGCCGACCTGGACAGTCCACGTCCTTGCGGATTTGCCACTGTCCGCTGCTGCTGTGCCACTCAGGGCCACCGGCAACACGAGGGCAAGTAGCAAAACCATGAGGGCTCGAAGGCGCGGCAATAGATGGGGTTTTGGATGAGCAGTCATAAGACTCATTCCTTAGAAAAATCTTTGCTGACCGGCTGTTATTAGCCTGGAAATTTTGAGGCGCCGGAGACCATGGCGTCGTTTGACGGTGACTCGGTTTCTTATAAATTCCCTATGAACTTCAGCTCGCAGCTGCTGCCCGTCCCCCGCAAGCGGTGCGGCGCCACGACGTTGGGGCCATGCAGGATCCTCCCTTGCTCGCAGGGATAACGTCCAGCTCCGTGGGCTAAGAGCCCCCCATTGCGGAACCGAAAGGACACGGCAAAGCCGGCCCATGTGAAGGCGAGAGATTTATCTCTCATCGTGCTACCTGGACGTTATTTTGTCGAGACTCCGGGACTGCATACGGGCGATTATTGTGGCCGAAATGAGGCCTTCCCTGGCGCGTTTTTAACTCACCTGGGTGATACGTTCCGGACATGAACGGACGACGGCGACTGTGGCTTGCGGCGGGACTCGCAGTTCTGCTGGCCCTCGTGGTGGTTCTGGCCGCGGTCATCGCCGGATCCAACAAGACCTCGTCCGGATCGTCGCCCTCAAGCGCCTCCGCGGGCGCAACGGTCACCCGTACTCCATCCCCCACCAAGTCCCCTGCGCCAACGGCTGCAGCACCGGCCCCGCCTACCATCCCGGAGCTTCCCGCGACCCCCATGAACATCCTGGTGATTGGCAGCGACAGCCGTGCCAACGCCAGGGACCAGAACAACCAGACCGTCACAACGGGGCAATCATCGGACCAACGCTCGGATTGCCTGATGCTGATCCACGTCCCAGCAGACCGGCACAAGGCCTACGGTATTTCGATCATGCGCGACAACTGGGTGGACATCCCGGGCTATGGCGCATCCAAAATCAACGCCAGCCTTGAGGTGGGAGGCATCCCCCTGGTGGTCCGGACCGTCGAGACGCTATTGGGCACGCACATAGACCACACCGCGATGCTGGACTTCGAGGGCTTCAAAGTCCTGACCGACGGCCTCGGCGGGATCGACGTCAATGTCACACTGCCCTTCACCGCAAGCTTTGATACCCATCACACCTTTGTTGCCGGCGTCAACCACTTGGACGGAGAAGCGGCCCTGGAGTTCGTCCGCGAGCGCTACTCGTTCGTGGACGGAGACTACCAGCGCGTCCGCGACCAGCAGACGTTCCTCCGCGCCCTGTTGGCCAAGCTTTCCGGGGGCGTCCAGACTCCTGCCGGTGTGTTGGGACTCGTCCAATTTGCAGCCAACTACCTCACTGTGGACCAGGGATACGACCCCGCAGCCGTCGCCATCCTGGCCTACGGACTCCGCACCGTGGACCCCAAAGCCTCCGTCT
Source organism: Arthrobacter sp. 2MCAF14 (assembly GCF_052115645.1). NCBI lineage: Bacteria > Bacillati > Actinomycetota > Actinomycetes > Micrococcales > Micrococcaceae > Arthrobacter > Arthrobacter sp. 2MCAF14. The sequence goes on along the minus strand of NZ_JBFRHB010000011.1, from coordinate 87,327 downwards.
TCTTCACCCTGCCCACTGCGGGCACGGGTACCTCCCCGGACGGACAATCGATCGTGGTGCCGGATTACGCGGGAATCGGAGAAGTGGCCGCGGCTCTGCGGGACGACACCCTGCCTGAATATGTGGCCGCCCACGGTTACTGAGCCGCCACTCAACACTCGCAAAGATCTTGATTGAATATTTAACTAATCTTCGAGAAAAGCTTGCGGGATCCTTGCGGCTTCCTAAAAAACCTGCCGGAAAGTAGAGGTCATCGGACAGCAAAGTCCCGGTCTCACGGGCTTCAAGAAACGGAAAACGATCATGGGTCTCAACCTGAAAACCACCACCGGCAAAGTCATTGCTTCCCTGGCCCTGGTCGGCACTGCTGCCGGCGTGGCAGGACTGGGAACCTACGGTGCCTTCACCTCCAGCACCTCCGCCAGCAACACCGTCGCCTCCGGCATCGTGAACATCGCCCTGGGCGCCTCCGGCACCACGAACCGCCTCAGCGTCGCCGCCTCCGGCCTGGTCCCCGGAGACACCGTCCAGCGCGTAGCCACCCTGAGCAACGCCACCGGAAACCAGAACCTCTCCGCCATCACCCTGACCACCGCGGCGACGGCTCCGGGCTCCAAACTGGACACCGACCCGACCATGGGCCTGCAGATGACCGTCGACGAATGCTCCGTCCCGTGGTCCGAAACCCTCACCGGCACCGCCTACACCTACGCCTGCACCGGCGGCACCATCACGTCCGTCCTGGCTTCCCGCTCCGTCATCGGCGCCAACGTCACCCTGGCAAACCTGACCTCGATCGCTCCCGGACACACTGACGACCTCCGCGTCACCCTGACCCTGCCCGCCACCGCCGACAACTCCCTGCAGAACCAAAGCAGCACCATCGCCTTCACCTTCACCGGCACCCAGCGCACCGCCGCCGCCCAGTAACACCACCCCACCCCCAGCCAGCCCTCCGCCGTCGAGCCCCCCTGAAAAACGACGGCGGAGGGCCTCCCACAAGAACGGAGACCCAGCCATGACCGCATCACTGGTCCGCCCCACGCAACGGGTCTCCCGGACAGCCACCACGCCGGCGACACCGGGCTCCGATAAGAACTCGGGCATTGGGTCGAGGGTTGCCGGGGCCATGGTCAGCGTCATCACGACGACGGCGATGGTCGCCGCGGTCGCCGCGTTCCTGTTCCTCGCCGTCGGGCCCCGAGTCCTCGGATACCAGACCAGCACCATGCTCACCGGCTCGATGTCGCCGCTGATCAACCCGGGAGACGTGGTTGTCACCGTTCCCGTGGCGGTCCGGGAGCTGAAGGTCGGGGACATCATCACCTACCACATTCCGGTGGAGGACCAGCGGGTGGAGACCCACCGGATCATCGACTTGACGGTGAACAACCAAGGCACTGCCACCGTCCGTACCAAGGGCGATGCCAACAACGGCGCCGACCCCTGGACAGCGACCCTGGCAGGAGGCCAGGTTGACCGCCAGGTGTTCACCGTTCCCTACCTCGGCAACGCGATCCGGGCCCTTCGCGACCCTGTGGTCCTGAAGGTCCTGATGTACGGCGCTCCGGCTGCCCTGGTGGTCATGGTGCTCGTCTCCATCTGGCGGAAAAAGCCCGAAGGCGACGACGACGCCGTGGACGCCGGCGCCGCCCTGCCGGCCTTTGACCGCCGCCCCCTCAAGCGCCTGGCCAGGGAGATGAAGAGCAAGGAGGCCGCTGAGAAGTTCGCCGCCGCGTACGCGAGGCTGCTGCCACAGCGGGTGGACAAGATCAGCCACGCACTGAACACCGGCGACAGCGACCTCGCGATGGATGCGGTGCTCAGCCTGAAAACCAGCTCCTCGATGGTAGGGGCGCTCCGGATGGAACAGCACTGCGTCCGCCTCGAACACGCCTTGGTCACGACCGATCACACCGCGGCGATTGAAGCCGGGGAACTCGTCCGCCAGCACCAACCACAGCTGGAAAAAGCCCTGGGCGGTCACACCGCGCGGCGCGCTGCATGAAATCCTCTTCAAAGAACCGAACCGGGTCCGCTGCCTTTACCGCATGAAAGCGGTGAGAATGGGATGGACCACCGGGCCTGACAGAAAGCCGCTGACCTTGCGTAGAAGCCGGAGCACCGCCGACGCCGCTCAGACCCCTGCGTTGGGGCGAGTCGGCGCGGTCCTGGCAGCGGCTGCGGTACTGGTGTTCGCTCCCGGCATCGCCCAGGCCGCGTTCAACGGGTCCGCGAGCGCAGCCCTCCCCATCTCCTCCGCCACCTTGGCGTCGAGCGCGACCGTCACTGCAAGCTGCAGCGGGTCGAAGCCCAAAATCAAACTCACCTCTTGGGCGCTGCCGGATCCGCGGTTCGTTGGAGTGTTCACCGTAACCAACGGCGGAAACGTCCTCTTCACTGCAACCAGCACCCAAGGAAGCACCGCAAGCTACACCCCGACCGGCAATCCCAACCGCGGCACTATTTACTCCTGGACCGTCCAAAACCAGTACCCGGTCCCCGGCACCAGCAACATCTGGACCGGCGCAAGCAAAACCGGTCAGGTCACCTGCTAAGCGCTCCCCGCTACCCCCACCGCTACCCCCGCAGCGAACGCGGGCGCCGGCCTCGGTCAGGCTCTATATATTGAGAGCATGACCCAGACTTCCGGTTCCGCCCAGCCATCCCACGCCGAAAGCGCAACGGCTCCCGTTGCCAAGAAGGTGCCGCACACCCGCGAGCACCACGGCGATGTTTTCGTGGACAACTACGAATGGCTGCGGGACAAGGAATCCTCCGAGGTCATTGAGCACTTGAAGGCCGAAAATGCCTACCAGGAAGCCGTGACCGCACACCAGGAACCGCTGCGCGAAGCCATCTTCCAGGAAATCAAGGGCCGCACCCAGGAGACCGACCTCTCGGTCCCCAGCCGCAAGGACGACTGGTGGTACTACACCCGCTCCGTTGAGGGCAAGGAGTACGGCATTCATTGCCGCGTCCGGGCCGCGAACTCGGGCAATTCCGTAGCGGACTGGACGCCCCCGGCGGTGGAACCCGGCGTCGAACTCCAGGGCGAAGAAGTCCTGCTGGACGGAAACGCCGAGGCGGAAGGCAAGCCGTTCTTCTCCGTTGGCGGCACGGCCGTGACGTTGGACGGCAACCTTTACGCCTACGCCGTAGACAATTCCGGTGAGGAACGGTTCACGCTCCGCATCAAGGACCTGCGCACGGGCGAACTGCTGCCCGACGTCATCGAGAACATCTTCTACGGCGTCGCCTTTTCCCCCGACGGCACCCGGATCTTCTACACCGTGGTGGACGACGCCTGGCGGCCCTACCAGGTGAAGTCCCACGTCCTGGGCACGCCGGTCAGCGAGGACGAGGTCATCTACCAGGAGGACGACGTCGCCATGTGGCTCGGATTCGAGCTCTCCTCCGACCGGCGGTACCTCGTGCTGGGCATCGGCTGCTCGGAATTCAGCGAGACGCGCCTGCTGCGCTTTGACGACTTCGACGCCGGCCTGTCCACCGTGATTTCCCGCGACGAACACATCCTCTACGAGGCCGAGCCGTTCCTGCTCGATGGGGTTGAGACCATACTCCTGACCCACAACAAGAACGCCATCAACTCGATGGTGTCCATCGCGGACCCGGCCGAGTTCGCCAAGCCGCTGGCCGAGCAGAACTGGCGCACCGTCGTCGAGCATTCCGACGCCGTTCGCGTCAACGGCGCGGGCGTCACCTCGACGCATCTGGTGGTGGCCGTACGGCAGGACACGATCGAACGCGTGCAGGTGCTGCCCCTCGCCGGGCTTGGAACCTCGGCGCAGGGCGCCGCCGTTGAACCTGCTTTTGACGAGGAGCTGTACACGGCCGGGGTGGCGGGTTCGGACTACGAAGCCCCGGTGATCCGCATCGGATACACGTCTTTCTTCACGCCGTCGAGGGTGTACGACTTCGTGCTGCCCACCGCCGCGCTGCCGCAAGGCGAACTGCTGCTGCGCAAGGAAAGCCCGGTGCTGGGCGGGTACACCGCGTCCGACTACGTGGCCACCCGGGAATGGGCGACGGCGGCCGACGGCACGCGCGTGCCGCTGTCCGTGCTGCGGCACGCCTCCCTTGCGCAAGACTCAAGCGCCGCGGGCCTGGTCTATGGCTATGGCTCGTACGAGGTCAGCATGGATCCCGGCTTCGGCGTTGCGCGTTTGTCCCTCCTCGACCGCGGAATCGTCATGGTGATCGCGCACATCCGCGGCGGCGGCGAGCTCGGCCGACGCTGGTACGACGACGGCAAGAAGCTCAACAAGAAAAACACTTTCACGGACTTCATCGCAGCAACGGACTGGCTCGCGTCCTCCGGCTGGGTGGCGCCGGGGCGGATCGCCGCCATGGGTGGCTCCGCGGGCGGCCTGCTCATGGGCGCCATAGCGAACCTTGCCCCGGAAAAGTACGCGGCGATCGTGGCCGCCGTGCCATTCGTGGATGCGCTGAACACCATCCTCGACCCGGAACTGCCGCTCTCCGCACTCGAGTGGGAGGAATGGGGCAACCCCATCACTGATCCCGAGGTGTACGAGTACATGAAGTCCTACACCCCGTACGAGAACATCCGTGCCGTCTCCTATCCGAAGATCGCAGCAGTGACCTCTTTCAACGACACCCGCGTGTTCTACGTTGAGCCGGCCAAATGGGTCCAGGTACTGCGCTCCGAGACCACCGGCACGGCGCCCATCGTGATGAAGATCGAGATGGACGGCGGACACGGCGGAGCCTCGGGACGATACGTGCAGTGGCGCGAGCGTGCTTGGGACTATGCCTTCGTCGCGGACTCGCTCGGCGCCGTCGATCTGCTGCCCGGTGCAGGACTCAAGTAGCGTTCTCGATAGTAGGCTCTCCCCAGGGGGCCGAACCGAAACAGTAGGAGCGCAGCTTGACTAACGATGCATCGGTGCCAAACCGGGCTTTGGTGGCCGACCCTGACCCGGTTCGTCACGCAGAGACGGTTGCGGCGCTCGCCGCGGCAGGGTTCATGGTTCGTTCAGCGCACGACGCCGGTTCGCTCGCGGCCGCGCTGGAAAGCGAACCGAGCGACGTGCTGGTGGTGGACAACGACCTCCGGGAGTTCCTTCCCCGCAACAGCGTTCCGGTTTTGCTCCTGCTGGATCCCGAGAACGAGCTGGATGTTGCTGCCCTGGAAGGGTGGACGATTGCTGATTTCACCTACCGGGGCCAGCCTCCCGGATTTCGGGTGCACCGGGCCCTGGTACTGATAGCCCGTGCCGCCGAACGGACGCGCCGCCGTTCGGAGGCCGAGTCACTGAGGGAGAGCCTGCGGAAAGTGTCCGCGGCGATCCGGTCCACCATTGATCCGGGGCTGATTGCCCGGCATCTGGTGGATGGAATCGGCGAGGCCTTGGGCGCGGAGCATGTCTGGTTCACCACCTTCCCGGACGCCCGGGTGCCGCAGGTGAGTGCCGAGTGGAACGCTCCGGGACTTGTACCGGGAGTCCTGCCGGACGAACTCACCGACGAGATCGCCACGTTCGAACTGGCGGAGCGGTTGTGGGCAGAAGCGGAGGTGCAACCGCTGCCGAAACGGGCTCCCGCGGGTGACTCCGGCGGTGCGGGCGCGCCGGGTGGTGTGGGGGCGCCGTCGGCCTCTGTTGTGGTGCCGGTAGGCGAGGGAGATCTCGTTCTCGGCGTCATCTGGATCGCCCGCCCGGACACGGCACAGGAATGGACCCGGGCCGAAATAGGCCTGATTCAGCACGTCTCGGGGAACTTGGCGTACGGCTTGATGCAGAGCCACCTGATCGGCGCGCAACAGCAAGTCATGTACAAGCTCCAGGAACTCGACCAGGCCAAGACCGACTTCCTCACTACGGTGAACCACGAACTTCGAACTCCCCTGACGTCCATCACTGCCTATCTCGACATGATCCGCACAGGCGCCGGTGGACCTCTTCCCGCGGGTGTCGGGAGGATGGTCGACGTCATTTCACGAAATGCCGAGCGGCTCCGACGGCTGATCGAAGACATGCTCACCGTTTCGCACCAGGACACGTCCGGCGACCTTCAATTGAGCCGCGTGAATGTCGGCACCTTGCTCAGGCTTGTTGTCTCGACCTTGCAGCCGCTCGCCGACTCCCGTTCGCTGTCCCTTACCGTGATGCATGCGCCCGGAACCATGACTGTGCAGGCCGACGAGGCCAAGCTCGAGCAAGTCTTCGCCAACATCATCAGCAACGCAATCAAGTTCACGCCCGACGGCGGCCACGTTGCCGTGAGCAGCGGGATCACCTCGGACCCGGATTTGGTTCCCAGCGTGGTGGTGCGCGTGGAGGACACCGGCGTCGGGATCCCCGAAACCGAAATCGAGCAAGTGTTCACGCGGTTCTTCCGCGCATCAAACGCCTCCACTGCGGCCATCCCCGGGAGCGGGCTTGGCCTGGCGATAGCCCACGACATTGTGGAACGCCATTCCGGCCGGCTCGATGTCGAGTCCACCCTCGGCGTGGGGACCACGGTGTCAGTCCGGCTCCCGCTGGACACGGAGAGCTAAGGGGCGCCGTCGTCGCCGAGAGCTTGTACCGTTTTCCCCTTCTTTGAATCGGGAAAGCGCTTACGACGCGACGAGTCGCGTCATTCCGGGGCTCAGCGGCCGCAAACAAGGGGAAATCTGTACCGGGAGCCAAGGGGCGCCCAAAAAAACACCGCCCCTGGGCGGTAGCCCGGGGCGGTGTTTGGCATTGCTCTATCGTCCACCCAAGTAGCTGGCAGTTAATGCCGTTATGAGGCGTCTAAACGGCATCTAGTGCGAGTCAGTTGGGCCACCAACCGATCTGGGCGTAGTTCACAACAGTGCCGGTGGTAACCGTCGTTACTGTGGTGCTCGTGGTGTCGTGCGTGGTCTTCGGGGCGGCATTGGCAGGAGTAACAAACCCGCCAATAGCGAGCAGGCCCGTCATGAGCAGTGTTGCGGCGAATTTTTTCATGCAGTGCTCCTTTGAGCCGTGAAAATCCGAAGTTGACTTTCTCAGCGTAAAGAGCCTTGTTAAAGGTTCCCTTAAGATTGGGTCAGTTTTCCGACGTCTTTGCAGCTAGGCGGTAACCGACGCCACGCACAGTTTCGACCCAACGCGGCGACTGCGCAGAATCGCCGAGCTTCCGTCGCAGATTGGCGATGTGTACCTGGATCGCGCGCTCTTCGGATTCGCTGACATAGCCTCCGGTTTCGTACTCCTTGGCATGGAGCCAGCGGGCAAGCCCAGTGGTGCTTCGGACAACGCGTCCGGCCTCCATGAGGGCCTGAAGAAGGTCGAACTCGGTGCGGGTCAATTGCACCTCTTCCGTGCCCACCCGGGTTGTCCGCGTGGCCACGTCCAGGAAAAGGCCGTTGTGTTCCAGCCCCGATGGCTCGGCCGCCGGCTGCACGGGCGTGGGTGCGGTTGGTGCGTTCAGCGCCAGGGCCGGCGGCAGCTCCGCCGTCGTGCCCCCTCCGGAACCGCTCAAAAGCTTGCTGCCGCGCGGCCGGCGAAGGAGCGTTTCAACCCGGGCCAGAAGCTCGCGGGGGCGGAAGGGCTTGGTGACGAAGTCGTCGGCGCCGACGGCCAGCCCTTGCAGTGTGTCCACTTCACGCGCGCGGGCGGTGAGCATGATGATGTAGGCGTCACTGAACTCGCGGACGCGGCGGGTGACCTCGATCCCATCAATGTCGGGCAGGCCAAGGTCCAAGGTGATCACGTCCGGGTTGTGACGGCGGACCGCATCCACGCCATCGACGCCGTTCCCGGCCGCGTAAACCTCCAGGCCCGATGCCTCGAGGACGGCATGGACCACCTCACGGATGTCATCGTCATCCTCGATCACTACGGCAACGCCCGATGCGCCCACTTCAAGATCCCCGTCTCTTATGCTCAGCCCACCTTAACACCAGCGGTACCCGCTATTCTCGCGCATGTCGGCGTGAGTCCGGTTTACCCGGCTGCGCGCGGCTCTGCGGAGGTCGCGGCGGGCGTCGCGCGGGCGCTATTTCCTCGCGCCACTCACCCGATCTGAAGCTCGCGCCTCACGAACGCGATAAGGAGGCTCCGCGATGTTTCCACCGGAAGGGATGAACCCCGCGCATAGCATTGGACGGCGAGCCCATCCACCATGGCGGCTGTTTCGATGGCGAAGCTTTGGGGATCGTCGCAGATGAAGGATCCCTCGCTGACACCACGCTCGGTAATCTCGCGGAGGGCGCTGCGCCAGCCGTCGTAGTGTTCGCTCATCCAGCGTCCGTAGGCTTCGTCCCTGGCCGCAGCGGACCAGAAGTCGAACCAGATCAGCCAATGCCGACGGGAACTCGCGTCGGAGCCGAACATCCCCTCGAGGAAATACAGCAGTTCCTTAGTAGGGTCACCGGACCCTCTGGCGCTCTCCTGCAGCGGAACGTAGAAGTCTGCGGTTTCCGCCTTGACTACTTCCATCAGAACTTCGTCGAGACTCTTGAAATGGTAGGTGATGGTCCCGGGTGACACTCCGCAGGCTTTTGAAATGTCGCGGATCAGGACATTGAACAACCCCTTGTCCGCGATCAGGTCCCGTGCGGCATCAACCACCAGTTGACGCCGCACTTCAGTAGGGTGCCGCTGCCGTTCGCCGGCAGTCTTGGCGCGGGGCCGCTCTTCGTGGTCCTTGGCGGTAGTCGTCATGTCGCTCGTCCTCGTTTCCCCTGGTCAGGCCGATGTCCGACTAATGCGCTTCTCAAAGGTCTTTTCAAAGAATAGTTGCTCGTTCTTGAACGTCTTGAATTTCTGCTGCCCGAAGTCGGCGGACGGCCAGCCGTCCAGTCCCACCCAGGTGCCCGCCCGCTCTGGGTAATGGGCGGCCGGACATGGTGCTGAATCCTTATCTTTATTTCTTCCGCGAACGATCTAATTCATGTACTGTGCGAATAAATCGCCTGGGAGAGCAATAGTTCCCTGAATAACCGCCCTGAAGCAAAGGGCCACTTCACCGGGAAGGCCCCAATTGTGACCGGATGGTACCGAAGACCAGATGTGCTGATGGTGCTGTCTTCCGCGCCCACATACGTGGCTACCCGCGAGGCCCTCAAAGTGATGAACCCCCAGGACCTGACGCCGCTGCGCTACTTGGGTGCCGCCGTCGTGCTTGGCTTGGTCCTGCTGGTCCGGCGGCAGCGGCTTACGCTGCGCGGTCGTGACATTCCGAGGATGCTTGTCGCGGGATTACTGGGGTATGCAGGCTTCGGCCTGCTCCTGAACCTCGGGCAGACGACCGTTCCGGCCGGAACAGCGAGTCTCCTGCTGAACATCTCGCCCGTCTTCGCGTTCGTCCTCGGTCATCTGATGTTGCGGGAGAGAACGTCGGGCCTGGGCTACTGGGGGATGCTGCTTGCCGTAACAGGCGTCGTAGCCATTACGCTCGGCGATTCCGCGGCCGTCGGCTTCAATGGCGACGCCTTGTACATCGTGGCAGCCGCACTTCTCCTGTCGGCATTCCTCATCGTCCAGCAGCCCCTGCTGGCACGCGTCCCTCCGCTCGAAGTGGTCTTCTGGGGATCCCTCATCGGCGGAGTGGCAACCCTGCCGACCGCCCGGTTCGCAGTGACGCCGTCCGAGTTCACGTGGAACGCTTGGCTGGCATTGGCCGTGCTCGTGGTGATTTGCACGGTGGTGGGCTACGGTTTCTGGAACGTCTCGCTGTCGCGGACCAGCGTGGCAGAGGGCGGTTCGCTCCTGTACGTCGTACCAGTGCTGTCCCTGCTGCTCGGGTGGATTTTGCTCGGCGAAGTCCCGGGTGTCGCCTCGCTCCTCGGCGGCACGGCCGCATTGGCCGGCGTCATCTTGCTCTCCCGGGCAACCGCATCCATCGCACCCGAGAAAGAACTGGAGCCCGCACCATGACCGTCCCCCCAGTTCGAGGAGGAACACGTCGAAAATCCCGTCTCTGCGGCTGCGTCCGCCAAGCAGTGGATGCTACGTCCGCGCGCGCCACTCGGAGTCGAGCATGGCGTAGATGACTTCAGTGGACCATTGGCCCTTGTAGTGCCAGTTGTCCACGAGCTCGGCTTCGCGGCGCATCCCAAGCCGCTCGCACAATCCCGACGACGACCTGTTGAGGGCATCCAGCTTGGCGTCGATCCGGTGGAACATGAGCGTCTCAAAACCCAGGCGGAGCACGGCCTCGGCTGCCTCCGCGGCGTAGCCCTGGCCTCGGCTTTCCGGAGCCAGGATCCAGCCGATTTCGGCCTGTCCCGTGCCCGGCAGCCATTTAAGTACCACTTCGCCAAGCAGCCCCGGCGAGTCCGCGCGCTCTATGGCGAGGCACACCCAGTCGCCCTCTTGCTCGAAGGTGAAGTTGGCGTAGCGGCCGAGCGCTTCCATGGACTGCGTAAGGGTCAATTCCTGCCTGAGCAGGAATCGCGCAGTCTCGGGCAGTGACTGGTAGGCGTGGAATCGCTCCAGGTCGGTGGCCTCAAATCTGCGAAGCACAAGCCTCGGAGTCCTGATGGGGAGTTCGATAAGCGGCATGCCACGAGGCTACTACGCCGGGGTTTTTCGTGGTTCGGATCCGTCCCGCCGAGCGGTCACCTCTTGACAGTTCAAGCAAACTGGGATTACCTAATGAACATTCGGTAAATAAAGCTGGAGGCAATGACGCATGGTTGAGACCACCCTTTCTGGCGCAGCGCAGCACCAGATCCTCAAGAACGACTACGCCTCTGAGTGGATGGGCCTGGAGGTGCTCAAGGTCGACGACGGCCACGCCACCGTCCGCATGAAGCTCCGGCAGGAAATGCTCAACGGCTTCGGAATGGCCCACGGCGGAATGATCTTCGCCTTCGCTGATTCAGCGTTTGCCCTGGCCTGCAACCCGGCAAACCCGTCGCCGTCGGAAGCGGACACCATAACTGTCGCCGCCGGCGTCGACATCAACTTCCTCAAGCCGGCCTATCAAGGCCAGGTGATCACCGCCGTCGCGAACCGTCGCGCCAACAACGGGCGCAGCGGCCTGTACGACATCCAAATCTTCGCGGCCGACGCAAGCGAAGCTGCCGCCGTCGGGTCGCCCGATGATCCGAGCAGCTATGGCGAGCTCATCGCCGAGTTCCGTGGCCGCAGCCGCACCATCTCCAAGAAGTAGGAAGACCATGACACAGAACACCGTCGCCGCTCCCGACGCACCGCTCAACACCGCACAGCTAGATCGCGAAGAAACCATCTCCCGCGACGAGCTCGAGGCCCTGCAGCTCAGCCGCCTCCAGCACACCGTGGCCTACGCCTACGATCGCGTCCCGCTGTACAAGCGCAAGTTCGACGACGCCGGCGTCCACCCTTCCGATCTCCGCGAACTGTCCGATCTCGGCAAGTTCCCGTACACCACCAAGGAAGACCTCCGCCAGGAATACCCCTTCGGTATGTTCGCCGTGCCGCAGGACGAAGTAGCCCGCATCCACGCGAGCTCCGGCACCACAGGCCGGCCGACCGTCGTCGGGTACACCAAAAACGACCTCGCCAACTGGGCAACCCTGGTGGCCCGCTCGCTCCGTGCATCCGGGGTCCGCCCCGGCATGAAGGTCCACAACGCCTACGGCTACGGCCTCTTCACCGGCGGCCTTGGCGCCCACGCGGGTGCCGAAGCTTTGGGGTGCACGGTCATCCCGATGTCCGGCGGCCAGACCGAGCGCCAGATCCAGCTGATCCAGGACTTCAAGCCGGACGCCATCTTGGCAACGCCGACTTACCTGCTCACGATCGCCGACGCCATGGCCCACATGGGTGTCGATCCGGCGTCGACCTCGCTCAAGTACGCGGTGCTCGGAGCCGAACCGTGGACCGAGGAAATGCGGCACGAGCTCGAAACCACCATGAACATCAAAGCCTGCGACATCTACGGGCTGTCCGAGGTCATGGGCCCGGGCGTCGCGGGCGAGGCAGTGGAGACCCAGGACGGCTGCCACATCTGGGAAGACCACTTCCGCCCTGAGATCATCGATCCGTTCGATCCCTCCCGCGGGGAAAGTGCCGTGCTGGCCGACGGCGAACCGGGCGAACTCGTCTTCACCTCGCTCACCAAGGAAGCGCTGCCGATCATCCGGTACCGCACCAAGGACCTCACCCGCCTGCTGCCCGGCACCGCCCGCCCCGCGCACCGCCGAATGGGCCGCATCACCGGACGCAGCGACGACATGATCATCCTGCGCGGCGTGAACCTCTTCCCCTCACAGATCGAGGAGATCGCCCTGCGTATCCCCGAACTCAGCCCGCACTTCCAGCTCGAGCTCACCCGCCCCGAGGGCAAGCGCATGGATTCGCTGACGGTCAAGATTGAGCGCCGCGAGAACGTTTCGGTCGAGGCGGGCACGACGGCGGCACACGCCTTGCGCGAGCAGATCAAGATCCACGTGGGTTCCTCGTGCGTTGTGGACGTCGTGGAGCCGGGTTCACTTGAGCGCTCCAACGGCAAACTGCGCCGTGTCTACGACATGCGACCCAAGAGGTAACGTGGCCGGGCGCGTGCACGAATCAACCGACCGTTCATGAGAAAATGGCCAGCATGCCTAGTGAGACAGTAACCAAGCGGGGACGCCCCGGATACGACCAGCAATCAGTGCTGCTCATCGCCGTCGACGTCTTCAACCGCCACGGTTACGACGCCACGTCCATGGGCATTCTGGCCGAAAACCTCGGGATCTCAAAGTCGGCCATCTACCACCACGTGCCTTCCAAGGGCGACCTCCTGAAGCTCGCCCTTGAGCATGCGTTGGGCGGGCTCGAGGCCATCCTGGAACAGCCCGAGGCTGTTACGGGGGCGGCGGATGCGCGTTTGGAATTTGTCCTGCGACAGACCATCGCCGTGCTGGTGGAGCGGCTGCCGTTCGTCACGCTGCTCCTGCGTCTTCGCGGCAACACCGACATTGAGCGCGATGCGCTGGAACGGCGTCGGGCCTTCGACCACAAGGTGGCCGCGCTGATCTCGGCTGCCCGTGAAGAAGGCACGCTGCGCCAGGACATCGATCCCCGCACCGTGACCCGGCTCCTGTTCGGGACTATCAACTCGATCGTGGAGTGGTACAAGCCGGGCGGCTCACTCTCCCCGCAGCGCCTGGCCGACGACGTCATCACCATGGCGTTCGACGGCCTCCACGCCTCGGCGTAGGGCCGGTTCTTGGGGCACCCCTTCCCCCCTCCGACGCCCGCTCACATATATGCCCCTTTCGACCGACGCCCGCTCACATATATGCCCCTTTCGACCAACGCCCGCTCACATATATGGCCAATTGACAGAACGCTCGCTCACTAAAGAAGTGAGCGAGCGTTCTGCGCAGTGTTCGTGAGTGTTTTTCAGCCGGTCAGAGCTGGTATTCGGCTTGGACCCCCAAGCTTTCATGGACGCAGAGGATGTTGTTTTCCGTGTCCATGAACCAGGCACAACGGTCGGCGTCAGTGGTACAAATGTGGTGTTCTGTCTTGAGATCCGGGAGGTCATAATCCCGGAATTCGACGCCGTTCGCCTCCATTTCGTCGACTGCCCGCTCGATGTCGCTGACTTCAAAGGAAAGGGCAGTGTGCGAAGAGTGCATGCCGTCCTTGATGGGCATCAGCTGCAGCATGGGACCGCCGTCGATGCCGAACAAATCATTACCATCCCAAGTCATGCCGCGATGAGGGAGGCCGAGTTTCTCTGCGTAGAAGCTGCGGGCTCGGTCCACGTCGTCGACGGGCAAGACGGTTGTGGCTGTTCTGAGTGCTAGGTTCATTTCGCCACCTCCTACGCAAAAAATCTTACGCCGGGCGGGATCGGAAAGACCTTGTGAGCGTGCGTGAGCCTAAACCGTTGTCAGGGCGACGACCTCGGCCTACCATGTGCAGCACAGCCCCTCGCAGGGGAACAACTCCGGGACCTTCCCTCAACGGGTGATGGGAGCACCTGAGGAGGCCCGAGTCCTGGACATCACGGGACGGGAAGACAATGACCAAATATCTGTTCGAAGCAAACTACGTAGGCGACGGAATCAAGGGGCTGTTGCGCGAGGGCGGCACCAAGCGCCGCGATGCTGTGGTCGATGCACTCAAATCCGTCGACGGATCGCTCGAATGTTTCTACTACGCTTTCGGCGAGACCGACGTCGTCGGGGTATTTGAAATCCCGGACGCGGCTAGCGCCGCCGCTCTCTCACTCATGATCAATGCGACAGGCGCAGTGCGCTTGCATTTGAAGCCGCTCATGACGGTTGAGGATCTCGACGAAGCTGCCAAGAAGTCCCCGACATACCGCGCCCCCGGACAGTAGAACTCCTCACATAAGGAACGCTCCCCATTGCCGGGGAGCGTTCCGCGTATGCAGCACATAGGTGAGCGAGCGTCCCGGCAAACACCCACATACGTGAGCGAGCGTCCCGCCAAACACCCACATACGTGAGCTGGCGTTACTTCTCTACGAGGGTCAGGACATCGTAGGTGGCTACGATGTCGTCGTTCTGGTTGGTCAGCACGGCGTCCCAGGCTACTTCGCCGTATTCGTCGGTCTCGCGGGGCGTGATCTTCTTGGCGGTGAGCGTGACGCGGATCGAATCCCCGGCGGCCACCGGGGTGATGAAGCGCAGGTTCTCCAGGCCGTAGTTCGCGAGGACTGGTCCGGGCTCAGGCGAGACGAACAAACCTGCAGCCCAGCTCAGCAGCAAGTACCCGTGCGCCACGATTCCCGGGAAGAAGGGATTGGCCTCCGCCGCTTCCTGGTTGGTGTGTGCGTAGAAGGTGTCGCCGGTGGACTTGGCGAAGGCGGTGATGTCGTCCAGGGTGACCTGCCGCAGTTCGGACCGCACGGCGTCGCCGATCCGCAAAGTAGCGAGCGACTTCCGGAACGGGTGCGTTCCTTCCGTCTCCACCGTGAAGTTGCGGTCCGCGCCCGTGTGCCAGACGCCGGTCACGGCAGTGAGCATGTTCGGCGAACCCTGGATGGCGGTGCGCTGCATGTGGTGCATGACGGAGCGGATACCACCGAGTTCCTCCCCACCGCCGGCGCGGCCCGGTCCGCCGTGGACCAAGTGCGGCACTGGCGAACCATGCCCGGTTGACGAGCGGGCGTCCTCGCGGTTGAGCATCAGGACACGTCCATGGTGCGCTGCGATTCCGGTCACCAATTCGCGGGCAACAGCAGGATCGTTGGTGCATACGGAGGCCACGAGGGAGCCGCCACCGCGGGCGGCGAGGCGGACGGCGTCGTCGAGGTCCGCATAGCCGATCACGGACGATACCGGACCGAAGGCCTCGAGCGAGTGGACTGCTTCGGAGTCCACGTCAGCCCAGCTCAGGACGACCGGCGACATGAACGCGCCGCCTTCTACGACACCCACGGTGCCGTCGAGCGAGGTGACCGATGGCGAATCGAGCGTCCCGTACGCAAGCTCGCCACCGGCGTCGAGCATTGACTGCACTGCGGCGCGAACGTCGGCGAGCTGCTCGAGGGACGCGAGGGCGCCCATCGTGACGCCCTCAGCGCGGGGGTCGCCGACCACGACGCGCTCGTCCACGCGCGCGCCGATGGCGGAGACGACGTCGGACACCAGGGCCTGGGGCACGATGGTGCGGCGGATCGAGGTGCATTTCTGCCCGGCCTTGACCGTCATTTCGGTGACGACAGACTTGATGAAAGCGTCGAACTCGGGGGTGCCAGGCACGGCGTCGGGGCCGAGGATGGCGGCGTTGAGCGAGTCGGTTTCGGAGGTGAACCGGACGCCACCCTGGACCACGTTGACGTGGGACTTCAGCGAGTTGGCGGTGGAGGCAGAGCCGGTGAAGGCGAGAAGGTCGCGGTAGTCGAGGTGGTCCAGCAGGGTGCGGGCGGATCCCGAGATGAGCTGCAGCGAGCCTTCCGGGAGGATGCCCGACTCGACGATCGCCTTGACCACGACGGCGGCAACGTAACCGGTGGGGGTGGCGGGCTTGACGATGGTGGGGACGCCGGCGATGAATGCAGGCGCGAACTTCTCGAGCATGCCCCACACGGGGAAGTTGAAGGCGTTGATCTGCGCCGCGACGCCCGGAATGCGGGTGTAGATGTGCCCGCCGGCGAAGGAGCCGTCCTTGGACAGGATTTCCATGGGACCGTCCACTACAACCTGCGAGTTCGGCAGTTCGCGGCGGCCCTTGGAACCAAAGGTGAAGAGCACACCGATGCCGCCGTCGATGTCCACCATCGAGTCGATCTTCGTTGCACCGGTCTTGAAGGAAGAAGTGTAGAACTCCTCGCGGCGGCCGTTGAGGTACTGGGCCAGTTCCTTGAGTTTGAGGGCGCGCTGGTGGAAGGTGAGCTTGCCGAGCTCGCGCTGGCCCACCGCGCGGCCGTACTTCACGACGCCGGCAAGGTCCAGTCCATCGGTGTTGACCATTGCGAGGATCTCGCCTGTGCTGGCGTCGCGGACGGGCACGCCCGCGGAGGCGTCGGCGCTGGGGGTCCACCACTCGCCCTGGACGAAACTGGGCACGGTTTCAACGGTTGTGGCTTCCGGAGCGACTGCGGTACTGGTCATCGTCGACGGGTCCTTCCAAGGCACGGGCACGAAATGGACTGAACGGCCGCAAATTACTGACCGGCCGTTCGGTAATATCCCCAGAATACATGAGAGCCCCGATCTGCACACTAGATGCTTCTTGGGGTTGCGTCCTTCCTGACCTTCTTTGACGCGCTTTGACGCCCGGAAGTTGCGACTCGCCGTGTCGCAAGCGCTTTCCGAAATCAAAGAAGGTCACGACGGCGCGAGGTTACCTTCCGCTAGTCCGACCGGCTGCCGAGCTTGGTTCGAACGGCGGCGACTTCCGCCTCGGAGACGCCGTTCGCTCCCAGAAAGGCAACCGTGTCCAAGGAATGGGCGAACTCCAACAGGCTCACGCTGCGTGATGCCAGCATGGCTTCGAGTGCGTCTTCCTCGAGAAAGGGATCATGGGCGTGCGGGGCGCGGTGGTGACGGTGGCGCTCGTTGATTCCACGCATTCCCTGCTGGTAACCCCGCACGATTTCCTCGTCGCTCGCTCCTGCCAGGTTCTGCAGCATCACGGCGATGATCCCGCTACGGTCGCGCCCGGCCGCGCAGTGCACCACCACCCCGCCGGGTGCCGCGGCGATGGCTTTGAAAACCGCTGCAAGCCTGCCCGGGAAGAGCCGCACATAGTCGGCGTAGTGGGCAGGGTCTTTCAGGTACGGCCCAAAGCGCTCGGTGAAATCTTTGTCCTCCGGGTCTTCGGTGGGGCAATGGACGATGTCGAATCGTGCGGTCGCCTCCGCTGAAACCTCGGGATCGACCTCCCTGGGCTGCTGCTCGCGAAGGGTCCGCAGATCGATTACGGTGCGGATGCCGGCGTCGTACATTTGCTGCCAACCAGCCTCGGTGAGCCATTCCCGCCGGCCCATCCGATACACACCTCCGGCGATGTGCCAGGCGTTCACCGCGCCGTCCCAATGGACGCCCCGCTGCTTGGCGGCGGTTGAGATCCCATCCATACCGGACAGCTAACCACACGCCGAGATGGTGAGCGAGGGTCTGGGGAAAGGCGGTCATAGGTGAGCGAGGGTCTGGGGAAGACGGTCATAGGTGAGCGAGGGTTGGGTCTTGCGCGTCTTACGTGACTTATGTCATACTTTTTCTCGATACGCATCGACGATGCGTATCGACGACACAGAACCACATATCAGACCAAGACCACTGGACCCGGCAAGGAGGCCTGGAACGTGCCCACGAGCAAGGATGTCGCCCAGGCTGCCGGCGTAGCCCAAAGCACTGTTTCCTATGTGCTCAGCGGCAAGCGGCCCATTTCCGAGAAGACCCGGAAAAAGGTCGAGGCCGCGATTGACCAGCTGACATACCAGCCCAATGCGGGCGCCAGAGCCTTGGCAAGCCGCAAGACCCGGGTCATCGGCTTGGTCATTCCGTTCATCCCGGAGCTGGAAATGGGATCGATCATGGAATTCGTCTCGGTCATTGCCAGCACGGCCCGGCAATACGAGCACGACATTCTCTTGATCACCGACGACGAAGGCGCCGCCGGACTGCGCCGCGTCGTCGGGCAGCAGATCTGCGACGGCCTGATCCTCATGCAGGTTGAGGACGAGGACGATCGCCTCCCCGTGGCGCGCAGCCTGAACGTCCCGGTGGTGCTGATCGGCATTCCCCGCGATCCGTCGGGCCTGGTCTGCATCGACGCCGACTTCGAAATGGCCGGTGAGCATTGCGTCCGGGATCTCGCGGCCGCCGGCCACTCCGTAATTTCCGTCCTTGACTGGCAGCCCGCAGTGATGGACCGGCATGTGAACTACGTCGACCGGTTCCTGCACGGCACGGATGTCGCGGCCAAAGCCCTCGGCGTAACCGTGCTCCATCTCCCCGGCGGGACCGACCGCGCCACCATCTCCGAATCGGTTGACAAAGCACTCGCCAGCACCACCGGCAAGCCAGCCTTCATCGCCCCCGACCGCACCATCCAGGACATTCTGCGCCGCATCTTAGGCAGCCGTGGCCTGACCCTGGGGTTGGACGTTTCCGTCATCGGAAGCGCCTCCCCCACCCTTGCCGAGCTCCAACCCATACCGCTTTCCACCATCGATCTGCAGCCGGCAGAAGTATCCCGGCGCGCAGTCAAAATCATGTGCCAACTCCTCGAAGCCGACTCCCACGGACCACACGAATCCTTGGAGTTGGTGCCCACGGTCATCACGCACCGTTCGAGCACGCTCCGTCCCCAGTGAATCGCCACCCCTGATTCGCCGCGCCCTATAGACCTCGCCAACTCTTTTTGTTCCAGCTCCTTATCCTTTTCGTTTCAGCATCGTCGATACGCATCGATGATTCGATTCCGCAAACAATCGCACCGTTCCCTTCCCCACCAACAAAGGAATAGACAATGAAGTCAGCTATCAGGACACGCCGCCCGCTCGCCCTGGCCGTGGCAGCTCTCGTCGGCCTCCCGCTCGCCATCTCGGGCTGCGGTACCACTGCGTCCGCCTCCTCCACGGATGCCGTGAAGGAAATCTCCGTGATGGACTATTACAACAACGAGCCGGACAAGTCCTTCATCGGCGACGCCCTGACCGCCTGCGGCACCAAGGCCGGCGTAACGATCAAACGCGAAACCGTGCCGGGCAAGTCGTTGATCTCCAAGGTGCTCCAGCAGTCCTCTTCCAAGACCCTGCCGGATGTGCTCATGCTCGACAATCCGGACCTGCAGCAGATTGCGGCTACCGGAGCGCTGGCTCCGTTGTCCGATTTCAACATCAACACCGCCGATTTCGCGCCCGGCGTGCTCAGCGCCGGCACCTACAAGGACAAGGTGTACGGGCTCGCCCCCACCGTGAACACGATCGCGCTCTTCTACAACAAGGACATCCTGGCCAAGGCCGGAGTCACCCCGCCCACCACCTGGGACGAGCTGAAGGCTGCGGCCACCAAGCTCACCTCGGGCGAGCAGTATGGCCTGGCCTTCAACGCCAACCCCACCTATGAGGGCACATGGCAGTTCCTTCCTGTCATGTGGTCCAACGGTGGCGACGAGAAGAACATCGACACCCCCGAGACTGCCCAGGCCCTCCAGCTCTGGACCGACCTCGTCAAGGACGGATCCGTGTCGTCCTCCGCGCTGAACTGGACGCAAGCAGACGTCAAGGACCAGTTCATGGCAGGCAAGGCAGCCATGATGGTCAATGGCCCCTGGCAGATCCCGGCGCTCGACAAGAAGACCACGCTGCAGTACGGCGTCGTGAAGATTCCGGTCCGTGACGCCAGCCAGACAGCCGTTGCCCCGCTTGGCGGCGAAGTGTGGACCGTTCCGCAGACAGGTAACAAGGCCCACCAGGCCAAGGCCGCGGAAGTAGTGGCCTGCATGAACAGCGACGAAAACCAGCTGGCCATGGCCAAGGTCCGCAACACCATCCCGTCCAAGTCCTCGCTGGCCGCGAAGTTCGCTACCGACAACCCGAAGCTCGCCACTTTCACCGATCTCATCAAGACCGCCCGGGCCCGCACCGGCGAACTCGGAGAAGGATGGCCGGCACAAGCGACCAAGATCTACACCGCCATCCAGACCGCGCTGACAGGGAAGGCCTCCCCGGCCGACGCCCTCAAGCAAGCCCAAGGCCAGTAAGCAGCTGGACATGTCCCTCACAACTGATTTGTCGCAGGCCAAGTCACGCGCCAAGTCGCGCGCCAAACCGCGCACAAAGTCCGGGTCGGAGAACACCCTGATCGGGGAGGCAAGGCCCCGCAGGCGCGGACGCAAACGCCGCGAGCGCCTCTTCCAATGGCTGTTCCTGGTTCCTGCCGTGACCTACATGGCGCTGTTCTTTGGCTACCCCGTGGTCAAGAACATCGTGATGAGCTTCCAGGACTACACCACAGCCACCTTCTTCACGGGCGAGGCCCCCTGGGTGGGGTTGGCGAACTACGCGAAGGTGCTGTCGTCGTCGCTGTTTTCAACGTCTTTGGTGAACACTGCCCTGTTCACCCTGGGATCCATCCTGGGCCAGTTCGTGATCGGCCTGGCGTTGGCGATCTTCTTCCAGCGCAAGTTCCCGCTCAACGGAATTCTGCGTTCGCTGCTCCTGCTCCCTTGGTTGCTGCCGCTCATCGTGTCCAGCGCCGTGTGGAGATGGATCCTCGACAAGGACAGCGGAGCGTTGAACCGCTTCCTCGGCGAATTGCACATCGTGAACACGGGCGTTCCGTGGCTCACCAGCACCTCGTTGGCGCTGATCGCCGTGGTGGGAGTGAACATCTGGATCGGCATCCCGTTCAATCTGACCATTCTCTATGGCGGCCTCCAGGAAATTCCGGATGAGCTTTACGAGGCCGGTTCCTTGGATGGCGCCACCGGTTGGAAGGCGTTCCGGCACATCACTTGGCCGATGCTGCGTCCCGTGGTGAGCGTGGTCCTTGTGCTCGGCGTCGTCTACACCCTCAAGGTGCTGGACATCATCCTGGGCCTGACCAATGGCGGCCCCGCGAATTCGACCCAGACCATCGCCACCCAGTCCTACGATCTGTCCTTCCACGAGTTCAAATTCGGCGAGGGAGCCGCGCTGGGCAACGTCCTGGTGGTCATTTCCCTGGTCTTCGCGGTCCTGTACTTGCGTGCCAGCCGGCTGTCCGTCGATGAGTGAGGAAAGCATGACGACGACGAAAATCACCACCCGCCGTTCGGTGCCGGCGAGCGCCCGCAAAGGTAGCGCCCGGAAAGCGGGTGTCCGCAAAGGCGCCGGACCGGAGCGCGCCGCGAACGGCCCCGGGCGCAAACAGTGGGGCTACACCGTCCTGGCCATGATCTTCCTGGCGATCATGCTGTTCCCCGTGTACTGGATGATCAACGCTTCGCTGCAACCAAACGGCACCACGCTCGAAACCTCGTGGCTGCCGCTCAAGCCGGACTTCACGGGCTACGCCACGGCCATCAGCGAACAGGGCGGGAACCTGGCCACCAGCTTGGTGATCTCGCTGGGCAGCGTGGTACTGAGCCTGGCCATCGCGGCGCCGGCGGCCTATGCCTTGGCCTATTTCAAGGTCAAGGGCGCCGGCGTGGTCCTCTTCGCGATCCTGATCAGCCAAATGATCCCGGGGATCGTGGTGGCCAACGCGCTGTACACGGCCTACAACGATCTCGGCCTGCTCAACTCGATTCCGGGCCTGATCCTGGCAGATTCCGCCCATGGCATCCCGTTCGCGATCCTCATCATCAGGGCCTTCATGAACGGCATGCCGGCGTCGGTCATCGAGGCGGCGCGGGTGGACGGTGCCGGGCATTTGCGGGCCTTTTGGTCCATCGTGGTGCCGTTGAGCAGGAACTCGCTCATCACCGCGGGGCTCTTCACCTTCCTGTTCACCTGGAGCGACTTCCTTTTCGCCCTAACCCTGACCACCACCGAGGCTGTGCGGCCCGTGACCCTGGGAATCTTCCAGTACATCGGCGCCTACGTGAACGACTGGAGCTCGGTCATGGCCACAGCCGTGCTCGCCTCCATTCCAGCCATCATCCTGCTGGTCGCGGCGCAGAAGTACATCGCAGCCGGTACGACCGGCGGCGCGGTCAAGTAGCGGCTGTCAAATAGAACCAGCCCCCGACGGCGAGTCCCGCCGCAGGTGCCGACCTCACCGCCCGCGGCACCGCACCGCCGTCGAGCATCAAACCACAAACCTTCGAGGAGAAAATCATGACTGACAGCAAGCCAATCCGCGTCACCGTCTGGAGCGAAAACCGGCACGAAAAGCGCGACGAACTGGTGACCCGCCTCTACCCCGAGGGCATGCACGGAGCCGTGAAGGCCGGCATCGAGGAGAACCTCGGCGCCAAGGCCAGCGTCCGCACCGCCACCCTGGACGAGCCCGAGCACGGGCTCACCGAGGAAGTCCTTGCCAACACGGACGTACTCACGTGGTGGGGGCACATGTCCCACGGTGATGTCGACGACGAGATCGTCGAGCGCGTGCACCGCCACGTCCTGTCCGGGATGGGCTTGATCGTGCTGCACTCCGGGCACTGGTCCAAGATCTTCACCAAGCTCATGGGCACCTCGTGCACGTTGCGCTGGCGCAGTGAGCAGGACCGCGAACTGGTCTGGACCGTGGACCCCACCCACCCCATCGCGAAGGGCGTGCCTCATCCCATCGTGATCGATCAGCAGGAGATGTATGGCGAATTCTTCGACATCCCCACCCCCGAGGAGCTCGTGTTCATCAGTTCCTTCAGCGGCGGCGAAGTCTTCCGCTCCGGATGCACCTTCCGCCGCGGTCACGGCAAGATCTTCTTCTTCAGCCCCGGCGACCAGGACTACCCGGTCTACCACCACAAGGATGTCCGCCGAGTCATCTCCAACGCCGTCGAATGGGCAGTCACCGAGCGGCCGGAGCGGGCCTACCCCGAACTGCTGCGCTATGAGACCAACGACTTCTTCAACGGCAAGAGCTACCAGGGGGCCAACGCATGAGAACCCCTTTCGCCACCATTCCCGACGACGGCACTCCCCTTCGCGTCGTCGTCGTCGGCGCCGGGGGCATGGGCCGCGCGTGGCTTAGGACCGTGCAGGAGTCGCCGCTCGTGGAGCTCGCTGGCATCGTCGACCTGGACCTGGACGCCGCCCGCGCTGGCGCGGCGGCTATCGGGCTTCCCGATCTGCCGGTGGGCACCGGGACCGCGCAGTTAGCGTCCGACGTCGGCGCCCAAGCGGTCATCAACGTCACCGTTCCGGTAGCTCACCATCCGGTGACCTCCGAGGCGCTGGCGGCGGGGCTCCCGGTGCTCGGCGAAAAGCCCGTGGCGTCCACCGTGGTCCAGGGGCTGTCGCTGGCCGCGGCGTCGGAGCTTACTGGCCAGTTGTTCATGGTCAGCCAGTCGCGCCGGTACAACAGGCATCTTTTCGAGGCCAAACGGCTCGCCTCGGAGCTCGGCACTGTGGGCATTGTCTCGGCCGAGTTCTTCAAGGCCCCGCATTTCGGTGGTTTCCGGGATGCCATGGACCACCCGCTGCTGCTGGACATGGCCATCCATCAGTTCGACATGGCCCGGTTCCTGCTCGACGCGGATCCTCTCTCGGTGTTCTGCGAGGAATACAACCCGTCCTGGAGTTGGTATCGCGGAGATGCGGGGGCCACCGCCATCTTCGAAATGACCGGCGGGGAACGCTTCGTGTTCACCGGAAGCTGGTGCAGCCCGGGCCAGGAGACCTCCTGGAACGCGGCTTGGCGGATCAGCGGCGAACGCGGCACCGTCCTGTGGGACGGCGACAGCGAACCTGTGTCCTCGTTGCTCTTTCCGTCCGGAACCGGTTCGGAGGACCCAGGCCAGGAAATCGTCGGTTCGCTGCGTGACTTCGTGGTGGCCTTGCGTACCGGTAGCACTCCCATGGGCCAGGTCCACCAGAACATCATGAGCCTGGCGATGGTGGAAGCGGCCATGCTTAGCGCCTCCACCGGCACCCGCGTTTCCGTTGATGCGCTGCTTGAAGAATCCTACGGACAGGCCGTCCTGACTGAACGCGACCCGGACGTGCTGGAGGTCCTCAAGTCCTGGACCTCGGTCCGCGGTGCGTTGACTCTTCCTGCCCACCAACCCAACTAGCTCGCATTTGTTGTCGTTTTGAAGGCTCAGAACGACAACAACTGCGAGCTACTTGGCGGCGCCGCCCCCGGGTTGCCCCTCGCGGGCCGTTAGCTGGAGGCCAGGGATTTCGTCAGGATTGTCCCGCCGACGCCGATCAGGACAGTCCCGGATCCGCCGGTGATGATCCGCTTCACGCGGGGACGGGCCAGAGCCGAGGAGATTTTCTTGAGCGCATGAACCAGCAGAACGTACCAAACCAGCGCAGTGAGTAGAAAGATGCCCGCCATCAACGCATGCTGTCCCAGAGGGGGAAGGGGCGCGAGGTTGAATTGAGGGAAAAGAGACAGATAGAAGACAGCGACCTTGGGGTTGAGCAGATTGCTCACCATGCCTTGCAGGAATGGCGAATTCCCTCGGAATCCAAACCCGGGTTCCGGTGCTGCCGTAGCTTGAGTGCGGGGGCGGCCAAAGGCCTCCAGCAGGGCGCGGGCTCCCAGATAGAGCAAGTACGCCGCACCGGCGATTCTGATGGCGTTGCCAAGGACTTCCGACGCACCTAGGAGCGCCGTGACGCCGAGCACTGCGAGAAGTGCAAGGATCGTGTTGCCGACCATGATTCCGATTGCGGTGGTTGCAGCTGATCCGGGTCCGCGGGGTGCGTTTTTCAGCACAAGGGCAAAATCAGGGCCGGGAACGAGGACCACGACCAGGCAGGTCAGCGCAAAAGCCATCAGTTGTTCGACCATCAGGGACTGCTTCCGGAGGAATGGATCTTCGGCACGTGTTGCCTTCAAGAGTGTAGCCTCGCCCGGCGGCGCGGCCTGACCTAAACCGAATGGAAAAACCAGGCTTCTTTTCGTAGTCATGGGCACGCGGCGCGCGTAGTCTGGCCGCAAGACTGCCGGGCTGGGGTAGCCCGCGCCGCCAAGCGGCACTGCAGATCGACACGAGGGGATATCAATCATGCAAGCAGCTAATTCGCGACGTCGGTATGGCCGCCTGGTGGGCGCCGCCGTCGTCGTCGTACTCCTGGCAGCACTCGGAACGGGACCGGCACAGGCGAATCCGACCACAGCGAAACCGGCCGATGTCTATGTGGCCTTGGGCGATTCCTATGCCGCCGGCACGGGCGGCAGCAGTCCGGCTCCGGGCTCGTTGCCGGCCTGCCATCAGAGCTTGGACAGTTACGCCGCCCTTTTGGGCGGGCTGAACCTGGGCTGCTTCGGCGCCACGTCGATTGCCGTCAAGGCAGGCCTGGACAATCTGTCCCCCGCTGACCCTGTTGCGATCGCACTGGGGTCCGCTACCGAAGTCTCGGTGACTGTTGGCGGCAACGACGTCGGCACGGGAGCCGTGGCGGTGGCCTGCACCAGTGCCGATGCCCTGGCCTGCGCTTCGGCCGTGCAGAATGTGGCGAACGCCCTGCCCGCGCTACCCGGCAACATCGTGGCCATGGTTCAGTCGATCCGGCAGAAGGCACCCCACGCCGACATTGTGGTGACCGGCTACCCGCGCTTGTTCACCGTCGGCCCCAAGATGCCTCCCACGCAGAAACAGTTGGCCACCACCCTGAACGGAATGGCTGACCAATTGAATGCGACCATCGCCGGTGCCGCATCCGCCGCAGGTGTCGGCTACGTGAGCGTGACTGAACGGTTCACCGGGCACGGCATCGGTTCCAACAATCCGTGGATCCACTACACCCAGCCATCGCCCCTGGATCCGCCAGAGCTCGCGTTGGACAACTTCCACCCCAACGACGCCGGCTACTCCCAGGGCTACCGTACGGCCGTCAACAGCGCGCTCAAAAAGTAGCTGGCCTCAGGCACGAACGCGCGGCGCCGTCTGCGCGTTCGGTGCTCGCGCTCAGGGCCGCTTCGCGAGCCGGAACTCGAGGCCGGTGCGCACCGCGGGCCACTCGTGTTCGAGGATGGAGAACACCACGGTGTCGCGGAGCACTCCGTCCAAAGTTCGCGAGTGGTTCCGGAGGACGCCGTCCTGCTTGGCGCCCAGACGGGCGATGGCCTCCCGGGACTGGTGGTTGAGCCAGTGTGTACGGAATTCGACGGCGGGGCAGCCAAGGGTTTCGAAAGCATGGCGAAGGAGCAGCAGCTTGGAGTCCGGATTGCTCCCGCTACCCTGTGCCGAGGCAGCGTTCCAGGTGGAGCCGATCTCGACGCGCGGGGTGGCGGCGTCGATGTTCATGTAGGTGGTCATGCCGATGAGCTTGCCGTTCGCCTTCAACCGCGTGGCGAATGGCAGCATGGATCCTTGCTCCTGCAGCCCGAGCCGGCGGTCGATCTCCGCGGACATGCCCTCCGGCGTCGGGACCGAGGTGTACCAGAGTTTCCACAACTCGCCGTCTTTGGCGGCATCCACCAAGCCGTCGTGGTGCTCGGGGCTGAGTGGTTCCAGGGTTACGAAGCGGCCATCCAGGGTCACGGGTGCAATGAGAGTCACCCAGCCAGCCTAACTGACCCAACTAGCTCGCATTTGTTGTCGTTTTGGCGGCTGAAAACGACAACAAATGCGAGTCAGTTGGGGTTCCGGGACGGCTGCCTGTGGATAACTCAAAATGGCGTTCCAGGATTTGCAACGATAGGGCGACGAGGACCCCGCAACCCTTGCCGGCGCTGCTGGCGTGCGCCCCGTTCACCTTTCAAGAAGCGGTCGACGCCGGCGTGAGCCTCCGGCGGTTGCGGCACCGATCGCTGCCCGCGCCGAGCCGGGGCATCCGGATTCCGGACCAGGCCTTTGCCCAAGGGCAACCAAAGGAGGTCAGTTTCGTCCGGCCTTTCACCGCGGTGACCGAGTTCTCGGCTGCGTCGCACGCCACGGCCTTCTCCCTGTGGTCGTTCCCTGGTTTCCTCCCCGGTAGCGATGATCCGCGCATCCACATTTCGCGTCCGGACACCATGGCCATTCCTCGGCGAACCGGAGTGGTTGGGCATGTGGGGCAGTTCTTCGACGACGAAATCACCAGTCTTGACGGTCTTCTGGTCACCACGCGCACCCGGACCTGGCTCGATGTGTCCAGGAAGATGAGCGTGGATGAACTGACTGTTGTGGCTGACCATCTGTTGCGGAACCCTCGGCCGGAGTTTGAAGGCCGGACAGAGCCGTACGCAACATTGGAACAATTGGCCGACATGTTGGACCGGCACAAAGGCACTCCGGGGATCCGGAAGGCACGTTTGGCTCTTGAGCAGGCACGGATCGGCTCAGACTCGGCCCCAGAAACGCGGCTCCGGCTGGCCCTTGAAAACGGCGGACTGCCGGAACCCCAACTGAACGTAGCCACTGAGCTAGGTGCCGGCGTCGTACGCCAACCGGATCTCGCCTATCCGGAACACCGTGTGGCGGTCGAATACGACGGCGAGCCGCATTCCGAGCCGGCCCAGATAGTCCGGGACATCGCCCGCGAAGAGGATTTCGCCCGTGCGGGCTGGCACTTGGTGAGGATCTCCAAACGCCACATGGCGAACGAAGCACGGTCCGCCGTCGCGAAAGTCCGTGCCGTGCTTTTGGACCGAGGCTGGACCCCCAAGTGACTCGCATTTGTTGTCTTTATGAGGCCTGAAAACGACAACAAATGCGAGCTAGTTGGGCGTACGAGACGCTAGTCAGTCCAGTCGAAGAATCCCTTGCCGGTCTTGCGTCCCAGTTCGCCGCGGGCGACCTTGTCGCGCAGGATCTGAGGCGGGGCGAAGCGCTCCCCCAGCGTCGAGTGCAGGTATTCGGCGATGCCCAGTCGCACGTCCAGGCCAACAATGTCCGTGGTCTTGAGCGGTCCCGTGGGGTGCTTGTAGCCGAGCACCATGGCCGCGTCGATGTCCTCCGCCGACGCCACGCCTTCTTCAACCATTCGCATCGCCTCAAGCGCGATCGCAACGCCCAGCCGCGAGGACGCAAAGCCCGGAGCATCGTTGACGACGACGGCGGTCTTGCCGAGTGCCTCGGTCCAGCTTTTCGCCGTGGCGGCGAGCTCCGGCGAAGTCTCCTTGGCCAGGACCACCTCGATGAGCGCGGAAGCCGGGACCGGGTTGAAGAAGTGCAGGCCCACGAAATTGGCGGGCCGCCGGAGCTGCGAAGCGAGGCCGGTCACGGAGAGCGACGACGTATTGGAGGCCAGGAAGGCGTCCGCCGAGAGGTGCTCCTCCACAGCTTTGAGGGCCGCAACCTTGAGCTCGTAGTCCTCGGGCACGGCTTCCACCACAAGCCCGCAATGGATGAAGGAGTCGTAGTCGGTGGAGGTGCTGAACCGGGACAAGGCCTCTTCGGCGGTTTCCGTCAGCGTGCTTCGGGCGGCGGACTTGGCGACGGCGTCAGCGACCCGCCCCTGCGCGCCGGCGGCGGATTCGTGGTCGCGCTCGACGACGATCACGGTGGCGCCCTTGACCAGGAAGGCATGGGCGATGCCGGCGCCCATGCGGCCACCGCCGAGGACACCGACAACATGCGGGATGGCTGGCGTTGCTGTCATTTCAGGTCCTGTCTGGGTTGTCGCTGGACTGCTTGTCGCTCTTCTTGTCAGTGTTTTTCTTGTCCAGGAACGTCTGCATGCGGTCGAACTTGGCTTGCGATTCGAAAAGCATGCCCTGGGCCAGCGTGTCGATCACGGGGTGCGCCTCGGCCGGAGCGTGGAACACGGACTTGGTGATCCGCACGGCCAGCGGATCCTGCCGGCCGATCCGGTCAGCAAGGTTGTGGGCCGCTTCCATCAGCACGGGAGCTTCATGGATCTGGGTGATGAGGTTGATGCGAAGGGCTTCCTCGGCGCGGAGGACGGCGCCCGCCAAGAGGATCTCCTTGGCGATCGGCTCCCCCACGAGCTCCTTGAGGCGCCAAGTGGCACCGGCTGCGGCCATGATGCCCAGTCCGGTTTCCGGGTTGCCGATCCGCAGGCTGGGCGTGCCGATGCGGAAGTCCGCGGCATAGGCGAGTTCGGCCCCGCCGCCCAGGCAATAGCCGTCCAGGGCCGCGATGACGGGCATGGGCAGCTTCGCGATCCTCACGAAGATGGTGGAGTTGATGCCGCGCAAGGCGTCGTCGCGGCGGCGTTCCCTCAACTGGCCGATATCTGCACCCGACGCAAAGACGCCTTCGACGCCGGCAATGATCAGGATTTTCGGCTCGCGCTCAAGGTAATCGCACACCTGATGGAGTTCGTCCACCATCTGCTGGTCGATCGCGTTGCGGACCTCGGGACGGTTCAGGAGGACAGTGACGCGGTCCTCGCGTTCCTCGATGAGCAACGTTCCGAATTCCTCGGGGTTCAACGCCATTACATGCCTTCCAGGAGAATGGCTGCGCCCTGCCCGACGCCGATGCACATCGTCGCGAGGCCGATCTTACGCTCGGCGCTGCCCAGCTCGCGTTCCATGCGACCCAGCAAGGTGATCGCGATACGTGAGCCGCTGGAACCGAGCGGGTGCCCCAGGGAGATCGCACCGCCGTCGAGGTTCACGATGTCAGGATCCAGGCCCAGACGCCGCATGCTCGCGAGCGATTGCGTCGCGAAGGCTTCATTGAGTTCGACGGCGCCAAGGTCACCAACCGTGAGTCCGGAACGGCCCAGGATCTTTTGGGTTGCCGGAACCGGGCCGATGCCCATGATTTCGGGTTCACAGCCGGCCGAGCCGCCGTCGATAATCCGGGCCCGCGGGGTGAGGCCGAACTTTTCGATGGCAGCCTCGGACGCAACAATAATGGCGGACGCGCCGTCGTTGAGCGAGGAGGAGTTGCCCGCCGTGACAACCGATCCACCGGCGACCACTGGACGGAGCCCGGCGAGGACCTCCATGGTGGTTCCCTCGCGTGGGCCTTCGTCAGTGTCCACCACGGTTTCGCCCCTGCGGGTCTTCACGGTAACCGGAACGATCTCTTCCTTGAAGCGACCCCCCGCGATGGCAGCAAGCGCGCGTTCGTGCGAGCGGACGGCGAAGGCATCGGCGTCCTCGCGGGAGATGCCGTCTACACGGGCAAGTTCCTCGGCAGTTTCCGGCATGGAGTAGGTCATCTTGCCGCCGCGGGAGAGTTCGCCCTTGCTGAAAACGGGGTTGGCGAAGCGCCAGCCAATGGAGGTGTCGAAGATTTGGCCCGGTTTGGCGAAGGCTGTGGAGGGCTTCTCCTGCACCCACGGGGCCCGGCTCATGGACTCGACGCCGCCCGCCACCACGATGTCCGCAGCACCGGCCTTGATCATGTGGCTGGCCATGATGATGGCGCTCATGCCGGAGGCGCACAGGCGGTTGACCGTGATGCCGGGGATGTGGAGGGGCAGTCCTGCCAAGAGCGTGGCCATGCGGGCGACGTTGCGGTTTTCCTCGCCAGCGCCGTTGGCGTTGCCCAGGATGACTTCATCGATCGCGTCGGGGTCGACGCCGGCACGGGCCACGGCTTCGCGGACCACGAGGGCCGCCAGGTCATCAGACCGGACCGCGGAAAGCGCGCCGCCATAACGGCCTACAGGGGTGCGGGCACCGCCAACAAGAAAAGCCTCGACCATGAGAACATCCTTCGCGAAGGGAGCGGGGCCGGTGAATAATTTACCGACCGTTCGTTCTATAAAGATTACACGGCGCCGCGATGTGGTCAACCTTCACTCAGATCACCCGGATACCCAGGTGTCCGGCCAAAAGGGGTGCCAACAGGCTGAGCTGGTAGTCGTCAATGACCACGCCGGACAGTCCACCAAGTCCATTGATCATCCGGAAGTCCGAGCCACGCAGGTCCACATCCTTGAGCTTGGCCCCTGTGACATCCAGCGTCCCGATGGTGCAGTCCTTGAGCACCATCCGCGTCGCAGTACAAGCCCCGAGGTCGAGTTCGTTGATGATGCAGCCCGTGATCACCACATCCGTGAGCTTGGATCCACGCAGGTTCAGGAAGTCCAGCTTGCCGCCGTCGATCTTCACCGAATGCCAGGCTCCCTCGTACATCTCCGCTGAACCCCAACGCGGGTTGCTGATCTCCACTTCCCGCCACGAGGTGCGCGCAGCGGTAAACACCGGCGCGTAGGGCTCATTCAGGATGCAGTCCCGGAAGGTCGCGCCACGCAGCTGCGCTTCGTTGAAGGAGACTCCGTTGAATTCACACTCGATGAAGTCCGCTCCGCTCAGCTCCGCTCCGTCGGCAACGGCACGGGTGAGGCGGACGCCGTCGTACCGTTCCCCGCGCTGAAAGTCCGGCGCGGGGTCGTCGCGGAGTTCGTCGAGCCTGATCGGGGAGATGCGGGGCGCCGTCACCTTGGCGACCGCCGCCATCAGAGGGCCTCCGCTTTCGCCGCGATTTCGGCGAGATCCTTCGCGAGCGCCTTCCGTGTGACGCTCATGCCGAGCTTGCCGAACGCAACCATCATGAGCTTGCTGAAGAAAGTCGGCTTGAGGATCTCCGCGCCGAAGAACAACACCAGTTCGGTCCCGCCGTCGCGCTCTTCCAGGGTGAATCGGGTGGTGTAATCCGCGCCGCCCTGCCGCGCCTTGACCGTGGTGGCGCGCGGCGGATCGCTCTGGGAAACGTGCATTTCGACGGTTTCCTCCTTGCCCATCATGGCGCGGGTTTCCTTCCACCGCGTGCCCTCACCGTAGGCTCCCTCGCTGAGCATCTGAATGGCTTTGACGCCCGAGAGCGTCTTGGCCGAGCCCGGAATATCGCTGATGACGGCCCAGACTTTCTCCCGGGAGGCGTTGATGTGCTGGCTGAGAGTGGTGCTGTGGTCCATGCATCGAGCCTAACCGCGACCGCTGACAAAAACAGCCGACAAGACACTTGCGGGGTCTGGCAGGATTGCACCCATGGTGCACATCGGCTTGAGCGCGGACAGTGTGGCGGCAGGAGGCTCGCGGAGCCTGAAGGGGTACCTTGCCGAGCCCGACGGCGAAGGGCCGTTTCCCGGCGTCGTACTCATCCATGAGGCCTTTGGGCTCGACGACGTGATGCAGCGGCACGCAGACCGGCTCGCCTCGGCCGGTTACTTGACGCTCGCCGTCGACCTCTACAGCGACGGCGGCGCGAGGCGCTGCCTCGTGGCGACCATGCGCTCCCTGATGTCGGGTACGGGCCGGGCATTTACGGATGTGTCCACTGCGCGGACCTGGCTCCGCAATGATGCCCGGTGCACCGGAAAAGTGGGGGTCATCGGTTTCTGCATGGGCGGAGCATTCGCCCTGCTAGCGGCCCACGACGACTTCGACGCCGCCTCCGTGAACTACGGCCAGTTGCCGCGGCACCTGGAGCAGGCTTTGGAGGGTGCATGCCCGGTGGTGGCCAACTACGGAGGCAAGGACCGGACGATGCCGGGAGCGGCCGCGAAGTTGGAGGCCGCTCTGACGAACCTCGGGATCGAGCACGACGTCAAGGAATTCCCGACGGCGGGCCACGCCTTCATGAACGACGTTCCGGTGGGGCCCCAGCCCCTGCGGCCGTTGATGCGGGTGATGGGCATCAAACCCGATCCGGCTGCGGCCCCTGAAGCCTGGCGGCGGATCGAGGACCACTTCGCGAAGCATCTGAAGGGCTGAGCACAGTACGACGGCGGGCGCCCCCGGAGCGGGAAGCGCCCGCCGTCGTGTGGGCCCACGCCGCCAGGGTTCCCTGGCCGAGCTTGCGAGGCGAGGGTGGCGGTGGGGACTACTCGGCCTGGGGCCTAGCTAAACAGTTCGCTCTTCGGCTCGTTGTTCTTGACCTTCTGCCAGCCGAGCCACAGCACCAAGGCGAAGAACGGAATGGTGGCCAGGGTCCAGAGGCCAAGGAGGAACACCTCGCCCGTGGCCTTGTCCGTCATGGTGTCCATGCCGATCAGCACGGTGATGGCCAAGAGGGCGACCAGGCCAACCCAGCTGGTCCACGGGGAACCGGGCATCGGCAGGCTGGAAACGTTGCCCTTCTTCTTGCGCAGCGCGATCTGGCTGGCGAAGATCGAACCCCACGTGAAGATGACGCCGATCGAGGCCGTGTTCAGCGCGAGGTCGAAGGCGTGCGAACCGCCCAACCAGATGTTGAGCAGGATGCCCACGAGGTAGACGGCGCCGATTGCCAGGATGGCCGCGTACGGCACGTGGCGGGTGGACATCTTGGTGAGCCATTTGGGGGCATGTCCGTTGTTGGCCATGGTGCGGAAGATGCGGCCGATCGAGTACAGGCCGGAGTTGCATGAGGACAGTGCGGCGGTGATGACGACCATGTTCATGACGTCGCCCATCCACGGCAAGCCCATCTGGCCGAAGACCGTGACGAACGGGGACGTTCCCGCGTGATACTGGTCCGAAGGCAGGAGCATCGCCAGCAACATGACGGAACCGACGTAGAAAACAACAATGCGGATCACGACGGCGCGGATCGCCTTGGGCACTTCGCGTTCCGGGTTCTGCATCTCGCCAGCGGTAATGCCGACCAGTTCAATGGCGTTGTAAGCGAAGATCACAGCGTTGAGGACCAGGATCATCACCAGGCCGCCCTTGGGGAACATGCCTCCATCGGCAGCGAAGAGGTTCCCCACAGAAGCGTGACCGGTGCCGACCTGTGCGTTCGTGACCACCATGAAGGTGCCCACGGCCAGGAAGATCAGGATCGCGGCGACCTTGAGGCAGGAAGCCCAGAACTCGAACTCACCGAAGGCCTTGACGCTGAACAGGTTCACGGCCACCAGCAGTACCAGCGCGGCGATGGCGGACAGCTCAACGGGAACGTTCGGGAAGAAGAACTGGAAGTACAGGCCGATGGCAATGAGTTCGGCGATGCCCGTCATGGCCCAGTTGATGAAGTACATCCAACCGGAGAGGAAGGCGCCCTTTTTGCCGAACATTTCACCGGCGTAGCTGACAAAGGAGCCGGAGGTCTGGCGGTACATGATCAGTTCGCCAAGGGCCCGCATCAGCAGGTAGGCAATGACGCCGGCAATGGCGTACGAGAAAATGAGGGCCGGGCCGGTTGAGGCCAGACGTCCACCCGCACCCATGAAGAGGCCGACGCCGATCGCGCCGCCCATCGCGATCATCGTGACGTGGCGGCGGCTCAGGGTCTTCTGGTAGCCCTCGGCGCTGAGGTTTTCGGAAGTTGTAGAGGTACTGGGCGCAGCCAGGGTTCCCGGCTCACGCTGAAGGTCGGTTGTGGTGTTTTGAGGCACAGCTGTTCCTTGTGGGTTGAGGATATGCCGGTCCTGGCTTCATGCGCATCGGCACGAACAATTCGAGCTTTCAACCTGTTGGCGAGTCGAATCAGTAGCGAAAACACGGAAGCATCGAAGGTAAATCCGGCAAAACCATCCTACCCGGTGATTTCGGCGGAGCGTGACGCGGGCAACAAACCGGGGCGTTACGCTGGACATATGGGCACCATTCCGCCAGCCGGCAGGCTATACCGTTTCACGGGCTTGGACGCTGCGGCTTTCGGACTCTACGCGTCATTGGCGGCTGTTCTGAGCCTCGCCACGGCCCCGGTGACGACTTTCATGCAGCAGGTCTTCCCCGACCCCGCAACCGCCGTCTTCGCCATCAACCTCGCTTTCTACGCTTCGGTGGGCCTGTTCGCGGTTGCGGCCGCGTGGCGCGTCATAGCCCGCGACCTCCTGATCCTGGCGACCCGTCCGTGGTTCACGCTTGCCATGATTCCGCTGTCCATCGTGGCAATGCTGGTGATCACCGCCATTCTGGTGACAGTTACCGGCTCGGCCAAGGAGTCGCAGAACCAACTGGGCCTGCAGTCCCTGGTCCTGCAACTGCCGGCCTGGTTCGTGGTGCCTTTGCTGGTGGTGTTGGGTCCCTTCGTCGAGGAGTACCTGTTCCGGCACCTCCTGATCGGCAAGCTGTCCCGCCGCGTCAATATTTGGGTTTGTTGCGTGCTGTCCGTACTTTGTTTCGCCGCCATACACGTGGTGGGACGTGAAGGCCTGGTGCTTCCCGCCCTGGCGCCATACCTCGGAATGGGCGTTGTCCTGGTGGCCGTCTACGTCTGGACGGGCAAGAACGTGATGTTCTCCTACTTCGTTCACGCCGCCAAGAACCTGTTGGCCGTCGTGCTGATCTACGCGATCCCGCCGCAACTCCTCGGCGGCTAACCAACCCAACTAACTCGCAGTAGGTGACGTTTTCAGCCCTCAAAACGACAACAACTGCGAGTCAGTTGGGCAACGCGGACCGGAACTGTCCGCTAGGCACTTCCCCGGCCACGCGCCGTCGTCGTAGGTTCAGTCCATGGCACTGAACTTTCAGGTAGTAGTCGACTGCAAGAATCCGCACGTCCTGGCCGATTGGTGGGCCGAGACGCTCGAGTGGATCGTGGAGCCCCAGGACGAGGCGTTCATCCGGTCCATGGTGGATCAAGGCTTCGCCACGGAGGATGAGACCACCACCCACAACGGCAAGCTCGTGTGGAAAGACGGTGCGGCCATCGGCCCGGCAGAAGACCAGGACAAGGACACCCGCCGCCGCTTCCTGTTCCAGACCGTTCCAGAGGACAAAACCGTCAAGAACCGGGTTCACTGGGACGTGCGCCTCAACGGACAGGACAAGGACGACGTCCGCGCCGCCCTCGAAGCCCGGGGCGCAAAATACCTGTGGACAGCCAAGCAAGGGCCGCACGAATGGCACACGATGGCCGATCCCGAAGGCAACGAGTTCTGCATCAGCTGAGGGGATTACTAGACTCTGAGGGTGAGCAACGACTTCCCCGCCAAGGTATCCGACGTCTTTGACCCGTCCCGCTGGCGTACAGTGTCCGGTTTCGACGATTTCCAGGACATGACGTACCACAGGCAGGTCGAGCGGGACGCAGACGGAAAAGTGACGAGGGACCTTCCGACGGTCCGGATTGCCTTCAACCGCCCGGAGGTCCGCAACGCCTTCCGGCCCGGCACCGTTGACGAGCTCTACCGTGCCATGGACCACGCCCGGATGACTCCGGATGTCGCCACGGTGCTCCTCACGGGAAACGGCCCCTCCCCCAAGGACGGCGGCCATTCCTTCTGTTCCGGCGGGGACCAGCGGATCCGCGGCCGCGACGGCTATCGGTATGCCGACGGCGAGACGCAGGAGAGCATCGACCCCGCCCGGGCCGGCCGCCTGCACATCCTGGAAGTCCAGCGGCTCATGCGGACCATGCCCAAGGTGGTCATCGCCGTCGTGAACGGCTGGGCCGCTGGCGGCGGGCACTCCCTTCACGTCGTCTCGGACCTCACCATCGCCTCGCGCGAGCACGGCAAGTTCAAGCAGACAGACGCCACTGTGGGAAGTTTCGACGCCGGTTACGGCTCGGCGCTGCTCGCCCGCCAGATCGGGCAGAAAGCCGCCCGCGAGATCTTCTTCCTGGCCCGCGAGTATTCCGCGGAGGACATGGTCCGCATGGGGGCCGTGAACGAAGCCGTGGACCACGAGCGCCTCGAGGAGGTCGCCCTGGAGTACGCCGCGGACATCGCGCGCCAATCCCCACAGGCCATCCGCATGCTCAAGTTCGCCTTCAACCTGGCCGACGACGGCCTGGCCGGCCAACAGGTCTTCGCCGGGGAGGCCACGCGCCTGGCCTACATGACGGACGAAGCCGTCGAGGGCAAGGAAGCCTTCCTTGAGAAGCGCGATCCGGACTGGTCCAACTTTCCGTACTACTTCTAGGACTCGCCCGTGAACATCGATCCCGTTCTCAAAGCCTTGGCCGCCGCCCTCCACGATGAGGGCCCCGCCGTCGAAATCGTCGTCCCGGAGGACGGCACCCCGGTGGCGGTCCCCGTTGAAACGCCCGGTTTCGAAGACGCCGCGGTAGTGGTCCGCACTTCCGGTTCCACCGGTACACCCAAGGCCACGGTGCTCACGGTCGATGAGCTCGCCGCTTCTTCCATGGCCACCGCCATCGCGCTCCGGGGCGAGGGCCAATGGCTCCTGGCCCTGCCGCTGCAATACGTCGCCGGGGTTCAGGTGCTGGTCCGCTCGCTCTTCGCGGGCACGCGTCCGTGGGCCATGGACCTTTCGAATGGCTTCACTCCGGAGGCCTTCACCTCCGCCGCCGAAGAGCTGACCGACACGATCCGCTTCACCTCCTTGGTGCCGACGCAGCTGCAGAGGCTCCTGGACTCACCATCGCCGCAGACCCTCGCAGTACTTCGCCGTTTCAACGGCATCCTCCTAGGCGGCGCGCCTGCACCCGCCCCACTGCTGGACGCCGCCAGGGAGGCCGGACTGAAGGTCGTGACCACCTATGGCTCCGCCGAGACGTGCGGCGGTTGCGTGTACGACGGAAGGCCGCTTGAGGGCGTCCAGGTCATGCTCGACGACGACGGCCGGGTCCTCCTGGGCGGCGATACTGTGGCTTCCGGTTACCTGGACGCGCCCGAGGCGAACGCCGAAGCGTTCTTCGAGGAGGACGGCACCCGCTGGTACTGCACCAACGATCTCGGCGAGCTCGCCGACGACGGAACCCTCACGGTGCTGGGACGCGCCGACGACGTCATCATCACCGGCGGCGTGAAAGCCTCCGCCGCGTTTATCCAGGCGGAGCTTGAAAAGTTCGACGGCGTCACGGCGGCTTTCGTGGCCGGGGTGCCTTCCCGCGAGTGGGGCCAGGCGGTGGCAGCTTATGTTGCCGTCGAGGACAGCTCCCCGGAAAGCATCGCGGACTACAAGGCCCGCTGCCAGGAATCGCTAGGGACCCTCGCTCCCAAAACGGTGCTGACCACGGATGGCCTCATCATGCTCCCCAATGGAAAGCCGGACCGGCTGGCGATGATCGAGCTTCTCACCGAGGTGCATCAGGGAGAATAGACACGTCCTCCCTGACCATCATTTGCCTTCCCCCAACGCGAAACAACACGAGGTACTGAACGTGGCAACAGCTGCACAATGGATTCAAGGCGCCCGCCTGCGCACCCTGCCGGCTGCGATCGCGCCGGTGCTGATCGGCACAGCGGCCGCCTACGAGCTGCAATCTTTCCGGCTCTTGAATGCCATCCTCGCCGCCCTCGTGGCGCTGCTCCTGCAGATCGGAGTCAACTACGCCAACGACTACTCGGACGGTATCCGTGGCACTGATGAGGACCGCGTGGGTCCGCTCCGGCTGGTCGGCTCCGGTGTAGCACGCCCCGCACAGGTCAAGTGGGCT
This sequence comes from Arthrobacter sp. 2MCAF14, assembly GCF_052115645.1. NCBI lineage: Bacteria > Bacillati > Actinomycetota > Actinomycetes > Micrococcales > Micrococcaceae > Arthrobacter > Arthrobacter sp. 2MCAF14. The sequence continues at coordinate 49,174 of NZ_JBFRHB010000011.1, read as the reverse complement.
GCCTTCGGTGCGTTCGGCCTGGCCATGATATTCGGCCTGGTACTGGTGATCATCACGCAGAGCTGGTGGCTGATCCTGGTGGGAATGGGCTGCGTCCTTGCTGCGTGGGGGTACACCGGCGGCAAGAACCCGTACGGCTACATGGGCTTTGGCGACCTGTTCGTGTTTGTTTTCTTCGGCCTGGTGGCAACGCTCGGCACCACCTACACGCAGGCCGGACAAGTGAGCCTTCCGGCCGTCATCGGCGCCATCGGCACGGGATTGATTGCGTGTGCCTTGCTGATGGCCAACAATGTGCGGGATATCCCCACGGATACGGCGGCAGGCAAGCGGACGCTGGCGGTGCGACTTGGCGACCGCCACGCCCGCGAGAGTTACGTCCTGATGCTGGCCGTGGCGATCCTGTTGGTCGTGATACTGGCGCCCACCAAGCCGTGGATGCTGATAGTGCTGCTGCTGATCCCTGCCTGCCTCATGCCGGCTTGGCTCATGGTCAACGGCCGGAAGCGCAAGAGCCTTATCCCGGTGCTCAAGCAGACCGGAATGATCAACCTTGGCTACAGCGTGCTGTTCTCACTGGGCCTCATCCTGAGCCACGGCTTCTAACCCTCGCTCACATATAGCCCGGTTTCCCCAAACCCTCGCTCACCTATAGCCCCGTTTCCCCAAACCCTCGCTCACCTATAGCCCCGTTTCCCCAAACCCTCGCTCACCTCATGTGAGCGGGCGTCGGTCGAAAGTGCCGCATATGTGAGCGGGCGTCGGTCGAAAGTGCCGCATATGTGAGCGAGCGTCTTCCCCCGGGCCCTCGCTCACATCTGGGCTTTGGACTTCTAGGATTCGTTGGGGCGGCGGTCGTTCTCGACCTTTACCGCAGGGTTTTCATCGACCAGCCGGTCCTCGATCGAGGCATCTTCAATCTCCAACGCAGAGCGGATGGGCTTGGCCCGCCCGGAGAAACGTTCGCGCATGGCGGCAGTGGCGGCGTCGCGCTGCTTCTGGAAGAACAGGTAGCTGATGGCGAACGCGATGAGGCCCGCGAAAATCGCCGCGAGGAACAAACCCGTCTGCAGGAGCGCGAAGATAACGAAGAGCGGTACGAAGATCGCAAGACGGATCAGGGAGTATTTGAGGAAAGCCACGGATCAAGTTTAGCCTCACAGCCTGATTGCACCCTGATCGCACAGCTATCACCGGACCCGACGGCGACTAGACTTGACGGTATGCTCCGCGTTGTTGCAGTTGTGGCCGTCCTGCTCGTGTTCGTCTATGGGCTGGTGGACGTCATTCGCACCGACCGCCGCTCTACCCGGGGAATTTCCAAACCCGCATGGATTGTGGTGATGATCCTTCTGCCGGTCCTCGGCGCGGTTCTCTGGTTCCTTATCGGCCGTCCCTACAACATCCGGCCTACCCCGCAGCCCGCGAGCCATCCCACAGCCCCCGACGACGACCCCGACTTTCTCCGGAACCTGGAGGTCCGCCGTCGCAACCAGGCCGAAGCCGAACGGCTGAAGAAGCTCAAGGCCGACCTCGAAGCCAAGGAACGCAAGCTCAAGGGCGAATCCAAGGCCGACGACAGCGGCGACGTCAACAGCTGACGGCCCCGCTGAGACGCTCAGAGCCACCCTTCCTGACCTCTTTTGAAGCGCGAACGACGGCGACACGCCCGCAAGTGCGGAGTGTCGCCGTCGTCGTTAATTCAAAAAGGGTCAGAACGGCAAGGCGCTGATGCCCGCGGACCCGGCCCGCGGGACCAGCACGTTGAACCTACTGCGAAAGCCCCGAGTAAGAGTGCAGGCCGTTGAAGAACACGTTGACCACGGTGAAGTTGAAGATCACGCACAAGTAGCCTGCAATCGACAACCAGGCCGCGCGGGTTCCCGTCCAGCCGCGGGTGGCGCGAGCGTGCAGGTAGCCGGCGTAGACCACCCAGATCACGAAGGTCCAGACTTCCTTGGTGTCCCAGCCCCAGAAGCGGCCCCAGGCTTTCTCGGCCCAGATGGCACCGAACATGAGGGTGAAGGTCCAGCCCACGAATCCCACAGTGTTGATGCGGTAGGACAAGTTTTCCAGGCTCAACGCGTTCGGTACGAGCCGCATGAAGCCCAGTTTGTCCACGCCGCCGGCAGCCAAGGTCTTCTGCCGGTGCGATTGCAGCAACTGCAGGGCTGACATGGCGAACGTCAAGGTGAACAGGGACGCGGACATCACTGCGATGGAGACGTGGATGACCAGCCAGTAGCTCTGCAGTGCCGGGACCAAGTGGCCCACCGGGGTCCAGTACGTCACGGACGCGGCCACCATCATAATCACGGCGAGGCCCAGCACGAAGGTACCCAGGAAGCGCAGGTCGCGGCGGATCAACGACAGCAGGAAGACCGCAACCACCAGGAAAGCACCGGTGGTCAGGAACTCGTACATGTTGCCCCACGGCACCCGGCCCGCGCCGATCGCACGGGTGATGACCCCGGCGCCATGGATTGCCACGCCGATGATCGCGACTGCCACTGCCACGCGGGCGGGAATGCGGCGCTCGGCGGCGTACTTCATGTCACCGCCGGCGGTCTGGTTGACGGACGTGATCGCCGATGTCGGGCGCTCAGTACGGCCGGCAGGTCCCCCGACGTCGTTTCCGCCGGCACGGCCGGCAGCCACCGGAACCTTGACCTCGGCTGCCACCGAAGAGGCCGCCTTCAGGTCAACTGCCTTCAGCATTTTGCTGCTCTTGGCGAGGTCCCACGCGAAAGCGATGAACGCCACCGTGTAGGTGCCGGCCGCGAGCAGCATGAAAAGCTCGCTGTACTGGCCCATGGTTTCGTTGATGGGGAACATTACTGGTCCTTCGAGGTTGAGGAAGAAACGGTGTCGGTGGACTGCCCTGTGTGGAGCAGCCATTCTCGTTGCAGCAGTTCGCGGATCGCGGCAGCTTCGCCGGCCAGCCTGTGGTCCTCGCCGCGGGCAAGGAGACCGTACTCCACCATTGTGCGCCCGTCGTCGTGGGTTCCGGTCCGGACCCAGACGCGGCGGCGGTTCAGGTAGAGGGAGAGAATCAGTCCGGCGACCGCCAGCAGGGCGAACACAAGCGCCGTGGCCTGGCCCGGATTGTGGTGGATGTCAACGCCGACGTACTTCTTGACGCCATCGAAAGTGATGCTGCCCTTGCCGTTAGGAAGCGTGTACGTGCCTCCAGGGGCGATCGCGATGGCCTTGTCCGCCATGCCGCGGCCGTTGAGCGGGGTCAGCTTGGCGACGTCGAGCTCGAAAACGTTCTGCGGGGTGCCCTTGTTCAGGCCGAGGTCACCGTAGTACGAGTTGAGGTTCAACTGCGGATTGATGAGTGAGGGATCGCCGCTGTAGGCGAGGCCCTTGTCCGTCACCATCGCGGTGGGAAGGAAGAACCCTGCGAAGCCGAGCTGATCGGGCTTGGCATCGGGAACCTTGATGACCACCGAGGAGTAGTAGTTGTCACCTTGCAGCTTGGCCACGACAGGTCCCTGCATGGCGACGTTGCCGGCGCCGTCCCGGACCGTGACCACAGGAGCATAGCCGTTGCCTGTCAGGTAAATGCTGGTATCGCCAAGGGTCACGGGATCGTTGACCTTGAGGACCTGCTTCTTAGCGGGTGCGTCCGGGGTGTCCTTGGTGGTGACGTCGGCCGTGAAGTCGATGGGCTGGCCGAAGTGCGCCGGCGATTCCCGGTCGAACTGCACGTCGAACTTGTTCAGCTGGATTGAGTACGGCTGCAGCCAGCTGCTCTGGAAGTTGGTGCCCGGGCTGAACTGGTCATAGCCCACCAAGGTGTTCACGAAGGTATCGCCTTCCACCAGGATGCGCTGGCCGCTATAGCCGAACAGCCCGCCGACCGCCACCGAAACCAACACTCCGATCAGCGAAGCGTGGAACACAAGATTGCCCACTTCCTTGAGGAAGCCCCGCTCGGCACCTAATGAAGGCATGGCGGCGTCGACGTCGCGAACCTCCACGCGGTAGCCGCGCTTCTTCAGTACCGCAGCGGCGTCCGAGATAGCCTTCGACGCCGGGATCCCGGCGTCGGCGGGCAGCACAAGCGTGCCGTACTCCGGGAGGCGGGAGAGACGCTTCGGGGTCCGCGGCGGCTGGGAGCGCATCGCCTTGTAGTGGGCGATGGCCCGTGGCGTGACACAGCCGATCAGGGAGATGAACAGAAGAATGTAGATCGCCGAGAACCAGGCCGAGGAGTACACGTCGTAGAGCTGCACGGAGTCCAGGAGCTTGCCGTAGTCCGGGTGGTCGCTGATGTACTGCGTCACGATCGAAGGGTTCGCCGGACGCTGCGGGAACAGCGAGCCAGGAACCGCCGCGACGGCCAGGAGCAGCAGCAGGAAAAGCGCAGTACGCATACTGGTCAGCTGGGTCCAGGCCCAGCGCAGCATGCCTACGATCCCGAGGACCGGCAGTGCGGCCTGGGCTTTAGCCCTGTCAACTGCCTTGTCAATCGCCTTCTCATTCGCCTTCTCAGCGGCGTTGTCATTCGCCTTGTCAGCTGCCGCTGGTTTGCTAGCGGACTTGTTGGACTTCTTTTTACCTTGCACGGGCTCGCTCATCAGATCGGCAACTTCACATCGGTTTGGAACCAGTACTGGAGCCCGGTTACCCAGGCGCCCCACACTCCCGTCGCCATCAGGATTCCCAGGAGGATCAGGATGCCCCCGCCCATCCGCTGGATCGCGAGGCGATGCTGGCGGAAGAAGGACATCACACCCATCCCCCGGCGGACTGCGAGGGCTATCAAAAGGAAGGGAATGCCCAGGCCAAGACTATAGACAAACGCCAGGAGGGCCCCCTTCGCGGCGGACGACCCCCCGGAAAGGCTCAGCAACTGGACGGCGGAATAGGTAGGACCAATACAGGGCGCCCAACCGAGGCCGAACGTGATGCCCAGCAACGGCGCACCCCACAGCCCGGCGGGCGGCTTGGCATGGATTTTGGCGTCGCGCTGCAACCAACCGAAGCCGCCCAGGAAGACGACGCCCATGATGATCACCAGAATACCCAGCAATTGGGTGATCCACGCGTTCTGCGGGCCTGTGATGAGGGTCCCCAATTGGCCGAAGGCGCCGCCGAGCAGGACGAAAATCGAGGAGAATCCGAGGACGAACAGGCCGATTCCCGCGAGCATACGCCCGCGCTTTTGCTTCTGGAGGTCGACGCCGGTCAGCCCGGTCACGTAGCCGAGGTAGCCAGGAACGAGGGGCAGGACGCACGGCGACAGGAAGGACACGAGTCCGGCCAGCAAAGCCACGGGGATGGCCAGCAGTAAGGAACCGCTCAGGATGGTCTCGGCGAAAGGGCTGTTCACGCTGTCCGGGCCACCTACTCGGCAACCGCAGTGGTGATGAGTGCCTTGAGAGTGCTCTTCTCAATCTCGCCCAGGACGCGGGCAGCAACCTTGCCTTCTTTGTCGAGCACGAGTGTGGTGGGCACCGCACCGGGCGGCACAATGCCGGAGACAGACAGCAGCACGGCGCCGTCTTTGTCGTCGAAGCTGGGGTACGTGAGCTTGAACGTCTGGTCGAACGCATCGGCCGTGGCCTTCTCGTCCCGAAGGTTCACACCGTAGAACTGGACACCTTTGCTCTTGAACTCCTGGCGCAGTTCCTCGAGGATCGGCGCTTCAACCCGGCACGGCGCACACGCGGCGAACCAGAAGTTGAGGACGGTTACCTTGCCAAGCAGGTCCTGCGGGGTCACGGCAGTTCCGTCGAACAAAGTGCCCTTGATCCCGACGGCGGCCTTGCGGTCCGCCTTGGCGAATTCGGTCACCGAGCCATCCCCGGCAACGTAGTTCTTGTTGTCCCCGGCTTTCGCTTGCTGGGCCAGGGCGTCTTCCTGGGCACAGGCGGACAAGCCCATGGTCAGTGCAGAGAGTGCTACTCCCCCGACAGCCAGGAAGCTGCGGCGTGAAGTCAAGGCGGCATTGATCTTCTGGCCGCTGGTCTTGCGGCTCGTGGTGTTCCCGTTCATTGTCATGCTCCGGGCGTCTTCGCGGCACCGGGCAGCAGCACGGCAGCGGGTTCGCTGTACTCCACCCGCGCGACCTTGCCGTCGTCGAACATCAGGGAAGTCAGCGACGTCAGCGTGCACTCGCGCTTGCGCGGATCGTGCCACAGGGGCCGGCCTTCCGCGCTGAGGCGCGTGGCGTAGATGGGGAGCTGGTGGCTGACGAGGATGGCTTCGGCACCATCGCCGCCGAGTTCGATCGCTTTCAGCCGGGCGTCCTCGACGGCGGCACGCATGCGGGCCACCTGGTCCTGGTAAGACTCGCCCCAGGACGGGCGCAGCGGATTGCGGTACTCGAACCAATGCTTGGGCTTGATGAATTCGGAGATGTTGGCCTTGAGCCCTTCGAAATGGTTCTCCGCCTCGATGATCCGCGGTTCCGTGTGGATCTGGAGGTCCAGCGCCTGGGAAGTGGGGAGGGCGGTTTCCTGTGCGCGGGTCAACGGCGAGGAGACAAGGTAGACGATGTTCGCCCCCTGGGCGACGCGGGCGGCGAAGTGGTCCGCGAGCATCTTGGCCATCTCGCGGCCGCGTTCGGAGAGGTGGAATTCGGGCAGCCTGCCGTACAGAATGCCGTCGGGATTGTAGACCTCGCCATGGCGGAGCAGATGGACAGTTGCTTGGGGCATGTTTACCAGTTTCTCAAAGAAGGCGGGCGATCTGAAATCTTCTACGTTTCGTAGAACTGAAAGTTTCTTCAGAATGTTCCCCGAAGGTGGAATAAAAGATGCATTTGCATGTTTATACTTGACACAAGGTTCGGTTGACACTTCAACTAAGTACGGCCGAACGACCCGATGAAGCTACGATCACACCTTCCCAAGGAGAACCCCATGACTCTTCCCGCAAACGTCACCACCGGCGTCTGGACCCTCGACAACTCCCACAGCGAGATCGGCTTCACCGTCCGCCACGCAGGCATCAGCAAGGTCCGCGGCCAATTCACCGAGGCCGAGGCCACCTTGGAACTCGGCAGCGGCCTGACCGACTCCAAGGTCGCAGCAACCATCCAGACCGCCAGTTTCGACTCGGGCGACGCCAACCGCGACGGCCACGTCAAGGGCGAGGACTTCTTCGATGTGGAGAAGTTCCCGGAAATCAGTTTCGTCTCCCGCCACGTCAAGGCCAACGGCGACAGCTTCGACCTCGTGGGCGATCTGACCATCAAGGGCGTCTCCAAAGAGGTCACCATCGAGACCGAGTTCAACGGCGTGGCCGTTGACCCGTTCGGCAACACCCGCGCAGGCGTCTCCGGTGAGACCACCATCAGCCGCAAGGACTTCGGCCTGACCTGGAACGCAGTGCTTGAGGCTGGCGGCGTGCTGGTCAGCGACAAGGTTGTCATCAACCTCGAACTGGCTTTCATCGCACCTGCCGCCTGATCCCGTTCCAAATCCTCCGGGTTCCCGGACTGAATGGCGCCTTCGGGGCCGCACACGATTGCGTGTGCAGCCCCGAAGGCGCCATTTTTTCTCGCGGTGTCACCCGCCCATTGTTCGGGGAAAAGCCGAGACTTAGCGGCGAATTAGCCAAGAATTTCCTATGAATCCTTAAACCTCAGGTCTAAAGTGATGCCATGAGTAACCCAAACGAAGCTCCTCAGCCTCAGCAGCCCGGAGCCCAGCCACCGCAGCCCGGCAATGTCCCTCCTGCGGGTTACCAGCCTCCGCAGGGATACCAAGCACCTCCTTCTTACCAAGCGCCCCCTCTTACCAGCAGCCCGCTCCCGGATACCAGCAGCAGGGCCAACCCGCCTACGGCATGCCGGCGGGTCCGAATACCGCCCCGCCGGCAGGACTCGGCTACGCGGCCCCGGCGCGGAACACTTTTGGACTCGACTTCAACAACATCGCGCAGCGCTTTCGGGACACCACCGGAGTGCCGCAGCAGCTGACCATCTCTTACTGGTTGTGGGTCGCGGCTGGCGCCTTGGGTATTGTTGCCAGCTTCCTGAACATCTTCACGATGCGCGGCCTCTTCGGCGAGATGATGGTGGGCCCTGGCATTGTGGGCCTGATTTTCAGCCTGGTGTTCGCAGCCCTCTACATCTTCATTGCCATTCGACTCAAGGAGGGCTCCCGCTGGGCGCGACTTGTCCTGACCATCCTCGGAGCGTTCGCGGTAATTTCCCTTCTGGTCCAGGTGGTTACCCTTAACCTCAACTTCATCGGATCGGCGGTAGCCGTCGCGGCTGCGGTCTTGATGTGGCTTCCGGAGTCCAGGAAGCACTTCGTATAACGGACAACCCAGTACCCATAACTGAAGGCCGCGGCCGGTCCCGGGAGGACCCCGCGGCCTTCCGTTTGTCCTCGCTCCATTCACGGGGGATCCGCCGAAGCTTGTTCGGCGAGAATTCTTCCCGTGAATCATCACCAGCACTGTGCCGTCGGGGTACGGTGGAATTAAGCCGAGCTGGGGGCAGGGCACGTTGCACCCGGCAGCCGTATCTGCAGTCGACACGCAAAGGAATGCCATGAGCACCCCTCCGTACCCGCCATCCACTCCCGGCGAGAATCCCACCCCTGAGGAGCCGAAATACGGCCAGCAGTCACCTCAGCAGGGTCAGCAGCCGCAATACGGCCAGCAAGCTCCCCAGTACGGCCAGCCTTCCGCGCCACAGTACGGGCAGCAGGCTCCGCAGCAGGGTCAGCAGCCCCCTTACGGCCAGCCTTCCGCACCCCAGTACGGGCAGCAGGCACCGATGTACGGCCAGCAGGCACCTCAGCAGCCGCAGTACGGCCAGCCTCCCGTCCCGCAGTACGGTCAGGGCGGACCGGTCGCCTGGCCGAGCCAGCAGCCTGCCGCGACGTCCGGAGTCCCGCAGCTGGTCAATATCTCCTTCTGGCTCATGCTTGCAGCCGGCTTGCTGACCTTGATCGGCATTCCGTTCACGATCGCTACGCTGAACTCACCGGCGGGCAAGAGCATGTTGGATCAGGCCCTGTCGGCGCAGGGAACCAGCGCTTCAGGCATAGACACCAGCAGCTTTATCAACATTCTGGTCACCGTCCTGGTTATTTTCTCGGTGATCTTTGCCGGGCTCTACGCACTGGTTGCATTCAATGTCCGCAAGGGGAAGAACTGGGCCCGCATCCTGGGCACGGTCTTTGCCGCAATTTCCCTGCTGGGCCTGACCCAGATCGGCATGGGCACCATCACCATCCTTCTGGGCATCGCCGCGATCGTGCTGCTGTACTTGCCGGCCTCGGCGCCGTACTTCCGGAAAGCCCAGCCGTTCGCGAACCCCTACGGCCAGGCGCCTTACGGCCGCTAGGCCATACGGCGAACGGCCACAGGGCCTATAGCTAAGAACAAAACCAACAACGGGCGCAGACCCGGTCCGGCCTAAATGGCTTGGCCCGGGGTCTGCGCCCGTTGTGCGTGATACGCCAGGATCTGAAGCTCAGTGGCCATGTCCACCTTCCGCAGATTCACGTAGGGCGGAACCTGGAGCAGCACTGGAGCAAAGCTGAGGATGCTGCGGATACCGGCGCTGATGACGCGGTCGCAGACATCCTGTGCCACCGCTGCGGGAAGGGCCAGGACAACCATGTTGGTGCCGGTCCGCTGAAGGACCGTTTCAAGATTGGCGGCGTCGCTGACCCGCAGCCAGCCGACTTCGTTCCCGATGATCATGGGATCGGCGTCGAGGATCGCCACCACGTCGAACCCCCGCGACTCGAATCCGCCGTACCGCGCCAAGGCTTTGCCGAGGTTTCCGGCGCCCACAATGGCCACTTTCCAGTCGTGGGTCAGGCCGAGCGCCGCCGCGATGTGCCGGCTGAGGTACTGGACCTCGTATCCCACGCCACGCGTTCCATAGGAGCCGACGTAGGAGAGGTCTTTGCGCAAGGTGGACGAACTGACTCCCGACGCCTCAGCCAAAGCCTCGGAGGAAACCCGTTCCACGCCTTCGCCCAGGAGGGAGTTCAGAGCGCGCAGGTAAAGCGTCATCCGGGCCACAGCCGCGGGCGGTATCTGCTTCGCGGCAGAGTCCTTGTCCCCGGGCACAGCTTCGGCGGACGGTTCCAGCGCAGTCACGTTCTTCTCCATTGCGTCGCTTTGTTTTCCCACTCTATTGCCAACAAAGCTCTGCACGCATGTTCAGGCGGCGATGGCCTTCTTCAGGACCCGCACCAATCGTGCCTCGTCGATTTTCCAGAAATCCCGCTGAATTCCGTCCACGAATACCACCGGGATCTCCTCGGCATAGCGCTCGCGCAGTACCGGGTCAGTGTCGATCGACTGTTCCGTCCACGTGAGCCCAAGGCTTGAGGTCACGCGCTCGACGGCGTCACGCGCCGCGGCGCAAAGGTGGCAGTCAGCTTTGGTGAGGAGTACGACGTCGGGATTTGGCATGGTTCAACGGTATCGCTTCAACGTCGGCACGGCCGTCGCGAACGGCAGGGGGCCAGGCGATTGACTAGACTCAAGGCATGCCCGTCGAGAAGAACGCCGTTGTGGCCACCGCGCCGAGTGCAACGCAGCAACACGGCGAAGCCGCATTCTTCGACGTCGACAACACCCTCATGAAGGGTGCCAGCCTCTTCCACGTCGCCCGGAAGATGTATGAACGCAAGGCCTTCACACTCTCGCAAGCCGCGGGTTTTGCCTGGAAGCAGTTCAAATTCGTCCTGCGGGGCGAAAAAATGGAGGACGTCCATTCCGTCCGGGATTCCGCGCTGATCCTCGCGGCCGGTATCAAGGTGTCCGATATCAAGGAGCTGGGCGAAGAGGTCTACGACGAGATGATCGAGTCGCGGATCTGGCCCGGCACCAAGGCCCTGGCAGAACAGCACCTGCGTGTTGGCCGGAAGGTCTGGCTCGTGACGGCGACGCCCATCGAAGTTGCCACTGTCATTTCCACGCGGCTCGGCCTGACCGGCGCCCTGGGTACCGTCGGCGAAGTCGAAGATGGCGCGTACACGGGCCGGCTCGTGGGCGAGATCCTCCACGGACCGGCCAAAGCCGTGGCTGTGCAGCGCGTAGCGGACGAAGAAGGCCTGGACTTGAAGCGCTGTTGGGCGTACAGCGATTCACATAACGACATCCCGCTGCTCACCTTGGTGGGCCACCCGGTGTGCATCAATCCCGACGCCGGGCTTCGCCGCCATGCGCGGGAGAACAACTGGCCCGTTTACGACTTCCGGTCCGGCCGCCGGGCAGCCACGCTCGGCCTCAAAGCCGCGACCGTCGGTGGCGCCGTCTACGGTTTGTGGCGGGGCTTCTCCAAGTTCCGCAGCCCGAGAGCCTAACCCAGGCAACCCTCGCTCACATAAAGCCGCCTCTCAAGCAACCATCGCTCACATATAGCCGCCTCTCCAGCAACCCTCGCTCACATATAGCCGCCTCTCCAGCAACCCTCGCTCACACATGAGGTAAGAATCGCCATGCGGCCACATACCTGAGCGAGCGTCTCCGAAACGACCCACATACCTGAGCGAGCATCTCCGGGGGATGGACGCAAAAATGCCCGCCGCCTTGAGAGGCAACGGGCATTCACGCTGTAGGAAGTATCTCTACTTCTTATTGCGACGCTGGTGGCGGGTCTTACGAAGCAGTTTGCGGTGCTTCTTCTTGGCCATACGCTTGCGGCGCTTCTTAATAACTGAACCCACGTAAGTTCCTTACCAAACTAGATTGAGATTCTGTCTGCTGGGTGAGGTCCTTGAACTGAGCAACAGACTTTACAACTGACAGATTCTTACAATGACGTAAAACGTTCCTTAACAGGGTACCGCTTATCGGGGGCACCCAATGACCGCCGGCCCCTTCGGGAACCAGGCATGGCTCAAGCCGTCTCCGAGTGTCCGTCGACGATCGCGCCCTTGAGGTACTGGCTCACGGCTTCTTCGGGGACACGGAATGATCGTCCAAATCGGACGGCCGGCAATTCTCCCGAGTGGACCAGACGGTACACGGTCATTTTGGAAACCCGGAGGACTTCGGCAACTTCAGCCACTGTCATGAAACGCGCGTTCGAGAAGTTAGTCTCTGCGGACATTTCTCCATATTCCTTTGCTCTCAGCGGTTAGCGGCGAACCCCAGCATTCATTACCTGGTGTGCCGATGCTGAGCCATCAAACAACCATGTGCTAGATACTCTAGAGGCTGCTGGTACCAAAGTGAAAGTCTTTCGGCCAAGTGGAGGCTAGGTTTCCTTTAGTTGGAAGCGGCCACCCGACGCTTGCGGGCCGAGGCCGCCAACTGGTCCAGGACGGACACCGTGACGTCCCATTCCATGCAGGCGTCCGTGACGCTCTGGCCGTACACCAACTCTTGTTCGCCAGCAGACTGCCGCTCCACATCCAGGTTCTGCGCCCCTCCGACAAGGAAGCTCTCCAGCATGACGCCGGCGATCGGCGAAGCCACGTCATCTTCCAACTGCGCACCGATCTCCAAGGCGACTTCGGCCTGCCGATGGTGGCTCTTGCCGCTGTTGGCGTGGCTCGCGTCAACAATCAGGCGCGGATTCAGCCCCTTCGCCGAGAGCTTCTCCGACGCAACAGCGACTTGCTCGGCGGCGTAGTTCGGACCCTTGCGGCCACCGCGCAGGATCACATGGGTGTCCGGGTTGCCCGCAGTCGCCACCAGTGCGGCGCGGCCATCGCCGTCGATCCCCAGGAATGCCTGGGGCGCTGCAGAAGCACCGCAGGCATCGATCGCTACCTGGAGGTCGCCGTCGGTCCCGTTCTTGAAGCCGATCGGCATCGACAGCCCGGAAGCGAGCTGACGGTGGATCTGGCTCTCGGTGGTCCGCGCACCGATCGCGCCCCACGCCACGAGGTCGGCCATGTATTGCGGACTGATGGGCTCGAGGAATTCGGTGGCGGTCGGCAGGCCCAGGGCCGTGACCTGCTGAAGGAATCCACGCGCCGCACGGAGTCCGGCCGCGATGTCGTGGCTGCCGTCCAGGTGGGGATCGTTGATGAGGCCCTTCCAGCCAACCGTGGTGCGCGGCTTCTCGAAGTACGCCCGCATGACGATCAAAAGGTCTTCTTTGTGTTTCTCGGCCTGGCTGACCAGCCGGCGTGCGTATTCCAGGCCGGCCTTCGGATCGTGGATGGAGCAAGGGCCCACGATCACCAGGAGGCGATCGTCAACGCCGTCCATGATGGCGCGGACTCCGTCGCGTCCGCGTTCGACGACAGCGGCGGACTTGGCGTCAAGCGGCAGTTCCGCGCTGATTTCCAGCGGAGTGGGGAGCGGCTCGAAGCGGTTGACGCGCAGGTTCGACGTCGACTGGGCGCGGGAATTCGCGACGTCGTCGTTATGTGTGGTGTGCTCTGCGGCGATGCTGGTCATGAAAGGGGTCCTGTTCCGAAAGAGGTGCGGACCCTGCTCAGAGCCCGCCTGGAAATGGCGAAGGGCAGAGAATCATCTCTGCCCTGTTGGCTCTGAAGGAAAGTTGGATGCGTGTCAGTTAGACGCGGGCCCCTCCAGAGCCAACGAAAAATACGCATACCAACGCTTAGTCATAGCCAAACCATAACCTCAGGCTCCGGATGCCCGCAAATTGAAATGCAACGACATCAAGGGAAACCGTTTCCCCACGCACTATAAACTTCACCTCAGAACAAATGTCCCCGCCGCGTTGGAACAGGGCGGCCCCAGCTCCAGGAAGGAAACCATGCCAGGCAGAAGGAACACCCGGCGGGTGGGCATCGCAGATGTGGCATCCATGGCCGGTGTTTCGCATGCCACGGTTTCCCGCGTCATGAACGGAAATACAACCGTGGACGCGGACATTGCCGCTCGCGTGCGCGCGGCCGCCTTGGAGCTGAAGTACAAGCCGAACCCAGTAGGCCGCAGCCTGGCCCTGGGAAAAACCGACACTATCGGAATCGTGGTGCCGGACCTGTCCAACCCCACGTTCCAGGCCATTCTCCGAGGACTGAGTATTGCCGCGGCCCGCGACGGCTACCGCGTATTGATCGCGGACTCCTCCGAGGTCTCCAGCGAAGAAGCGATCCTCGCCGGGGAAGCCCGGAGGCGATGCGACGGCGTCGTTCTTTGCGCCCCCCGCATGAGCGACGCGGAACTGGAAGAACTCGCCCCCACGCTCTATCCGCTCGTCCTCATCAACCGGACCACCGAGTCGGTGCCGACTCCCAGCCTCGTGGTGGACTACGGCCAAGGCATCCAGGAGCTCGCCGCCCATCTGGTCGAGCTGGGCCATCGCAAACTGGCCTACCTGACGGGACCGGACCGCAGCGCGTCCAACGTGCAGCGCCTCCGCGGTCTCGAAAAGTTCACGGCCGAATTCCCGAACGTCGAATTGCAGTTCATTCCCGGAGGCAACACGTTCGACGCCGGATTCGAGTCAAGCGATGCCGTCGCCTCGTGCGGGGCCACCGGCATCCTCGTCTTCAACGACGTCGCGGCGATGGGGCTCTTGAGCGGACTAAGCCAGCGCGGGATCCGCGTGCCGGAAGACTTGTCGCTCACCGGTTTCGACGACATGCCCTTCGCCCGGTACACCATGCCCCCGCTGACCACCGCCGCCGTGCCGATCTCCGACCTCGGGGACCTTGCGTGGCGTCGCATGCGGGAGCAGATCCAGACCAAAGACGCCGCCTCCCCCACGAACTACTTTCCGCCTCGGATTGAGCTCAGGGGCAGCACCGGACCCGCTAAGGCCTAGGTTCCGCAGGGGCTTGCCCCAGCCCGGCCTCCCGGTAGTACCCCTCGATGTGCGCGGCAACCAGCGTCGCTGCCCGGCCGCCGTCGCCGGCGTTCATCGCCGACAAAATCGCGCGATGCTCGGACCGCAGGCGCTGGGCGGTGCTATCCCAATCCGGCAAGTTTGCCGTGAGCGCCGCCGCGTAACCCTCAATCGCTTCCCGGAGCGATCCCATGATGGTGCTCACCACGGCATTTCCGGCGGCTTCCGCCAGCGCCAGGTGGAAGGCGACGTCCAGCGCGAGGAAGCCGTCGACGGCGGCACTCACGTCCATTTCGTCCAGGAGCCTCGCTGCTTCCTCGAGTTCGGGGGCGTCAGCTTTGGCGCGGGATACCGCCCACGATTCGAGCAGGACCCGCGTTTCCACGATGTCGGCGACGGGCAAATGCTGCGTGGCCACGTGGAGGCGGAGCGCGGAGCCGAGGGCCGTGGCCGGTTCCGCGATGACCACAGTCCCGGCGTCCTTGCCGGAGCCCACGCTTGCCCTCACGACGCCCATGGCTTCCAGGATCCGGATGGCTTCGCGGACCGACGTCCTTGAGACTTCCAGCTGTTCGGCCAGCGCCCGCTCAGCGGGAAGCCGTCCACCAAGCACCAAGTGCCCGTCGGACAATTGCTTTTCGATCCAACTCAGGACGAGCTCGTGCGTTCGCATGGATAAATAGTAGTTGATGTGGTTGGACCACATGGCATAGAGTGTGGTCTAACCACACAAGCACACTGGAGACAGCACCATGACGCAGACCGTCCAGCCGAGTAACGCCCCTTCCTTTGAGGAGCCAGCGAACGTCCCCACCGCCGTCGGGCGCCCCGCAGCACTCAAGCGCCGGGTTCCCAAATACTCGGACCTCGCGCCGCTCATGAAGTTCAAGAAGCCCGAGTTCGGCAACGCGGCGAAGCTGCGCCGCGCATCCACCATTTGGGAACTGCGAGACATCGCCAAGCGACGCACTCCCCAGGCACCGTTCGACTACACGGACGGCGCAGCGGAGGCGGAAATCACGCTTCGCCGGGCCCGCCAGGCATTCCAGGACATCGAGTTCCGGCCGGGAATCCTGCGCGACGTCTCCAGCATCGACCTCAGCACCGGGATCCTGGGCAAGGAATCCCGGCTTCCGTTCGGCATCGCGCCTACGGGATTCACGCGCATGATGCAGTCGGAGGGTGAGTACGCGGGCTCGCAGGCGGCCGAAGCGGCCGGTATTCCGTACACTCTCTCCACGATGGGCACGGCTTCCATCGAGGACGTGGCCGCCGCGGCTCCGAACGGCCGCAACTGGTTCCAGCTGTACCTCTGGACGGACCGGGACCGTTCCCTGGAGCTGATCGAGCGAGCCGCCAAGGCCGGAAACGACACCCTTATGGTCACCGTGGACACCGCCGTCGCGGGCGCCCGGTTGCGGGATGTCCGCAACGGCATGACCATACCGCCGGCGCTGACCGTGAAGACCGTCCTGGATGCCTCGTACCGGCCAGCATGGTGGTTCAACTTCCTCACGCACGAGCCGCTGACTTTCGCCTCGCTCTCCCGCTACACCGGAACCGTAGCCGACCTCATCAACTCCATGTTCGATCCCACCCTGACCTTCGACGACCTCGACTGGCTGCGCGAAACCTGGAAGGGCAAGCTCGTAGTCAAGGGCATCCAGACGGTGGAAGACGCCCGCAAGGTGGTGGACCACGGCGCGGACGGCGTCGTGGTCTCCAACCACGGCGGGCGCCAGTTGGACCGGGCACCGATTCCGCTGCACCTCGTTCCGGAGGTCGCCGCCGCGCTTAAGGCGGACAACAGCGACGCCGCCATCATCTTGGACACCGGCATCATGAGCGGCGCCGACATCGTGGCAGCCCTGGCCCTCGGTGCCGACTTCACATTGATCGGCCGCGCGTACCTCTATGGGCTCATGGCCGGCGGGCGCGCGGGCGTGGACCGCACCATCCAGATCCTGGAGAAGGATATGGCCCGCACCATGGCCCTGCTCGGAGTCACGAAGATTTCGGAACTGAACCCGGACCACGTGCGCCTGCTGAAGCACTAGGTCGGGCTGCCCAACTAACTCGCAGTAGGTGTCGTTTTGGGGCCTCAAAACGACAACAAATGCGAGCTAGTTGGGGCGGGGTGGGCAGGATGGCGCGGGGCGCGCGTGCGTGCGTGCGTGCGTTGGGCCTAAATGAGGCCTTGCGCCAGCATGGCGTCGGCGACCTTCACGAAGCCGCCGATGTTGGCACCCAGGACGTAGTTGCCGGGCGCCCCGTATTCCTCCGCGGTTTCGGCACAACGATCGTGGATGCCCACCATGATTTCCGTAAGGCGTGCTTCGGTGTATTCGAAGGACCAGGAATCGCGGCTGGCGTTCTGCTGCATCTCCAACGCAGACGTCGCCACACCACCGGCGTTGGCTGCCTTGCCCGGGGCAAACAGGATGCCCGCGTCTTGGAAAACGGCAACGGCTTCACGGGTGGAGGGCATGTTGGCTCCTTCGGCGACTGCCAGCAGACCGTTGCTGACGAGCTTGGCCGCGGCGGCGCCGTCGAGCTCGTTCTGCGTCGCGCACGGCAGGGCAACGGCGCCGTTGACGTCCCAGACCGAGCCGCCGGCCACATAATTGGCTCCTCGGCGGCGCTCCGCGTATTCCGTGAGACGGCCGCGTTCGACTTCCTTGATCTGGCGGAGCAGCGCGACATCGATGCCGGCCTCGTCCACGACGTACCCGGCGGAATCGGAGCAGGCCACCACGGTGGCGCCGAGGGCCTGGGCTTTGGCGATGGCGTAGATGGCCACATTGCCCGAACCGGAGACCACCACACGTTGGCCATCGAAGGACCGGCCCCGGGTCTTGAGCATCTCCTGGGCAAAGATGACCGTGCCGAAACCAGTGGCTTCCGGACGGACGAGGGAGCCGCCCCACGACATTCCCTTACCCGTCAGCACGCCCGACTCGTAGCGGTTAGTGATGCGCTTGTATTGGCCGAACAGGTAACCGATCTCGCGGCCTCCCACGCCGATGTCGCCGGCAGGAACGTCCGTGTATTCGCCGATGTGGCGGTACAGCTCAGTCATGAAGGACTGGCAAAAGCGCATGATTTCGGCGTCGGAGCGGCCGCGGGGATCGAAGTCCGAGCCACCCTTGCCGCCACCGATCGGCATGCCTGTCAGGGCATTCTTGAAGATCTGCTCGAAGCCGAGGAACTTGACGATGCCCAGGTAGACCGAGGGGTGGAAGCGCAGTCCACCCTTGTAGGGGCCCAAGGCTGAATTGAACTCGACGCGGAAACCGCGGTTGACGTGAACGCGTCCGGCGTCGTCGGTCCACGGCACGCGGAAGATGATTTGGCGCTCCGGTTCGCACAAGCGCTCAAGGACGGCGCCCTCCAGGAATTCCGGGTGCCTGTCGTGCACCGGGCCGAGGCTTTCAAAGACCTCGGTGACGGCCTGGTGAAATTCCAGCTCACCCGGGTTCCGCGCCAAGACGGTGTCCCGGACTGCTTCCAGCCTCGAATCCATGTGACTCCCTACAACTTCTGCGCCTAAAGGCGGGTCTGCCTGCAATCCCGCCCATGCTCCCATCAGACGCGCGGCAGTCTCCATCCGAACCGATTACGACCGGGCAGCGCTCAGGGCACAGGCCCGCGAAAAGCGCGGAGTTTCAAGGAAATCATCCGCCAGGGTCAAATGGCAGCGTGACCGGGATCACCCCGGTTTGCCGCTACTTCTTCCGCCCGAACTTCGGCAGATTGGGTAGGTTCGGCAGGTTCGCCAAGAGGTCCGCAGCCTTGGTGGCCGCACGGCCAACCGTACGGCCGATCTGCTGCGGCCTGGTGTCGTCGATACCCGCGACGGGGGCAACAGCTCCGGAGATGGGAACGGTTTCAGGCAAGCGCTCGACGTCGGTGCTCGTCGGAGAAGCGAGCGGCTCGCCGTCTGGCTGGGTCCGCGCTGCACCCGGCTGGCCCGCTGCACCCTGCCCAACCGTACGGGGCCGCGGGCTGCGGGCCGGCGTGGCGGCCTCGGCCGCGGGCTTCGCGGGACCGACGTCGAACGTCTCCAGCCAGCTGGCAACCCCGGCGAGCGGCTTCGGGTTCAACGCGTAATAGCGTTTCTGTCCCTGCGCGCGCATGCTGACGAGATCCGCCTCGCGGAGTACCTTCAGATGCTTTGAAATGGTGGGCTGGCTCGCTGCGAGCTCCTCCACCAGTTCCCCCACAGCCTTATCCCCAGAGCGGAGGGAAACCAGAATGTCACGCCGGGTTGCCTCAGCAATGACGGCAAATACGTCGTCAGTCACCATGCCTCCCACCCTAGCGACATATACGCCAAAAGGCATCAACTATTTCGCCTCTGCCCGTGCCGTTCCCCCGGCTTTGCGCCTACCAGCGGAACAACCATCAGTCGAACCAGGGGTCCAGCCCGTAGAGCGGGAAGATCTCCTTGCGGGTGGCGATGATGGTGCGGTCCACGGCGTCCGCGGGGTCATACCCGACCTCCCACGAACGCCACCACGTGTCCACGCCGTCGCCCATGAGTTCCGGAACCGTTTCCCCGTACTTCTCCCTGACATAGCTCCGGAAAGCCTCCGGGACCGGAGCCGTCAGCTGGACGGGATGTTGGGCCACGATGCCTATCAAATGGCTCCACGTGCGCGGTACCACTCCCGTGATGTCGTAACCCCCTCCCCCGGTGGCGATCCACCGGTTTTCGCAGAACCGGGCAGAGAGGCCCCCGACGGCGGTGGCCGCCTCGCGTTGGCCGTCCACGCTGAGGTTGAGGTGCGTGAGGGGATCGAGTTTGTGGGAGTCGCAGCCATGCTGGCTCACGATGACTTCCGGTTCGAAGGCCTGCACGAGTTGAGGTACCACGGCGTGGAACGCGCGCAGCCACCCGGCGTCGCCCGTCCACGCAGGCAACGCCACGTTGACGGCCGTGCCCAGGGCGTCCTGTCCGCCAATCTCGTTGGCGAATCCCGTTCCGGGGAACAACGAGAGGCCACTTTCGTGCAGGGAAATCGTCAGGACCCTGGGGTCGTTCCAGAAGATGCTTTGGGTGCCGTCGCCGTGGTGAGCATCGACGTCGATGTACGCGACCCGCCGGACACCGCCGTCGAGCAGCCTCTGCACGGCGAGAGCGGCGTCGTTATAGATGCAGAAGCCGCTGGCGCGCTCGCGGGAGGCGTGATGCATGCCGCCGCCGAAGTTGACGGCGCGGACCGCTGTCCCGGAGAGGATCGCTTCGGCCGCGAGCAACGACCCTCCGGCAAGCCGGGCGCTGGCTTCGTGCATCCCGGCAAAAGCGGGATCATCCTCGGTGCCGAGCCCGCGTTCCGGGTCAGGCGTCGTCGGGTCTTCGCTTGCACGCCGCACCGCGGCGACATATTCGGCACTGTGCACGGCCAGGAGTTCGACGTCGGACGCGACCTCGGGCGCTTGGACGGACACATGCTCCAGGTCGAAGAGTCCGAGCGCCGTTGCGAGCCTGGCCGTCAGTTCCAGCCGTGCGGGGGCCATCGGATGCGAGGGACCGAAATTGTATGCGGTCATGGCGGGATCCCACGCCACCGTCGTTGGCAGCGGGGACGGACGGAGGCCTGCCCAGGAAGTCATCAATGACAGGCTACCCGAGCGGCGGGAGCGCACCTGCCCCGTTACAGCTGGCGATTAGTGGTTTACTACTCAGGAAAGCAGAATCAAACGACCAGAAGCGAACAGCACTGCCATGACTCAGAGCCAGTCGAGGTCCCGAGACCCGGCCAGCTGGCAAACCGTCCAGCCGGAGCGGGGAGGCCTGTGGATTTTCACGGGTATCCGCGACTTCATCGACAACATCGCCAACTCCTCACCGGCGCGATTGGCGCTGACGGCGTACGTCTTCGCGATTCTCTTGTTCACCGGGCTGCTTTCCCTGCCGGCGGCATCGGCCGACGGTTCGGTCACTCCCATCCACCAAGCCCTGTTCACCGCTGTCTCAAGCGTGTGCGTAACTGGCTTGACGGTTGTGTCGACGGCGACGCACTGGACCTTCTTCGGCCAGCTCGTGATTCTCGTGGGCATCTTCGTGGGTGGATTGGGAACCCTGACACTCGCATCCCTCCTGGCCCTCATGGTCAGCAAACGGCTGGGCGTGAGGGGCAAGCTCATTGCCCAGGAGGCCATGAACAACGCCGGACGCCTCGGCGAAGTGGGTACATTGTTGCGGATCGTCATCTCGACGTCCGTGACCATCGAGGCCGTACTGGCCGTCGCGATGATTCCCCGGTTCCTGACACTCGGAGAGGACTTCTGGCAGGCCGTCTGGCACGGGGTCTTCTATTCGATCTCGTCCTTCAACAATGCCGGTTTCACACCCCATTCCGACGGAATCGTGCCGTACGAGGCGGATCTGTGGATTCTTGTGCCGCTTATGCTTGGCGTGTTCCTTGGCAGCCTCGGCTTCCCGGTCATGTTGGTGCTCCGACGGCACGGCCTCAATTGGAAGAAGTGGAGCCTCCACACCAAGCTCACCATCCAGGTTTCCCTGATTCTCCTCGTTGCCGGCGCAGTCCTCTGGGCCTTGATGGAATGGGACAACACCAACACCATCGCCAACATGAGCTTCGGGGACAAGATCACGCATTCCATTTTCGCCTCGGTGATGACGCGCTCCGGCGGCTTCAACCTGGTTGACCAGAGCCATATGGATTCCACCACGAGGCTCCTGTCGGACGCGCTCATGTTCGCCGGCGGTGGTTCGGCGTCGACGGCGGGCGGCATCAAGGTGACCACCATTGCGGTCATGTTCCTCGCCATCGTCGCTGAGGCCCGGGGCGACGACGACGTAAAAGTTTACGGGCGCACGATCCCCGAAGGCACCATGCGGGTAGCCATCTCGGTGATCGTCGCCGGTGCCACCTTGGTGTGCGCATCCGCATTCCTGCTGCTGGCCATCAGCGGCGCCAGCCTGGACCGGGTGCTCTTCGAAACCATTTCAGCCTTTGCAACCGTGGGACTTAGCACGAACCTCAGCGCCGAGCTGCCGCCGTCGGGCGTCTACGTTCTCGCCGCCCTCATGTTTGCCGGCCGCATCGGCACCATAACCCTTGCCTCCGCCCTGGCCCTCCGCCAGCGCAGGCAGCTATTCCATTATCCGGAAGAGAGGCCGATCATTGGCTAATTCAACAGGCGCCCCTAACCGGCCGGCGCACAACGCGCCCGTGCTGGTGATCGGCTTGGGCCGATTCGGTGCAGCCACCGCCGAGCAGCTCGTCAAGCAGGGACGCGAAGTCCTGGCCATCGAGCGGGACCGCACGCTCGTCCAGAATTGGGCTTCCGTGCTGACCCATGTAGTCGAGGCGGACGCCACCAACATCGATGCCCTCCGCCAGCTCGGCGCGCAGGAATTCAGCTCTGCCGTAGTGGGCGTGGGAACGTCGATCGAGTCCTCGGTGCTCATCACGGTGAACCTCGTGGATCTGGGCATCGAACACCTCTGGGTGAAAGCGATCACTGCCTCACACGGCAAGATCCTCACCCGCATCGGCGCCAACCACGTCATCTACCCCGAGGCCGACGCCGGCGTCCGTGCGGCACACCTGGTCTCCGGGCGCATGCTGGACTTCATCGAGTTCGACGACGATTTCGCCATCGTGAAAATGTACCCGCCCAAGGAAACCGTGGGTTTCACCTTGGATGAGTCCAAGGTCCGTTCCAAGTACGGCGTGACCATAGTCGGCGTGAAATCCCCCGGCGAGGACTTCACCTATGCCCGGCCGGACACGAAGGTTTCCGGCCGCGATATGTTGATTGTGTCCGGGCACGTGGACCTGCTGGAACGGTTCGCCGCGCGGCCGTAGCTGACTCTAGCTGTGGCCGCCTGGTACTAAGCGAGCTGCTGTGTGATCTCCGCAGCCCGGGCCGCTGCTGCGCGGGCTCCGTCGGCGATGATCGCGGGTATGCCGCCGTCGTTGAATGCCGCGATGGCACGTTCCGTGGTGCCATTGGGGCTGGTCACGGCGATGCGCAGCGCAGTGGGGTCCGCACCCGGCTCTGCAAGCATGAAACCCGCGCCTGCCACGGTCTCGCGGGAAATCATGAGGGAGAGCTCCGGATCCAGGCCAAGTTCGACGCCGGCGGCAGCCATCGCCTCGGCAAGGTAGAACACGTACGCAGGGCCCGAGCCGCTGATGGCGGACAATGCATCCACCTGCTCCTCCGGTATCTCCACCACGGTGCCTGCGGCGGCGAGGATGTCCTTGGCCAGCTGGAGCTGCTCGGGACTGCAGTTGGTCCCGGGTGAAACGGAGACTACGCCTCGTCCGAGCTTGGCAGGAGTGTTGGGCATGGTGCGGATGACCGGCTGACCTGCGGGAAGGGCTGCTTCCAGCTGTGCGATGGACACGGCTGCGGCAACGCTGATCACAATGGTGTTCTTAGCCAGCGAGGGCGAGATTTCACGTGCGAGATCGGCAATGCCGACAGGCTTGACACCAAGTATGACAACCGAAGCGCCCTTCGTGGCCAGCTTGTTGTTGTCTGGCTCCTCGGCTCCGGCGATGGTCATGACATGGTGGCGCTCAGCCAGTTCGGCGGCGCGCTCTGCTCGACGTACGGTTGCGACGACGTCCGAGGGATCCGTTCCGGCGGCAAGCAGGCCACCCAGGATGGCCTCGTTCATGGACCCACAGCCAAGGAATGCGATTCGGTTGCTCATGGCTCCATGATGCCAGTTCAGCCGCGCCACCGCAGAACCAGTGCAAGGCTTTCCGGGGCCGCAAAGGATTCCCAGCTAGTTCCCAAGGTTATTGCAGGCTGCACCCAAAATCGCTCCGTAACTTAGTAATTACCTCATTGAGGGTGCGAGTGATGAGGCGGGCATGGGGATGTCCGCCACAAGCACCGGTGGTCGAACGGGTTTCCCCCCATTTTCCCGTATCGACCGCCGGTGCTTTCTCGTTTAAGGAACCTAGATCTCGAAGGCTCCCACGAGCGGCGCCCCCAGGTGCTGGCGCGCAAAGCGCAGCGTTTCGGCGAGCCACTCCTCGCGTTCACCGGCAGCCTTGGCCTTGCGCGTTGAAATCTCGGCAACCACGGTGCCCTCGAATCCGTTGGATGCGAGATACTGCAGCGCCTCGGCGCACTGTTGGGTTCCGTAACCGGGGATCAAGTGTTCGTCCTTGCCCGAGCCCGAACCGTCCGTGAGGTGGACGTGGCGCAGCTTGCTCCCGAGCGCCCGGATCGCCTCAAGGCTGTTGGCACCCGCGGTGGCGGCATGCGAGAAGTCCCAGGTCACGTCGTCGTAATCCTGGCCCATCGGATCCCAGTGCGGAAGGTAAGCGAGCGCCTCCCGGCCGCGCACACGCCACGGGTACATGTTCTCTACCGCGATGTGCACCTGATACATCGCCGCGATCTCGCGCACACCGGCAGCGAAGTTCTCCGCGTAGTTCGACTGCCAGCGGAACGGCGGATGGACCACTACAGTGTTGCAGCCGACTTCGCGCGCCATCTGGCAGGACATCTCGATCTTGTTCCACGCCGGACCCCAAACCTGCTGGGTCAGGAGCAGGGTGGGGGCGTGGATGGAGACGATCTGCTGGTCGTATCGATGGCTTAGCTGGATGAGGGCATCCGGGTTCTGGCTGGTGGCGTTGTTGGTCACCATCACCTCGACACCGTCGTACCCCAGGTCCTGGGCCACGGCAAAGGCGTCATGGACGCTGAGCGGATAGACGGAAGCGCTGGATAGCGCCACCGGGATCCTCGGCGTGTCTTCTTCGGAGTGCTCGACGTCGGTGCTCATGTTAGTTGGCCTGCCTCCCGGCGATGGGGATTGGTGTAGATACTGCCGCGGGCGCGGCCGTTCCAGTGTTGGCGCCCAGGCGTGGTACCGGTACCGCACCTCCGAGCCCGACATGCGGGGCAGGGGCAAGCGGGCCGTCGAAGATCAGCTGGTCGAGCCGGCGCAGGATTAATCCCTCGCGCAGGGCCCAAGGGCAGATCTCCATGCTGGGAAACTCGAACATTTCCAATGCGGCCTCGGCCACGAGGGCGCCCGCAAGGATCTGTGCTGCCCGTGCATCTGAGACGCCCGGGAGATACAGCCGATCCTCGACGGTCATAGCGGAAATCCGCTGCGCCCAGAGTCCCAAGTCCGTGGCGTGGAGTTCGCGCTTGACGTACGGACCGGCGCCGCTCGGGGCCGCGCCTGCGATGCGTGCAAGCGAACGGAAAGTCTTGGAGGTTCCGGCCACCAGGTTGGCCCGGCCCAATTGCTTGAACTCACGCACGACGGGCTTGAGTGTGTGGCGGATGTACTTGCGCAGCTCTTTGACGCTCTTGGCCGTGGGCGGGTCATTGTGGAGCCAGTCCCTGGTCAAACGGCTGGCGCCAAGCGGTACTGACACTGCGAGCTCGGGCAGTTCGTCCTGGCCAAACGCCATTTCGAATGAGCCGCCGCCGATGTCCAGGTCCAGGATCGGTCCGGCGCCCCAGCCGTACCAGCGCCGGACCGCGAAGAACGTCATGGAGGCTTCTTCGCTGCCGGTCAGTTCCTGCAGGGTCACGGTGGTCTCGTGCTTCACCCGGGCAAGGACCTCGACGCCGTTGGTGGCTTCGCGGATGGCCGAAGTACAAAAAGCCAGGAGGTCCTCGGCCTTGTGGCGGGCTGCGAACTCCCACGCTTCGAGGACAAATTCGATCAACTCGTGTTGTCCGGCGTCGTTGATGTTGCCTTCGGCGTCCAGGAACTGAACCAGCGAAAGTGGTCGCTTGTGGGAGGCAAACGCGACCGGGCGTGCGCCTGGATGCGCGTCCACCAAAAGCAAATGGACGGTGTTGGAACCGATGTCTAGGACGCCAAGACGCATTCTGCCATTATTCCCCGATTCGAAGCGTGTGAAGCAAGTTCGACTGCCGATTCGTGCCGGCGGTTAGTCAATTAGTCCCGGGGTCCGTCGGTGCGTGCTTCTACGGTCGCGTCTTCGGGCGGGCCGTCGGCTTCGGCGGCTTCGTTGGCTTCGTCGGCGCGGGTGAAGTCTCGGCGGACGTTGGCGATGCCTTCCGGGCCCATCTCGAAGCCGTGCTCGCTGCCGGGGTTGATCACGAGGCCCAGCTCGTCACCGATGCTGTCCAGAATCGCAGAACCGTGGGTGCCAAGAACGTTTGGCGCTGCCTCGAGGAAGTGCGACTCCACCCGGCTTGGGTGGCTGAACACGGCGAGGACAGGCTGGCCCTCTGAGTTCGCGAGGACAAGCGGCTCCACGGCGGCGTCAGGCTTATCCAAGGAGTCGGTGCTCAGGATGTAGACCTCGTTGTTCAGGAAGGCCAGGATGACGTCCACCGGGTTCGCGTCGGGTTGCCCGGACTTTGCGAGCTTGGACTCAAGGTCGTTCAAGGGCAGGGATTCCGGTGCTGCAGGCTGATCTGTCATGGTTCCACTCGATCACGGTTCCCCGGCCCGAAGCAATTCCCGGGCCGCTCTCCGCCCTCCGTCCGGCCACCCGCCGCCCACCCGCCGCCGAGATCGTGGGTGCGGGCCGGAATTCCTTAACCATCCGACCGGCAGTCCGAACGGGAGTGATCCGGCAGCGTGCGTCTAAGCGAGGAACGAGCGAGCACGCAGAGGATTGCTCCCGTTCGGAGCTGTAGCGGAACTACTTCTTCGCAGCAGCCCTCTTCGCAGGCGCCTTGCGGGCCGTCGTGGTGGTCCGCTTGACCGGACCCTTGGCGCGCTTCTCCGCAAGCAGCTCGATGGCCTGCTCCCGGGTCAGCTCCTCCAAGGACGTGGCGCGCGGAACCGTGATGTTGGTGACGCCGTCGGTGATGTACGGGCCGAAACGGCCTTCCTTCACCACGATGTTCTTCTCCGAAACAGGGTCCGGACCGAACTCGGCCAGGGGCGGTACGGCTGCACGCGCACCACGCTGCTTCGGCTGGGAGTAGATCTCCAGTGCCTGGTCCAGGGTGATCGTGAAGATCTCTTCCTCGGATCCGATGGAACGCGAGTCCGTGCCCTTCTTCAGGTAAGGCCCAAAGCGGCCGTTCTGCACCGTGATGGGGTTGCCTTCAGCGTCCGCGCCGAGGACGCGGGGCAGGCTCATGAGCTGAATGGCTTCATCGAGCGTCACCGAGTCAACGGACATCGACTTGAAGAGCGAACCCGTACGCGGCTTGGCCTTGACAGGCTTCTTCGCCGGCTTGGGTTTGCCGTTTTTGTAGTACTCCACCGGCTGGTTTGCCAGCTGCTCTTCCGTCATCTCGGGGATGATCTCGGTGACATAAGCGCCGTAGCGTCCGTTCTTCGCAACCACGGTGTGCCCGGTGTGGGGGTCTGCACCCAGGACACGTTCCTCGGGGGCGGCCGTTTCCATGAGCTCCACGGCCTTGGCCGCAGTGAGCTCGTCCGGTGCGAGGTCCTCGGGGACGTTGGCACGCGCCGACTCCACGACCTCGCCGGTCTTGGGATCGATAGTGGGGATCGAGCTTTCCAGGTACGGGCCGAACTTGCCGACGCGCAGCGTAATGCCTTCGGCGATCGGCACCGAGTTGATCTCGCGGGCATCGATTTCACCGAGGTTGTTGACGATGCTCAGGAGACCGGGATCGGCGTCTTCACCGTAGTAGAAGTGCTTGAGCCAAGCAGCACCGACGGCCTGGCCGTTGGCGATCTTGTCCAGGTCACCTTCCATGTCCGCCGTGAATTCGTAGTCCACGTAGTCGGTGAAGTGCTGTTCCAGCAGGCGAATCACGGAGAAGGCGATCCAGCTGGGAACCAGCGCAGACCCTTGCTTCCGGACGTAGCCGCGGTCCTGGATGGTGGAGATCGTGGACGCGTAGGTGGACGGACGGCCGATGCCACGCTTTTCCAGCTCTGCCGTAAGCGATGCTTCCGTGTACCGCGGCGGTGGCGAGGTCTCGTGGCCAACGGCAACGATTTCCGAAGCGGTGAGGGAATCGTCCTTGGCCACGTTGGGCAGGCGCCGGGCTTCGTCGGAATCGTCGTCGCCGCGGCTCTCGTCCTTGCCTTCTTCGTAGGCCGCGAGGAAGCCCGGGAAGGTGATGACCGTTCCGGAGGCCGAGAATTCGGCGTCGCGACCATCGCTAGCCACTGCGCCGAGGCGGATGGTGGCGGTGGAGCCCTTGGCGTCGCCCATCTGGGAGGCAATGGTGCGCTTCCAGATGAGTTCGTAGAGGCGGAAGGCGTCGCCGGTCAGATGGTTGGCCACCTGGGCCGGGGTGCGGAAAGAGTCACCCGCGGGGCGGATGGCTTCGTGGGCTTCCTGCGCGTTGGCGGCCTTGTTGGCGTAGACGCGGGGAGACTGCGGCACGTACTCGGGACCATACAGTTCGGCGGCCTGGCGGCGTGCAGCCGTGAGGGCTTCGTCGCTCAATGCGGACGAGTCCGTACGCATATAGGTGATGTAGCCGTTTTCATACAGGCGCTGGGCGATCTGCATGGTGCTCTTTGAGGTGAAGCGCAGCTTGCGGCCGGCTTCCTGCTGAAGGGTCGACGTCGTGAACGGCGCCGCGGGACGGCGCGTGTAAGGCTTGGTGTCGACCGAACGGACGCGGAAGTCCGCGTTCTCGAGTCCGGCGACCAACGACGTCGCGAGTTCCTCGTTGAGGTGCACCGCATTCGCGGAGGTGAGGACACCGTCGTCGTTGAAGTCACGGCCGCTGGCTACCTTCGCACCGTCGACGGCAGCAAGCTTCGCTTTGAACGTCGCGGAGCCGGTACCGAACTGGCCCGTCAGGTCCCAGTAGGATGCGGACTTGAAGGCCATGCGTTCGCGTTCGCGGTCGACCACCATGCGGGTCACCACGGACTGCACACGGCCGGCCGACAGGCCACGGGCAACCTTGCGCCACAACACCGGGGAGATTTCGTAACCGTATAGGCGGTCCAGGATACGGCGCGTTTCCTGGGCGTCCACGAGGGCGCTGTCGACGTCGCGCAGGTTGTCCATGGCGCGGTGGATGGCTTCCTTGGTGATTTCACCGAAGGTCATGCGGTAGACGGGAACCTTGGGTTTCAGGACCTCCAAGAGGTGCCACGCGATGGCCTCGCCCTCGCGGTCCCCATCGGTTGCGAGATAGAGCGCGTCAGCGTCTTTCAGCTGGGCCTTGAGCTCGGCGACTTTTTTCTTCTTGTCCGGAGACACAACGTAATACGGTTTGAAGTCGTTTTCGATGTCGACGGCGAACTTGCCAACCGAGGTCTTCTTCAGTTCTGCAGGGAGGTCCGATGGCTGTGGGAGGTCGCGGATGTGACCGATCGAGGCCTCGACAATGAAGCCTTCGCCCAGGTACTTGGCGATGGTCTTGCTCTTGGCCGGAGACTCCACGATCACGAGTTTCTTGCCGGTTTTTGCCTTGCTGGGCACGGTTCTCCTACAGAAAAATGAATTGCTTGGGCTCGTGCCCATATTGGCCTAGTTCACCATATTTTGCAGAATCGTGCGTTTCCATGTGCACAAGTGCTGTGAAGGAACGGTGCGTTTGGTTAGCTTGAAGACGGCGTCCGGTCGTCCGGAATCATCGACCACATCGTAGCGATTCGCACCGCTCCTTCGGGAATCCGCGTGGGATCTTCGAGTTCATATGACCTGATGAGGTTCTGGAATTTGGCCTTGAGATCCGTTCGCTGATCCGGGGTCAAGTACAGCAGGTCGCTGGACAGCACCATGGCGGCTGCCTCGTTCGCGGCCTCTCCGCGCTGGCGCCGCTCACCCCGGGCCCGGGTGAACGCGGTGGCCCGGCGCCGGAAGGCGTCCAGTTCGAGTTCGACGACGGCGATCTCCGGGCTCGGAGCGTTGCCGCCGGATTTGATAGTGAAGTCCGAACCCGCAGCCTTCCAACGGCGTTCGCGCGCATCGCCCTCGTTGTCTGCAGCCGTCACAATCCCCCATTTCTGGAGGGCCCGTAGGTGGTAGCTCATGGCGCTCGGCGTGAGCCCTGTCTGCGCGGCGAGCTCCGTGGCCGTGCGGCTAAGCTGCGTGGAATACAGCTCCGAGATCACCTCAAGCCGGGCGGCATGCGCAAGCGCACGGATCGCTTTGGGGTCGGTGATCTCCACCGTCTTCTCGGGCCGTTTCCGGCGCTTCGGGGATGCCAGCCCGGTGGGTACCCCATTGTCTTCATTCACCGGAACAGTTTATCCGCCGGTGCCGGCGCAAATGTCCTATGCCGCGGGAAGCAGGAAGCCGTCGCGGACAAGGTTCTCCACGTCGGAGAGCAGCCCGGCGCGGAATGCGTCGTCGTCGAAGTCGTCCCCTCCACCCAGCAGTGCGGCCAAGGCACCGATCAGCTGGCGGACGGACAACTCGCCGTCACATGCCGACACGAAGCCGGCCAGCTCGGTGCTCAGTAGATTCGTCCGGCGCAGCCCCGCGCCTTGGCGCAACAGGATGACGCCTGGGTGTTCGGCTCCGGGCCTCTGGTGGCGTTCCTCGGTCACGTCTTCGGCCACCATCAGGTGGGCGTCGGAGAGCTCGTGGGTGACCAGCCAGTCGGCGCGTTCGACGGCGGCGGCAAGGTGTGGGCCGATCGGTTGCTCGATGGGGTAGGTGATTTCTTCGAAACGGGTCGGCGCAGCTCCTGGACGCTCGCCCAGCGGCCGCCGGAGCCAGATCATTCCGAAGCCAATTGCCTCCACGTTGCGGGACGCGAAGTCCTCCAGGTAGGCCGCGTAAGCATCACGGTAGAGCTTGCGGTCGCGGCCTTCGGAGGCGTCCTGCAACCAGGTCTCGGCGTACAGCTCGGGACTCACCTGTTCCCGCTGGATGAACCAGGCCTCCGTGCCGGACCCCGCCAGCCACGACGCAGGCCGTTCGCTCCAGCCGCTGCCCGCAGGGATCTCCCAGTTGCCGAGCATCTGCGCCGTGCCGCCGGGCGCGAGGACATCGGGAAGGGTGCGGACGAGGTTGGCGACGATGTCGTCGCCCGGCAGGCCGCCGTCGCGGTAGGTGAACTGATCCGAAGAGTGCTCGCCGGCACTTCGCGGGGTTATGACGAAAGGCGGATTGGACACCACCAGATCGAACGTCTCACACCCGACGGGTTCCAGGAGCGAGCCCAGCCGCAAGCTGACCCGGGCCTCGAGATCGGCCGGGTCAAGGTGCAGGGCCTCGGCATTGAGCATCAGGTTGAAACGGGTGAACGCGAGGGCCCTCTCGGAGATGTCCGTGGCCGTGACGTGCTCGCTGTGGTGCAGGAGGTGGAAAGTCTGGATCCCGCAGCCCGTCCCGAGGTCAAGGGCGCGTTTCGAGTGCCGGTGGATGGTGGTCTGGACGAGCGTCGTGGAGGCCTGCCCGATGCCCAGCACATGGTCATGCCGGAGCACGCCGGGCTGCTGGTGGGCGGCGAGATCGCTGGAAACCCACAGCTCGGCGCCACCGCTCCCGCTGTTGTGTGCTCCGGAGTCACATTCCCAGCCGTACGGCCGCAAATCCGCTTTCGCGGCGACAGCACCGCCGTCGTTCTTCTCCACCAGGCCTAGCTCTGACAGGCCCGAGGTGCGGATGCGCGGCAGGGCGGCGTCGACGTCGCTTTCGGTTTGCGGGACAGCGAGAAGCCACAAGCGGACGACGACGGCGAGCGCGGCTTTCGCGCGGTCCGTCGCCGGGTCTCCGGTCAAGGCAGCCGGTTCGGTGACGATGAGTGCGGGGATGAGCTGATCCCGGGCGAGGGCCGCGTGAGCGGACCCTCCCAGAAGTCCTGCCACGCCGTCCACGGTGTAGTCAACGTTCCGCAGGTCGTCGGCGAGCGCTATGAGCAGCTCGGGAAGATCGCTGCGCGGAGCGTCGAGGGTGGTGGGGGCGGTCCCAAAGATGGCGGGCGTTGCGGGATCAGTCACCGTTCAAGTCTATTGGGGGTGGCGGGGCGCGCCTCTCGCCGGATTCCTGCGTCGGCGGGGACGCGTTCGAGCAGGTAGCGTTGAATCATGGCATTTCACCCCTCCACTTGGCGTCGCGCCGCACTTTTGGTCATTGGCGCAGCCGCCCTGGCGATGACGGCGTGCTCCTCCGGGGGATCTGTCTCCAACGCCGACGTCCCCGTCTGGAAGGCGACCACCATCCCCTCGGCGGCCGGGGTTGTCCTGGAGGACTCCGGGAAGATCCCGAACCGCGACCCCTTGGTCAAGAGCTTCGCGAACGTCGCCGCGGGTAGCTACACCTTGACCGTGGCCTGCGATGGCGGCGGCAAGGCATTCTTCGACGTTTCCTCGGGCAGTACGCAGATCACCGAGGCCGGGGCGGCATGCAATGGCAGCCGCGAAACGTCCCGTATCAAGATTCCTTCGACCGGTCCTCTGAGCATCAGCGCAAGCAGCGTCGATGCTCCCGTGATCTACGCGTACCAACTGGTACCGGCTTCGTAACCCGCCCCTCGTTCGGGCCTACAGCCCGGCGTAGAGTCGGATCATGGGGTGGGCACGCACCCTGAAGGTAGCGACGACGCGGCCGGCGATTCCCGCCGTCGTGCTTTGCGGTGTGCTCGCGTGCGGCACGATGGCGTCGTGCGAATACAGCTACGAGGACGGTCGTGCGGCGGCAAGCAGTCCGCCGTCGGCGGCCATCACGGATCTGGTACTGACCCGCGACCCTGGGCTGGGACAAACCGTCACGGGCGACGCGCTGAAGGCTTGGGCGCAGGACGTGCTTCCGGAAGTGAACGGGCTGTCCTTCTATAGCAGCCTCGGCCTGTTGTCCGCAGGCGAATCCCGCGACGAAGAGACCACCCAGCTTCCGGGGGGAACGTACGCAGTGACGCTGGCGTGCCGAGGTGCCCGCAGCGCCGAATTCACCGTGCGGAACGGAAGCGAAGTCCTCACTGATGTCATGCTGCGGTGCGGCACCACGCGGGTCAAGGTCCTGAAGCTGGAGACGGACGCCATCCTGGCTATCACGATCACCGCCAATGCACCGGCGAACTTCGCGTACCGGGTGAGCCGGATCTAATGACCGGAGCTAGGCAGCGCAGCCCTCTGGGCAGCGCAATGTTTCCGGACTCGAGGCACATTTGGCACAGTACAGCGTGAGGTTGCGACAGCTCAGATTGGAGCAGTTTTCAAACTTGTTGGTGGGCGCCTGGCAGCGTACGCATTGGCCGATGGTCTTGGCGTCCTCACTGAATTCCACGTGCATGCGCTTGTCGAAAACGTACAGGGAGCCTTCCCACAGGCCCTGGTCCTTGTAGCTTTCGCCATAGCGGACTATCCCGCCGTCGAGTTGGTAAACCTCCTTGAAACCGCGGTTCACCATGAGGCTGGAAAGGACTTCGCAACGGATTCCGCCTGTGCAGTAGGTGACGACAGGCTGGTCCTTGAGGTCGTCGTATTTTCCCGAGTCGAGTTCCTTGATGAAGTCGTGGGTCGTGGCGACGTCGGGAACGATCGCGTCCTTGAACTTGCCGATCTGGGCTTCGAAGGCGTTGCGCCCATCGAAGAACTTCACATCCTTCCCGGCCGCCCTCTTTTCCTCCAGGAGCGCGTGGAGCTCCTCAGGCTGAAGGTGGGTGCCGCCGCCGACAACGCCGTTCTCATCCACCTTCAGTTCGCCGGGGGCGCCGAAGGACACGATCTCATCGCGAACCTTGACGCTGAGCCTCGGAAAGTCGTCGGCTCCGCCTTCGGACCATTTGAAGTCGATACCGTGGAAGCCCTTGTATTCCTTGGTGGTCTTCACATACTGCTTGACCTTGTTCAGTTCGCCGCCAACCGTGGCGTTGATGCCGTCCCGCGAAATCAGGATGCGCCCGGTCAGGCCGAGCTTCTCGCACAGGGCGCGCTGCCAGAGCCGGACGGCGTCCGGGTCCGCGATCGGAGTAAAGCCATAGAAGAGCACAATTCTGTTTAAAGCCACGTATTTAAGGGTACTTGGTGGCCCCAAACCCAGGTGTCGGGCCGTCGTCGGGCTGCTCTAAGTGTTAATGGAGCTGTTACTGACCGCCACTGTTGATTCCCAGACCGCTGGCATAGTCTCTCTACATGAGTCACGACGCCTTGGTTGAAGACATCGCTGAGCTGCTCGAAGTCTGGGTGGCTGGCTGGTCCGGGTCCCGGAGCTACGAAACGCGAAAGGAAGGCCGGTTCCCGGCGGCCCTGCGTGCGGACAAAACCGGCGACTGGGAATTCTTCGCACATGACCCATCGGATGCCGAGTTCGCCGGGCTGGCTGCCAAGACCGCCCAGGCGGACACTCGTATCCTGACAATCCTCACGAACGACGCCGGCCGCTATACCCAGTTGGCCCGCGAGAACGGACTGAACGTCACCTCCGATTCCCAGACCATGATGATCGTGGACATGGGGACACAGGATGCGGAAGATCCGTGGCTCTCGGATGATGACCTCAAGCTCACGACCTTCGACAGCAAGGGCGTCCATTACGCCGTGGTCCATGCCGGCGAAGAGGTGGCAGCCAGCGGCCAGGTGTTCGTGGTCAAGCAGACAGCAGTGTTCGACAAAATCGTCACCGAGCCCAACTACCAGCGCCGGGGCCTGGGCAGTTTCATCATGAAAGCCCTCGCCGCGCAGGCATTTCAATACGATGTTGAAAGCGGTCTGCTCCTGGCTTCGTTGGATGGACAGCATCTCTACTCACACCTTGGCTGGAAGCACGTGTGCCAGGTGCTCATGATGTCCACCAAACCGGTCGACGAGACTGACCTGTCCGTGGCGTAGCCGACCTTCCTTACGCGTAGCCGACCCTCACCGCGCCGGTCGGTTTCCGGCGCGGTGACAGAATGTTCAAGTGAATGCAACTGAATCGATGATCTCCCTTCTGGGCAGGAGCCCGGACCCGGAGCAGTTGCGACATGTCCGCACTATTCCGGCGCGCCAGGCGATCCATGAGTCATGGCCCGGGTGGGCCCATCCCGACGTCGTCGCCGCCTACGGAGCCTTGGGCATCCACGAACCGTACAGGCACCAGATCGAAGCAGCCGAGCTCGCTCACTCCGGCCAAAACGTCGTCATTGCCACGGGGACCGCATCCGGGAAGTCACTTGCCTATCAGCTGCCTGCCCTCGACGCGATACATCGTTCCGAGCTGCGGGTGCTGTCCGAGCCGGGCAAGATCCACGACGACGGTGCCGTCACCCTGTATCTCTCCCCCACCAAAGCGCTTGCAGCCGACCAGCTGGCAGCGATCCGCGCACTCAAGCTACCTACGGTCCGGGCGGAAACGTACGACGGCGATACCGAGCAGTCCCAGCGCCGCTGGATCCGCGATCACGCCAACTTCATCCTCGCCAACCCGGACATGCTGCATTTCGGGATCCTGCCCAACCACACGTGGTGGGCCCGCTTCTTCCGCAGGCTCCGGTACGTCATCGTGGACGAAGCCCACAGCTACCGTGGGGTGTTCGGGTCCCATGTCGCCAACCTCATGCGGCGGCTCCGGCGAATCTGTGCCTACTACGGTGCCGGCACCTCCTTTCCTGAACCCGTGTTCATTGCGGCGTCGGCGACAGCGTCGGACCCCGGCACATCCTTTGCCCGGCTCATCGGCACTCCCGTCCGCGAAGTTTCCGAGGACTGTTCCCCGCACGGCTCCACCACGGTGGCTTTCTGGGAACCTGTCCTGACCGAGCTGAAGGGCGAAAACGGTGCAAAATCCCGCAGGACCGCCGTGGCCGAGACCGCCGACTTGCTGGCCAATCTGGTGTCCTCCCGTGTGCGTACCATCGCCTTCATCAAGTCAAGGCGCGGCGCGGAAACAATTTCGTCGATCACCAAGAGGCTCCTCGATGAGGTGGACCCCAGCCTGCCCCAGCGGGTTGCGGCGTACCGCTCCGGCTATCTCCCCGAGGAAAGACGGACTTTGGAAAAAGCTTTGCGCTCCGGTGAGCTGCTTGGCGTCTCCAGCACGTCGGCATTGGAATTGGGCATCGACATTTCCGGACTCGACGCGGTGCTGGTAGCCGGCTGGCCCGGGACGAGGGCGTCCCTCTTCCAACAGATCGGACGGGCCGGCCGCGCAGGGCAAGACGCCATTGCCGCCTTCGTGGCCAGCGACGATCCCCTGGACACATACCTCGTCAACCATCCGGAGGCGATCTTTGACGTGTCAGTCGAGGCCACCGTCTTCGATCCCGGAAACCCCTACGTGCTCGGCCCCCACCTGTGCGCGGCAGCCGCAGAGCTCCCGATCGGAGTGGCCGAACTTGAGCTGTTCGGGCCAACGTCCGAATCCCTGTTGAATCAGTTGGTGGAGCAGGGGTACCTGAGGAAACGGCCTGCGGGCTGGTTCTGGACCCATCCCGAGAGCGCCGCGGCCATGGTGAACCTCCGGGCAGATGGAGGCGGCCCCGTAAGCATCGTGGACTCCGAGACTGGCTCCCTTTTGGGCACCATGGACTCGCCGCAGACGCACTACCAGGCGCATACCGGTGCGATCTATGTGCACCAGGGCGACAGTTACTTGGTCGAGGAGCTGAACGAAGAGGACCATTGCGTGGTGGTTCGTCGAACCAACCCGGACTACTACACCACAGCACGGGACGTGACGCAGATCGAGGTCCTGCAGACTCTCCGGACCATGGAATGGGGCGATATCGCAGTCCACTTCGGCGAAGTGAAGGTAACAACACAGGTGGTCTCCTTCCAACGTAAGGCACTGATTTCCAATGAGGTTTTGGGGGAAGAACCTCTGGAACTCGGGGCCAGGGATCTTTTCACCAAGGCGGTATGGTTCGTGGTACACAACCGTTCGCTGACTGGCGCAGGCCTTGTTGAGGCCCAGTTCCCGGGTGCGCTTCACGCCGCGGAGCACGCCGCCATCGGACTTCTCCCGTTGGTCGCTTCGAGTGACCGTTGGGATATCGGTGGAGTCTCAACAGCGCTCCACGCCGACACCGGAGTTCCCACGATCTTTGTCTACGACGGGCATCCAGGCGGTGCCGGATTTGCCGAACGTGGCTTCGAAAAAGCCAAAGTGTGGTTGACCGCCACAAGGGACGCCATCAAAGCATGCGAGTGCGACACCGGCTGCCCTTCCTGCGTCCAGTCCCCCAAATGCGGCAACAAGAACAATCCGCTGGACAAGGACGCGGCGGTCACGCTGATCAACGTGCTCCTGCGCGACGCTGCGTAGACGCTGGTCCGGGCTGTTCTAGGGCGGCGGCCCGGCCCGGGAGCGGCCGGTCGCGGTCCCGAAGACCGCGACGCGGTCCAGCTCAGTGCGGACCTCTACGATCCCGCCTTCGCCCACCGTGCAGGCCGACAGCGAAGCTCCGTGGCGCGCGGCCGTTTCGCTGGCGACCACGCAAGGATCTCCGGTTGTCAGGCCGCGGGCTGCGTCGGCTCCTGCGAGCGCCGCGAGATCGGCGGCAGATGCTGCGCGGTGCGCCATCGCCATGGCCTCGACCAGCATGAACGCCGCCGCCATGCAGATCATGACAACGAGGCCGAGGGCAACGGCGAGCATGGTTCCCGAACCGTATTCAGCAACGGAAGGGCCATCGCTGGCGCGGGCGCTACCTGCCCTCACGCCGACCTTCGCCTCGCCGGAGCCATCGCTCGCGCGGGCGCTACCTGCCCTCACGCCGACCTTCGCCTCGCCGGAGCCATCGCGGGCGCGGGCGCTACCTTCCCTCACGCCGCGACCTCTTCCACAGCGGCTTCGAGCCCAAGCAACGGCACAGCACCTCTGAAATCCACAACGCCGTCCCGGGAGGCGAGGAAGGTAACGGTGGCTGCCGACGACTGCGGGGCCTCTCCCCTTGCCGATGCCGTCGCCGAGAGCCTCCACGGGATGAGGGAGCCCAACGGGCCAACGACCCGGGCGGAGACTGTGACCTTGATCCATTCGCCGTCTTCCGCAACGACAGCCGAGGCGGCATCACCCGCCAGTCTTCGAACGATGCCGTCAACGGCCGCGTGGCCATCTCCGCGGGCGAGCGCCCTGGCACCTGCCCTGGCCGCCTCTTCCAAGCGAAGTTGCGTAATTCCCGCGGCCGATCCCGCTAGAAGCAGGGCCAAAAGAAGCAGCACAGCGGGTAGTGCAACGGCGAATTCAGCAGTGACTGCACCGTGGTCCCTCCCAGGAAAGACCCGTCGCCGACCGTGCTTCGGCGGGCCATCGAGCTTCTCGGCCGGAGGAGGCCGTCTGATCGAAGGAGGCCCCTGCCGCGCCACTCCGGCAGCGGAACGGGCCTTCTTCCCCGCGAGCGCCCATATCAACTCCTGTGCAGGTATCGAGCTGACAGCACGGCGCTTTGAACCCCACCGCTGCGTCATGGCAGGGAGAGCGCGCTGCGAATGAGGTTGAGGAGGAAGCCACGTACTTCCTCACTGCGAAGAATGACCACCAAGAGTCCGGCGAAGCCCACTGCGGCAAGCGTGGCGATGGCATATTCGGCCGTTGCCATCCCAAGCTCGGATCCCATGAGCCGCATCTTCGACCGTTTCGGAGCGGCAGAATCGTCGCTGGGCCGCGCACGGCCTGTTTCAACGTTGGAATGCAGGCGGGTTGGCAGCCGAATGGGCTTCCTTCCCGACGAGCCCGGGAACAGTTCAAGGACCTCGGCCTCCGGCCGAGGAAGGGATACCTGGGCGGGGGCCATGGCAGGCTGGACGTGGGCCGTGGGGGTATCGACGGTTGCGTTCATTTCAGTTCCTTTCTTCGCGCCGGCTTGGGCTGCCGGCCGTACTCCGACTCTTCCGCTGGCATTTGGGCTTCGAAAGGCCCCAAGTCTCCTAAGTGGAAAACTCGCTTCTGACCTTTCCTGTGGAGGGAAACTGGCATGTGCACCAACGCTCAGGCCGACCCGGGTGGGGCTGCCGGCTATCCCCCGGACGGAAGCATGGCCAGCAGCACCGGGACGACGCCAAGACAAATGAAGGCAGGCAAGGAACACAAACCCAGTGGAATCACGAGTCTCACTCCGAGCGCGGCAGCGCGCTTTTCCGCCATCCTGAACTGTTCACGCCGGAGGCGAGCCGCCTGGGCATAAAGGATCGCCGAGGATGGCGCGCCGGTCAGGGCAGCGAAGGTGAGCGCATCCTTTAGCTTGCGCGCTTCAACGAACAGCTGGCCCGGACTCCGCCATGCCGCCTCCCAGTCCGTTCCGATGTCGAGCGCAGCAACCACTGTCCGCAGGGAGCGGCCAAGCTGCGGGGAAGCGCACCCGGCGATCAACTCAAGGGCCCGTCCGAGCCCCGCCCCTGAGTCGAGCATGGCAGCCACCAACTCTAGGATCATCGGCACATTGCGCAAGCCTTCCTGGCTCTCGGGATTCGGGTGAGCGCCCACCGCCTCGCCTCTACGAGCGTTCTTCAGCGGGCCGCTGCTCCCGGGCGTGCCGTTGCCCCCGGGTGAGCCGCGAAGCATCCGCAGGGCCGTGCGCCGCCGAGTTCTTCCCTGATACCCCAGCCCGAGAATTGCTGCGAAGATCAACGTCAGGGACACCGCGATGGCTGGGAAGGTCGAGCCCATCAGTCAACGCCCCGCTGCGGCATGCACCAATCGAGATGACCAGATCCTGCCGGTGACGGTCAGGACGCCCCCAGCCGCGAGCGCTGCCAATCCGACGCCGTTGGCCAGCAGGACCCCCAGCGGGTCCACGCCAAGCATCATGCCCAACCCCAAGCCGAACACCGGCAGCCACGTCAGAAGGCGCACCGTGGCTTTCGGGCCGGCCAACGCAGTTTGCCGCGCATCACCGGCGTCGTCCTCGGCCTCAAGCTGGGCGGCGAACCGGGTCAGCACGTCGACTAAGGGACAACCACTCGCCTCCGAAACATCCAAGCAGGCGGCAAGCTCTCCCCAGATTCGGCGTTCCACGGGGTTCCAGCCCTGAAGATTCTTCGCTGACGACGCCCTGATGGCTCCGGCGACCGACGTCCCCATCATCGAGGCCGCCCGCGCAGCCGCGAGAACTTGGACAGACCCAGACGACAGCTTTCGTCGCGCATTGAGGACCTCCGGGTCGCCCGAACCAAGGCGGTGTTCCCTGCCTCCATGCACCATCCAGAGTTCCTCCCAGAGCCTCGACGTCGAACGGCCTCCCCGGAGGAGAGCGGCCAACTGCTGTACGAGTACCGTGAGCGGCAATGCGTCCGCGCGAGAGCGTCTCCGCAGCGTGCGCGCCTCAGCCCCAGCCCCGGCCCCGGCCGCTGCCGCAGCCGCAACCGAGGGGGCGCCCGGCAGGGCATGCACTACCCGTCTGCCAAGTCGCCGGGACGGTTGGAAGACCATCCACGCAGCGGCCGCCAGGACGAGGACGAGGAGTCCGCTCACGCGAGCGCCCCAAGGTGATCTGAACGGGAAATCGGTCCTTCTGACCCGGGCAGGGGCCCAGGCAGGAGCCCGGGATCCAGCTCAAGACGCGATGCGAGGTCACGCCACGCGGGGCCGCCAACGGCGGCACCCGCCCGCAGTTCGACAGCAGGCACGATCGATTGGCCTGACGCATCCTCCGCCAACAATCCAATGCAGGAAACTCTTCTGCCGGCCGGCGTCCGCTCGACATGAACCACTGCGTCCAATGCCGTTGAAAGCTGCAATTGAACGGCTTCCCGGCTCAAGCCTGCGAGCGCGCCCAACGCCACGAGCCTGGCCGGGACGGCGGAGGCAGTGTTTGCGTGGATTGTGCCACCGCCACCCGTGTGGCCGGTATTGAGTGCCGTCAACAGCTCACGGACTTCCGCA
The DNA here is from genome assembly GCF_052115645.1 of Arthrobacter sp. 2MCAF14. Taxonomy (NCBI): domain Bacteria; kingdom Bacillati; phylum Actinomycetota; class Actinomycetes; order Micrococcales; family Micrococcaceae; genus Arthrobacter; species Arthrobacter sp. 2MCAF14. The sequence continues at coordinate 8,827 of NZ_JBFRHB010000011.1, read as the reverse complement.
CCGCGGCACTCGCCCACGATCAACCGGTCCGGCCGCATCCGCAGCGCCTGGCGGACGAGTTCGCCAAGGTCGAGCGCGCCACTGCCTTCAAGGTTTCCGTGCCTGGACTCAAGGGAGACGACGTGCGGGTGCACCGGGTTCAGCTCCGAAGCGTCCTCAATCAGGACGAGCCGATCACGCGGGCTGCTCAAGCCGAGCATCGTGGACAGTAGTGTGGTCTTCCCGGAACCGGTGGCCCCGCTGATCAGGAGGCTCAACCTGTGGTCTACGATGGCCTGCAGCACCTGCTGGACGGGCGCTCCGAACATGCCTCCATCACGCAGCTCGTCCATGGAGAAGACCTCCTCGCGCCGGATCCGAACGGACAACAAGGTTCCGGCGGCGGAAATCGGAGGCAGCACTGCGTGCACCCGGTATCCGCCGTCGAGGCGGACATCGACGCACGGCGAACCGTCGTCCAAACGACGCCCGCCGGCCGCCACAAGCCGGGAGGCCAAGGCACGGATCTGAGGTTCGCCGTCGAAATGCACCCGTGCCCGTTCCAGCCCCTTGCCGCGGTCGAACCACACCGAGTCCGGGCCATTCACGAAGATGTCCGTCACCGAGGCATCGCGTGCAAGCTGTTGGAGGGGTCCAAGTCCGCTCAGTTCGGCGCTGATCGATTCGACGGCGGCAAGCGCCCCGGCGGTGCCGAGCAGCCTGCCCGTGGCGTGGACGGCCGCTGCCACGCGCGATGGGGTGACCGGTCCGGCGTCGGCCATGACGGTTTCCCGCACGGTTTCAAGGAGCGCGGCGTCCACGAGCCGGGTATTGCGTCGGTGCTCGCCGCTTGGGAATGCAGGGGTACTCATGCCGCGCCGTCGTCGAGTAGTTGAAGGACGGATTCTGCAAAGCGACGCACGGCCTTGCGCTTGCCGAATTCCAGAAGGCGTCCAAGTTCAGCCGCCGCGGCAGTACCGCGGAGTTCGGGGAGCACCCCGTGAAGCGGCAGTCCCAGCGATTCGGCGATGAGGGGTCCGTCGAGAGCCGAACCGGCATCACCCCGGACCACCAGGGCTGTGTCCACGGGAGGCAGCTCCTGCAGAAGCCTGGCCGCAGCTACTGCCGCCCGGAGTTGGGCCGGTGCCACGAGAAGGATCCTGTCGCAGTCCCCGGCGAAACCGTCAAGCGACTCTGTTCCGCGGCCGATGTCGACAATGACCAATTCAAATCCCCGCCGCGCCGCATCAAGGACAGTCGCGACGGCTCCGGGCTCCACGTCTGGGGAACGGTCGCGACTGCCCGGCCAAGATAAGAAGGCGAATCCTCCGGCTATGGGCAGTGAGTCGCTCAGCTGCCCGGTGCCGATGCTGCCGCTGGCACCTGCAAGATCGGGCCAGCGCAGTCCGGGCGCATCTTCAGCGGCCAGGCAAAGCTCAAGGCCCCCTCCCCGGGGATCTCCATCAACCAGCAGCGTCCGGACTCCGTGGACGGCCGCTTCCTGGGCCAGCCAGATGGCGGCCGTGGACGCGCCCGCACCCCCGCATCCTCCCGTCACCCCGAGCACGAGTCCTCCGGGGTCCGGATCACGGGACCTGCCGAGGTGCTCCGCCAGCCAGGCTGCAGCTTCCGGCAATACAGCCACGCGTTCGGCCCCCAGCGCCGCTCCCAATTGCCACAAACTGTCCCCCTCCCCGTTGAGGCCCAGCAAGACGGAAGGTGCACGACGACGGGGCGGAAGTTCGCGGACATCGCTGCCAAGAAGCACCATCCCCGCGGTGTCCCACATGGGCAAGGCAGCGGATGAATCGACGACTGTCCGGAGACTGACACCGACGGCGGCCGCGACCCTTTCGGTTTCGGCTTGTAATCTGACGTTCGCCGTCACCAAAAGGACTTCCCCGGAATTGGCAGGAAGCCAGGGCTCTCCAGACACCGCGTCTGAGGACACCGGGTCCGGCTGGGCGCCGGACGATGGACCCGATCTTCCGGGCCGCGGGCGGCCACGTTGCAGCGCCGTCGGGCGGCGCACGCCGTGATATCCGACCCCTTTTCCCCGGCTGTTCTGGCTCCGCTCGAGATGTTGCCCACTCATGAAGCCACTCTCTCCGTTCCGCCACGAGCGTTGAAGGCCCGTATCGGCGTATGTGGATAAGTAACGACAACAACCCCTGTGGGGGAGGGGTCCCGCATCGCGGACGGAAGGGCCACGGCCGGAAGGCCCCCGGACTGAAGCGCCAGACGCATAGCGGACGGCAGCTGTCCGCAAAGTGCAAGGTTCCACGGATTCACAGGGCAGAATTGTCAGCATGTACCTGCTGCTCGCCGCCCATCCAGACGGCGCAGCTATTCAGGAAAGCAATGCTGCCGGAGTAGCCGTGGCGGAGCCGCGCGTCGTACGAAAGGCCGATCTCGCCGGCGTCGTCAGCGTGTTGGAGAAGAGCCGTCCGCGCTGGGTCTGGAACCGGACCCAGGATTGGTACCCGGCGATGCTCCAATCCGGGGTGGAACTGGAACGTTGCCATGACCTCACACTCTGCCGCGCCATCCTCGTCCATTCCGAATTCACCGCCCACACGGAATATGCCCGCAGCGCGGAAAAACTCACTCAAGACGACGACATGCCGGTTCCGCCGAGGGTCCTCCAGCCTCCCCCGCCGCCCGCCGATCAGGACGCGCTGTTCGACGACCTGGTCCCACGAAGTACCCAGCCGGGGCTGGACGAGATCCGGGCCGAGTTCGCGGCACAGCAACACGCGCTCGGCCAGGCCACCAAGGAGGAAGGCCGGCAGCACCGCCTGAAACTGCTGCTCGCCGCGGAATCCGCCGGTGCGATGATCGCCGCCGAAATGCAGTTCACGGGTGTGCCGTGGCAGGAGGCGTTGCACGAAGAAATCCTGGAAGGCCACCTCGGTCCCCGGCCTCCCGCCGGCCACCGGCCAGCACGGCTGGAGGCTCTCTGCAACGAGCTTCGCGGGATTCTCCAGTCTCCGAAGCTGAATCCGGATTCACCACAGGACCTCATGCGTGCCCTGCACCGGAACGGGATCGAAGTAAAAACCACCCGACAGTGGGAACTCAAGGAATCCAAGCATCGGGCCATCGAGCCACTGCTGGAGTACAAGAAGCTCTCCCGCTTGTTCACTGCCAACGGCTGGTCGTGGCTGGACGCGTGGGTGAGCGACGGGCGGTTCCGTCCCGAGTACGTGGTGGGTGGCGTGGTTTCCGGCCGTTGGGCGTCCAGGGGCGGCGGGGCGTTGCAGATTCCCCGCCAAATCCGGGGCGCGGTGCATGCCGACCCGGGGCACAAATTGATCGTCGCAGACGCCTCCCAGCTCGAGCCGCGGGTTCTAGTGGCACTGGCGCAGGACTCGAAGATGGCCGAGGCTGCGCGCGACAAGGACTTGTACGCCGGCATCGCCGCGCAGGGCTTCGGTGGCGACCGTTCGAAAGCCAAGATCGCCCTACTCGGCGCAATTTACGGTGCCACCACGGGCGAATCGGGTCGCCTCATGCCTCAGCTAACCCGCACTTATCCCCGGGCAGTCGGTTTCGTCGAACAGGCAGCCCGCGACGGCGAAGGCGGCCGCGCCGTGACCTCAAGGTTGGGCCGCAGCAGCCCGTCGCCGTCGGAACGCTGGATCCGCAGCCAGCAATCCACGACGGCGGAAGAGCAGCGGCGCGCGGACAGCATCGCCCGCTCGCGGGGCCGTTTCACGCGGAACTTCGTGGTGCAAGGTTCCGCGGCGGACTGGGCGTCGTGCTGGCTCGCTGAACTTCGACGGCGGCTGCGCACCGCACGTGCCGACGGCCTGCCTGCCGGGGAACTCGTGTTCTTCCTGCACGACGAGGTCATGGTGCACGCGCCTACACAGTCGGTGGAAGCCTGCATCAAGGCCATCGAAGAGGCCGCGGCCGCCGCCAAGGAACTGTTGTTCGGGCGGGTTCCGGTGGAATTTCCGGTGAGCGTCGCCGTCGTCGATTCTTACGACAAAGCGAAGTAAGAGCCGCTATTGCCCCTGGCGCAACAGCAGAGGACGATTGCCCCGTGGGACACAAGGGCCAGGCACCACTGGCTGCATACATTGCCTTCCAACTGACAGAGTTGGAGGGACAATTGCCGCTGATCGCAGCGGCAGATCCGGAAGCCGTGCACAACGCCAGGCTTGCCCTTCGTCGGCTGCGTTCAGTCCTTAGCTGCTATCGCGGCATGATCCCGAAACTCCCCCGGCCTGCCCGCGAGGAAGTCAGCTGGCTCGCAACTTCGCTCGGCGAGTCCAGGGATGCCTACGTCCTGGCGCAGAGGATCCGGCTATCCCTCGACACAAAGGATTCCTGGAAAAGCCCCGAGGCCGTGCGCCTGGCCGTGGAGGAACTGGAAGCGTCCAGCGCCCGGCTGGCCGCTGCCCTTGGAGGGCACAAGCGCAGCAAACGCACGGTGCGGGCCGCAAGGGCAGCGCTCTTGGAAGTCCCCGCTGCCCGGGAATACAAGAACCCGACGGCGGACCTTGCCGAGCGTCTCCAGGGGCGGTGGGAGCGGTTGCAGCACAGCCTCGCGGAGCAGGCGGGGAGCAGCGACCCGGAGGTGCGCAACGCTGCGCTCCACCAAGCACGCAAAGACGTCAAGTGCCTCCGCTACTCGGTGGAGGCAGTTGCGGAGGCCTTCAGCCATCACGCTTCCGGGGTGATCCAGCCGGCGATCGGCCTGCAGCGTTTGTTGGGCGAGCAACATGACGCCGTCGTGGCCGGCGAATGGATCAGGGAACTGGCGAAAAACCCCGGCATTGACGCGGAAGATGCCCAGAGGCTGGAATCGATGGAGGTCCGGCGGCGACTCAACGCGGAGGAAGAGTTCCGGATGGCGGTCGCCGAATACCCGGTGCCTGCGCCGAGGCGTGCACTGATCTTTTGAAGCCCGGAACCATAGCCGCTGGCGGGCCCGAAAGCGAGTCACATGGCGGAAACGAACCCGGCATGACCCGGGCAAGTAATGTACCGATAGGTAACTTCAGCCCTCCCAGCTCTTCTCGATAGTCTCGAGTTATGGCTTCCGAAGTGAGGAATGCCACAGTGCAAGGACGCACGAACTGTGCGAGGCAGTATCCAAGGGGGAACCGCAACGATGGCTGGACGATTCGAAATTCTCAGAGACGGCGAAGATGGCTACCGATTCCGGCTGGTGACAGCCGACGGAACCCTGGTTGCGGAGTCTCCGCAGTTTAAACACCTGAAGGCTGTGGCGGCCGGCATCACCGCTGTGCGGGAAAATGCCGCCACCGGCATCGTGGTGGATCGCTCAAAAATAACCCCGCACGCAGCGTAGCGGAGCGGCGCCCCGTTCAGCAGGGGCAGGCGGCACGTCTACAGCGAGGCTAGATCTCGATCTCAAGCACGCGCTCCGTGTCCCACGGAACCGTCCAGCCCAAGGCGTCGAACAGGCCGCTGAGCACCATCCCGGTGAAACCCCAGACCACAAGTCCGTTGACTTGGAACACCGGGCTCGAGAAAGTCCGGCCAAGCCGCGTGAGCGTCCCGGTGTATCGGTTGTCGGGATCCAGGAGGTCACGCACCGGAACACGGAACACTTGCGCGGACTCGCCGTAGTCCACCACCCTCACGGGCGACGGCGACGCCCACCACGCCAGGACCGGTGTGACTACAAAATTGCTGCGGATCAGGCCAAGTTCGGGCATGACGCCGAGCACCCGCACGCCACCGCTGTCCAGACCGGTCTCCTCCACCGCCTCCCTGAGGGCTGCCGCCACGGCTGACTCATCCCCGGGATCGATGCTGCCGCCGGGGAACGCCACCTGCCCTGGATGATCGTCCAAGGTGTGGGCGCGTTCCAGGAGCAACACGTCCAAATCCGCCGGGGCCACCGGTTTTCCGGATTGGGCGGGAACGTCGTCCAAAACGCCGAAGAGCATGAGTACGGCCGCTTTTCGCGCCTTGTCCGGATCTACGGTCGCGGCCGCAATCCGCGGATCAGGGGCGGGATGCTGGCCGGAATCAATCCTGGTGATGAGGCATATTAAATCCTCGAGCGCGGTCATGCCGGTCTCCTCTGTGATTCCATCCGAATCTCGGCCGCACGATGGGTTTCGGCAAGCAGCTTTGCCAGAAGCGCTTCGTTGCCCGGTGCCAGTTCGTATTTGAGCAACTTGGCCGCTTTGACGGGATCCTTTTCGCCTTCGCCATAACTCGGGCACCAAGTGGCCACCGCACACGCTCCGCACGCCGGCCGGCGTGCTTGGCAAACCCTGCGGCCGTGGAAAACCACGCGGTGGGACAGCATGGTCCAGTCTTTGGGCTCGAACAGCTCCGCGACGTCGAACTCGATCTTCACCGGGTCCTCGGACGTCGTCCAGCCAAACCTGCGCGCCAGCCTGCCAAAATGGGTGTCCACGGTGATTCCCGGAACGCCAAACGCGTTGCCGAGCACCACATTTGCCGTTTTACGCCCGACGCCGGGAAGCGTCACCAAATCTTCCAGCCGGCCGGGAACCTCGCCGTCGAACTCGTCCACCAAGCGCGTGCTCAGCGCCAGGACGTTTTTCGCCTTCGCACGGAAGAAGCCCGTAGGCTGCAGGATCGCCTCCAGCTCGGCAAGCTCAGCCTGGGCCATGCTCCGGGCATCCGGATAGCGTGCGAACAGGATCTTGGTGACTTGGTTGACCAGCACATCCGTGGTCTGGGCGGACAGCACCGTGGCCACTACCAGCTCGAACGGGTTCCGGAAATCAAGCTCAGCGTGGGCATAGGGATAGAGCTCAGCAAGCGCCTTGTTGATTTTGCGCGCACGCCGCTTCAAAGCCAGCGGGGTCTCGACGACGGTGTCCACGGCGGGCCTGGTTAGCCGCGTTCGATGTGGGTGAGATCGCGCAGGACGCCCACACTGCCGTCAGTATCCTGCACGAGGAATTCCTCACCTCGGTCTTCGAGGGCCAGGACCCACGCGCCCGGTTCGATGGTGAAGGCGGGCATTCCTGTGTGCTCGTCGACAACGACGCGGGGATGGGCCACGGCGAACCAGAATGCCTCGTACCCGGAGGCGTGGTCGGATTCGTCCTTCCGAGTGGCCGGATCAACGGTGGCGCCGATGGGCTCGTGTTTCCGGGGCTGATCGACCGTGCCGATGTGCTGGGTAGCGGGTCCTGCGCCGGCGTTCGGGCCGCCGACGATCGGCGTAGCCATGGTGGCGGTAGGCAGGTGCTTGGGCTCCTCGGGCGTGGGCGCTTGCGCGTCCCGCCCCCGGTCGGCAACTGCAGCCTCTGCGGACTCGGCAGGTACGACGGCGGCGGGCACGGCTGTCGCGACAGCGGCGGCTTGGGTGGCCGCGGGTTCAGGGGCAGCGGCTTCTGCGGCAGCCTCGGGGGCAGCGACAGGTGCGGCTGAGGCGGGTGCGGCGGGGGTCTCTACGGGTGCCGGGCTGGCAGGCTCCGGCTTGGGCTTGGCGGTCTTCGGCACCGCAGGCTTGCGGGTTGGAACGGCCGATTCCCGGGCCACAACGTGAGCTGGCTGTTCTGCCCGGTCCTGGAAATCGTCGCGGAGGAGCGGCAAGTGGGGAGCCAGGACCGTCGCTGCCAGAAGACCTAGCGAGCCGATAAGTCCGACGAGCACGAAAACGGTAAACGCGCCTGCAGCGGACAGAAAGAACAGGGTCAGGGCGAACGACGCCACGACGGAAGCGAACTGGTCGGTCGAGAGCGAACCGATTCTCACGATGTTCCCCGGCTGCAGGCGACGGGCAACGAACAAGGCGGTAACTACGAGGGGAAGAATGATCCCGAGTGCCAGGAAGAAAAGGTTGTCAAGGTTCCACAGGTTGTAGCGCCCGCCAAACATCGGCAAGAGGGACCCCACGAACATCAGGAGGGTGGAGCCGAAAACGGTCAGGTCCCGGATAGTGAACGGACCCAGCACGGCCTGGTACTTCGGGGAGGTCATGCTGCCGGGCTCTGGCGCCCCGGATCCAGCTGGTGCTTCGGGGGCCGATCCAGGCGCGATTGCACCGTATTTCGGACCTTGGCTCGTCTGGTTCATATGCAAATCTCCTTTGTACGGCGGCGCCCGGTACGCTGCCGCCCGAGGCTGTACCCGGTCTTTTCGGGCCACGCCAGGCGGCAAGTTTTCGCGTCTCCAGACCTCTTCAGCCTATGCCACGCGTCTGACAGTCCACTAGTTGGCGCGGGCGCTGAGGCAGGCATGCTGCGCCGTAATATTCCCCGCGGTGGGAGCCAGGCGAAAGCCTTCAGCGCCGTTCGGCGCGAATCACCCGCCACTCACTGTCCGGATTGTGACCGCAGACACTTGTTGTCGGCCCAAAACGCTAAGGTGGGTTCCGGAAAAGCTCTTTGCGGAATCGCGTGAGGCGCCGCAGCCCAACGCCGTGCACGATTGGCATTTGTGGGGCGGCCCCACTCACGGGACACCCGCGCGGCAGAGATCGATGAATGATGAGGTTCACATGTCCCAGGACGCCAATGGATCGACGACCACCGCTGGAACCGGATCTGACGGGGCCGGCAACGGCGATGCCCTCGAAAACCTTCTTCACGAGGACCGGAAGTTCGCGCCCACTGCTGAGTTCGCCGCGAATGCGGTAGTCGGCGCCGAAGTCTATGCGGAAGCGGCTGCGGACCGTCCCGCGTTCTGGGCGAAGCAGGCCCGCGAACTGCTGGACTGGGAGACGGACTTCAGCCAGGCCCTGGACTGGTCCGACCCGCCGTTCGCGAAGTGGTTCGTCGGCGGGCAGGTCAACGCCGCGTACAACGCCCTGGACCGGCACGTGGAGAACGGGCTCGGGGACCGGGTGGCCATCCACTTCGAGGGCGAACCCGGCGACACC
>NZ_JBFRHB010000010.1:0-118649 GCF_052115645.1 Arthrobacter sp. 2MCAF14 | reverse complement strand
CAGATCCCGGCCGCGGTGTCTGCGGGGAGGTGGGCGGAGAGCCAGGCCATGCCGTCGCGGTCCGGGAGGTATTCGACGCGCCGGTCCTGGGCGCTTTGGGTGTGGCGTTCTTCGATGCTGACGGGGTGGTGGCGTTCGCGCCAGGTGCGTGCTTTGGTCCGGAACCGGGACGGGACGAGGTCCCCGGCCGGGCAGCCCCGGGCGGGGTTGGGTGCGTCGGGGTCCAGGAAGTGCGCTTCCAGGCCGGCTGCCCCGGCCGGTCCCAGGCCGTCGGTTTCGTCGACGATGATCCGGGCGTGCTGCCAGGAGATCGTCCCGGACTGCAGCGCGGCCAGGGTCAGGGGCAGGCCCGTGGTCAGGGACCGGGACGCGGAGAGGAAGGCGCCGGCGGTGCGTTCGCTGACGGTCAGGACGCAGGCGACCTCGGCGAGCAGGGCGAGCTCGTGGGCGGTGGATTCCTGCGGTGAGGACGCCGGTGGCGCCAGGGCCCTGGCTGCCTGGACGTAGTCCGCGGCGAGCCTCGCTTTCAGCGCGGCGGTCCGGGCTTCCAGCCGGGCGATTTCGGCGAGGCCGTCCAGGCAACCGTCGGCCAGACTCCGCAGCGGATCGGCGGTCTCGGAGGAACCAGCGTCCCGGGCGACGGCGGCAAGCGCGGCGACGGAGCCGGCAACGGCCTCCACGGCCGCCCTGCTCTCCGCGCTCCAGGCTGTCCTTCGATCCATACCCACAGCATCGCAGGAGGCACTGACAATATAATATTGGCGCCGCTGGGCGCGTGCGCGAGGCAGACACACTCGGCTAACTAGGTTCCTGCGCTCGGGAAGGAACCATTCGCCTGAATCCCCGGAAAAGGAAGGTGAGTCCCCTCCGTGAAGCTCTGCTCGGCGTGGACGCTGCTTTTGCGAAGCGGAGGTAGAGCGAAGGAACAATGAACAAATTGAGCAGTGTGGACGTGACGAGTCCGCCCAGAATGACCACGGCCATCGGGTGTTCGATTTCATGGCCCGGGATATTGCCCATGACCACCAGGGGCACCAGGGCAAGTCCTGTAGCCAAGGTGGTCATGAGGATCGGGGAAAGCCGTTCCGCAGCTCCGCGCAACACAAGGGCGCGGCCGAACACTTCGTCCTCGTTCCTTTCCAGATGCTGGCAGTGGCTGATGAGCAGGATCCCGTTGCGGGCTGCGATGCCCATGACCGTGAGGAACCCGACGAGTGAGCCGAGCGAGAGGACTCCGCCGGTGATGTAGGCGGCGAAAACTCCGCCGACCAAGGCTATCGGGAGCGTCAGCAGCGCAAGTAGGGCCAGCCGCCAGCTCCGGAACGATGCCTGCAGTAACAGGAAGATCAGGGCTAGGGCCGCTATGGCGAAGATCGTCAGGCGTTCGGTGGCCGCTTGGCGTTCCGTGTACTCACCGAGGAGTTGGACGCTGTACCCCGGCGGCAGGTTCATCTCTTCGAGGCCCTCCTGTAGCTTGCGGACAACTGTCCCGAGGTCCGCTCCTTGATCGATAAAGGAACCGACCTCAACGCGGCGGGATCCGTTGGTGCGGTCAATGAGGTTGGGTGTCGCTTGCACACTGACAGCGGCGACGTCGGCCAGCCGGACACGCTGTCCGCTGGGGGTGTCGAGCGGCAGGTCTTCGATGCTGGTGACGCTGGCACGGGTCTCCGGTGTGCTCCAGACTTGGACGTCATAGGCGCGTCCGTCCCGGAAGACGTCGCCTACTTCTTCCCCGGCCACGAGTGTCGCGGCTGCCCGCCTGACGTCGCCGGGTTTCAGCCCGTACTTTTGCGCCGCGGCAAGATCCACCTTGACCGTGATCTGCGGCACCTCGACTTCCAGGGAAATGTGGGGTTCATTGGTGCCCTGGATGTGGTCAAGGATGGATTTGATCTTCTGGGCCTGATCCCGAAGCACGTTGAGGTCATCCCCGTAGACCCGGACCAGGATTGGTTCGCTGGAGCCGGTCAGGACCTCTTCGATTCTCTCTTTCAGGTAGGTCTGGACGTCGCGGTGCAGGCCCGGATAGCCGTCCACAACCTCCTGGACAGCGGCCACCGTTTTATCGTAGTCAGCGTGGCGGTCGATGCTGATCCAGTTTTCCCCGGCGTTGACGCCGACGATCTCGTCTGCGGTGAACGCCTGGCCTATGTGGGTTCCGCAGTTCAGGACTCCGGGCACCTTGAGGAGCTCCTCGCAGCCCCTTTGTGAGATGCGGTATTCCTCGGCTGCCGAGGTGCCGGGCTCTGAGACCCAGTGCATGAGGAAGTCCCGTTCCTTGAAGGTGGGGAACAAGGACTGACCCAGCAGGGGAGCGATCACCAGGCCCGCCAAGGCGACGGCACCGAAACCGGCGTAGCCGTAGCGGGGCCGGTTCATGGTCCGGGACAAGGCGGCGTGATATCCGCGTTTGAGCACCCGGACCAAGGGAGGATCGCGTTGCTCCAGGTTCGCCTTACCGAGCAGAATCAGGGCCAGCGCCGGTGTCACCGTCAGGGCGACCAGCATCGAGGCGAGGACGGCCAGGGTATAGGAGACAGCCAGCGGCCGGAAAAAGACGCCGGTCAGTCCGTCGAGGAAGAAGATGGGAACGGCCGCGACGACGATGATCAGGGTCGCGTAGACAATGGGACTTCGCATTTCCAAGGAGGCCCTGAGCACCACCGAGGCCGTTGGTTCCTCGCCGCCCAGGGCCCTATGTTGCCTGAGCCGGCGCATGATGTTTTCGACGTCGATGATCGCGTCGTCGACGACCACACCCACTGCGATGACCAGCCCCGCCAGGACCATGGTGTTGATGGAGCTCGCTGTGTAGTACAGCACGAGCGCCGCCGTCAGGAGGGAGAGCGGAATGGCCACGAGACTGATCAGCGCGGTGCGCCACTGGAAGAGGAAGGCGCCAAGGATCATGACCACCAGCAGGCAGCCAAGGAGCAGTGCGAGGCTCAGGTTGGAAATCGCCTCCTCGATGAAGCTCGCCGGACGGAAAATGGTGGTGTCAAAGGTGACTCCACTCAACCCTGGCTGGAGCTGGCGGAGGGCGTCCTCAACTCCTTTGGTCACATCGAGGGTGTTTCCCCAAGGAAGCTTTTCGACGATGAGCATGAGCCCGTGACCGTTGTTGATGACCGCGTCCCCGATGAGCGGCTGGTGGTCCTCCACGACCTTGGCCACGTCGCCCAGGTGCAGCGCGACGCCGTCCTTTTCCCTGATGGTGACTTGCGCAAGGTCCTCGGGGCTGGAAACAGCCTGAACGTGCTGGACGCCCATTCTCTGGTTCGGACTGTCAATGAAGCCTCCCGTACCGATGAACCGGCCGGGGGAATACTTCAGCAGGCCGGCGTCCACTGCTCCGGCGGTGACTTCCATGACCTCGTTGAGCGAAACGTTTTCAGCCTTCAGCCGGTCTGGCTGCACCTGGACCTGCAGCATCTGGAGCCGTTCACCCCAGATGGCGACATTGGCCACCCCGGGTACCCGGAGCAACCGGGCTCGGATCGTCCAGTAGGAGAGCATGGACATCTCGATGAGGGACCGGTTGGAGGAGGTCATGCCGATCTTCATCACGCGGCTCGTCGACGACAAAGGCTGAAGCATGACCGGCGGTGCTGCCCAGGTGGGCAGGGCGGAGGTCACTGCCGCCATCCGTTCAGAGACCACCTGGCGGGCGTTCAGCAGATCGGTACCCTGCTTGAAGACGAGCACAATCGAGGACAGCTGGGGCACGGACTTGGAGCGCAGCTCATCAAGGCCGGGCATGCCGCTCAGGGAAGCCTCGATGGGGACGCTGACCAGCTCTTCCACTTCCTGGGCGGTCAGGCCGAGGCAGGCCGTTTGGATTTCCACGCGCGGGGGCGCGAATTCCGGAAAGACATCGATGGACGCTGAGCTCAACTGTACGGAGCCCAACAGCATCACCGCGCAAGCCAGTGCAACAACCACCGTCCTGAATTTGAGGCTGATGCCTATGATCCAACGCATCTCAGTGGGCCGTATCGAATTCCTCGCCGAACAGCTCCTCGGCCCCCAACGTCACCACAACCGTGCCGACCGGCGGACCGTCCTTCAGCAAGGCGGCTTCGCCGGCGATTCGCTCGACGCTTACGGCCTGGCGGACATACACGCGTACGTCCGGATTTGTGTAGACCCAGGTCCTGCCTTGGCTGTCGTACAGGATCGCCCCGTACGGGACGGTCAGCTTCCCCTGCGGACCCGACGCCGCCATCCCGGTCTTCAGCCCAAGGCGTTCGACGGCGCGTTCCGTCAGGGTGATGCGGTGCAGGTCCGTCCCCGGGACATCTTCCAGGGTGGCAGGGGTGTCTGCGGCAGGCACGGCCTCGGCTTGCGGCTGGGAACAGGCCGGCAGCGACAGCGTCAGGAACGCCGCCACCACCAGGGCGACCAGGACCTTGGTGATGTGGCCCCGTCGGGAAGCTGAATTTTTCATGGTGCGTCCTCGCTCTGTGCCCGGAGCAGCGAATCGTTCCGGCGTGCGGTCCTGGGCGCCCGTTCCGGTCCGAATCGAAGCAACAGTGCGGGCAAGACAAATAGCAGGAAAAGAGTCGTGGTCAGCAGGCCGCCCCAGATGATGACGGCGAGCGGTTGGATGATTTCCGCTCCGACCACGCCACCGATGAGCACGAGCGGCAGCAGGGCAAGAGCCGTCATCAGGGCTGACATCAGCACGGGCATCAACCGGTCCCGCGCGCTTCGGATCACGAGCGCGGGTCCATGGGCCGCGCTGTCCTCGGACGTCAATCTTCGGACGTGCCGCATCAGCAGAATGGAACCACGCACGGCGATGCCCAGGACGGCAGAGAAAGCAGGAAGCGAGATCAAGGAGTTGATTCCGCCCGTCATCCCTGCCGCGAGCACCCCGCCCGAGAGTGCCGCAACCAGGCCCAGGAAGACCGTCGCACCTAGCCGCCAGCTTCCCAGCGCGGTCTGGAGAAGCACGAGGATTCCGGCCGCAGCGACCGCCGCCAGGAGCCACAGCCACCGGGCGCTGCTTTGCTGCTCTGCGTACTGGGTGAGGATTTCCGCATGGTAGGAGAGCGGGAACTGAAGCTGTTGGAGGCCCTTCTCGATGTCCTGCTGCACGTCGTTGAGGGCGCGCCCCTGAATTTCAGCCTTCACGTCGACCCGGCGCGAGGTGTCATCGTGCAGGATGACCGCCTCGTTCCCGACGATGTTGACCTGGGCAACGTCGCCGAGGCGTACGTGGCCGCCGCCGGGGGTGTCGATCAGCAGCTCGCGGACGCTGGTGAGGCTGTTCCTGGTGGACGGGGTTCCTTTGACGATCACCGAGAAGACTTTTTGCTGCTGGTAGATGTTGCCGACTTCGATCCCCTGCAGCAGGGCAGCGGCCGCGCGCCTGACGTCGCCGGGGATGACACCCGCCTTCTGGGCCGCGGCCAGGTCAACCTGGACTTCCACGATTGGCTGTTGCGCGGGCGCGTCGACATGGGGATTGACGACGCCGCCGGTCCGGGCCAGGATCTGCCGCACTTCCTCGGCCTTCTGGCGGAGCGTGGCCGTATCCAGGCCGTAAACCCGGACGGTGAATCCGGGGTCGGAGGCCTGATGGATCTGGTCGATCTTCTGCTGCGGATACGTGGATACTTTGCTGGTCAACCCCGGATACCCACTTACCACGTGCTGGACGGCCGCCGCCGTGTCGCGGTAGGAGGCCTCCGCGGAAACTGTCACCCAGAGCTCCCCGGCGCTGATGTCACCCACCTGGTCCGAGGTGATGGCGCGCCCGACGTGTCCCCCCACATTGGCGACGCCGGGAAGTGCCCGGAGCTCTTGGGCGGCCGCATCAGTGATCCGGCTCATTTCCTGGTCTGATGTGCCGGCAATCGCATTCCACTGCACCACGAGAGTCCTGTCCGGCAGGACGGGCACGGTCGGCTGGCCGGTGGCCAGCTGGGGCGCGAGGGCAAGTCCGGCGACGGCGATGGCCGCGGCGCCCGCGAATACCCACCGGGCCTTTCCCGCCACCCGGGACAAGGCACGGCCGTATCCGCTGTGAACCCGGCCCAAGGTGCGGCGGTATCCGCTGTGTACCTGCCCCAGGGTGCGTCCTTCCCTTGCGGTGGTCCGGCTGACGGGCAGGACGAAGACCAGCGCCGCGGTGACAGTCAGCGCCACGATCATCGCGACAGCCAGGGTGAGCAGGTAAGAAAGGAGTAGCGGGCCGAAGAGCGCTCCGTCCTCGCCCGGTACGAAGAACACGGGCAGCAGCGACAACGCCATGATCAGGAAGGAGTAGAGAATCGGCGTTCGCACTGCCCGCAGGGATCCCGTCACCAAGGTGCCGCTCGACTCCGCGACGCCGGGCCCGACGCCGGATCCGGCGCCGGCCCTGCCAGCGCGGACAGCGCCATTGAGGTCTTCGGCGACGTCTCCGACGATGACGGCCAAGGCCAGGATCATGCCCGCGAGGACCATGGTGTTCATCCCGTTGCCCGTCAGATACAGCACCAAGGCCGCCGCCGTCAGTGAGACCGGAATCGTGACCAGGCTGATGACCGCGGTTCGCCAGGATCGGAAGAACGCTCCAAACATGGTGACTATCAGCAGCAGCGAGGCAATCAGTGCGACACCAAGCGTGCCGACCTCTTCCTGGATGAACGCTGCTTGTCGGTAGACAGTGGTATCGATCGTGACGCCGGACAGCCCGGGCTGGAGGGCATGGAGCGCATCATCGATGCCCCGGGTCACATCCCTCGTGTTCGTCTCCGGGAACTTCTCGATGACCAGGAGCAATTCGGCATCCTTGCCGGAAAGTGCATCCCCGATCAGCGGCTGGTGATCGGTCACGACGTGGGCGACATCGCCCAACACCAGTTTTCCGGCCGGCCCCTCCAAGCTGACTTGGCCCAGATCCTCGGGCGTGGTGATCGGCAGGACGTGCTGAACTCCGAGCCGCTGGTGGCCGGTCTCCAGAAAACCGCCGGTGCCGGGTGTGGACGCCTCAAGGTAACTCAAAGGCGACACCCACACGGCGTTGCCCGTGGTAGTAATGACCTCGTCCAGCGTCACGCCCTTGGCCTCAAGTTCCCCAGGATCGACCAGGACCTGCAGTTGCTGGTCGCGGAGGCCCCAAATAGCTACGTTCGCGACGCCGGGCACCGCCAAGAGGCCGGGCTTCATGGTCCAGCGGGCCAGAACAGACAGGTCAATGGCGGACAACTCTTTGGAGGTCAGCCGAATCATCATGACCCTGCTCGTCGATGAGAGCGGCTGCATCAGGACGGGCGCGGCAGATACGTTCGGCAACGCGCGTGCCTGGGTCAGACGTTCAGACACAAGCTGGCGGGCCCGAAAAAGGTCGGTCCCAGGCTTGAACACCATCTGGATCGATGAAAGGCCCGGGACGGATCTGGAATGAATGGCTTCCACCCAGGCCACACCGTTCAACAGGTCCGCCTCCATGGGGGAAGTGATCAGCTGTTCAACTTCCGCGGCGGAGAGCCCCAGGGCCTCAGTCTGGATTTCAACCTGTGGAGGGGCGAATTCCGGGAAAGCATCCACTGCCATGCCCGGCAGGCTCGCGAAGCCGAAACCCAGGATTCCCACTGCCAAAGCCAAGACCAGAAACCGGAACTGGAGTACCCACCGGAGAATCGTGCTCATCATGGCCGGTCACCCGGTTCTTGGGGTGGGACCGTGGAGAAACCGTAGCGGGGAGGAGACACCCCGGAATCGACGTCCGGTGAGTGCCTGCTGAAAAAGTTCGATCCCCGGTACCTGCCCACCACGCCGCTCCTTGGAACAGTGCCAAAGCGCCCCCAGACGTGTACGTCAATAATGAGCCTCGGGCAAACCCCGGGTCAACGCTCAGTGCAAGGATTCTCAGGATAATGACAGGAAATTTTCCGTCTTTTCATAATTGATAGTGGTATACGCGCACTAGCCAGCAGAGCCCGGCGTCGCAACCTCGGCGTGGGGCGTCGTGGCGTAAACACTTGCACTGACCTGGTAGGCGTGCCCGTCCAATTCCAGTGCCTGCCGATTGATCTCAGTCAACGCGGAGTCTGCGAGCGCCTCCGCTTTGACGAGGTCCAACGACTCCTGGTCCACACCGCCAACCGCTGTCACTTTCACCAGCCCCGTGCCCGCTGCATAGAGCTTTTGCTGGTGGCCCACAGACGGTTCCAGCGGATTGTATTCATCAACAATCAACACATCGTCGTAGCACGCGGTGGGGACACATACCCGCTCGTGCTGCTTGAAGACAGTTCCACAATCCAGGAAGCCCACGTCGGGTGCATGGGCCTGCACGTACCCCGGGGTACCGGTCACCGGCTGGTCCTGCATGGCGATCCCTGCCTGGGCCTTGGAAATGCCGCTAATGAAAGTGCGGGGGGCGCCGGTGAAAGTGCCGTTCTCGTACTCTTCCGGATACTCCCCGAAGAGCCAGACCGCGCCCTTTTCCGTCTGGGCGAAGAAGGCCAGTTCGGATTCCACGAGCTGCCCGTCGAAGTAGTCCCGGTCCCACATCACGAGGGTCTTCACGCCGTCTATTACCTTTGTCAGTCCGGTCACGGAGTGGACCACCGTGCGCTCCGAGGTGCCATCGGCACTCTTCACCGTGCCCTTCGTCGTGTACTGCATGCCGGGCTTCAGCGGAAACCACTTGTTGTCAATCCTGGGCATCAGCTGGAAGGCGGAGCGGTCATAGTGGATGGCGGACCCCGCCCCGCAGAACTCCGCGGCGTCCGACGTCACTGTCGCGGTCGCCGTCGGCGAGGCAGATCCCGACGTCGGCCCTGTCGGCGTCCCGCTCGACGTGGCCGGGGAAGGCGTACCGCTTGGCCCGGAACACGACGCCACCGCGGACATTGCCAGAACCAGCACGAGTGCGGATCCCAACGCGGTTAGTCGTTTGCTTGGCTGGAACATCTCGGCGTCCTTTCACAACAGGCTGATGAAAGGAGGACCGGAACAGCGCGAGAGAGTTTTCATGCCGCACCGCCCACGGTCCAACATTTCTCAATTGTGCTCCGGCAGGCGCAGAAAAAGAACAGACGGCGCACAAACCTGATGAGGCGAGCTTGGGTTCCTGTGGGCAACCCCGGGGGGCCGGCGGCGTCTGGGGTAGAGAGCCCCGAGCCCCGGGCTCCAGAGGCCCTCCCGCCGTCGGCCCCGTCCAACGCCGGTCCCGGAGGACCGGCTGGTCTGTCTCAAGCCGCGGATGTATTCCTGTGTTAATTCAACATCTTTCCAGGCCCTGAAGCACGAGTGCCGCCTACTCGTTTTCCAAGGTACGCGCGGCCACACACGCAGGAAGCCCTACGTGAGCAGGGCTTTCTCCGCGTCCACGGTCATTGCGTCCTAGATCCCTCCCGCTGGGGAACCCACCGGTTCAGGGCCGCATCCAGGGCAGCCAGATCGACCGGTTTGCTGAGGTAATCATCCATGCCGGCTGCGAGGCAGCGCTCGCGGTCTTCGTCCTGGGCTCCGGCGGTCATGGCGATGATGGGCAAGCGCGCGCTGCCGTTTTCCCTCGCTCGAATGCTCCTGGTGGCCTCGAAGCCGTCCATGACGGGCATGTGGCAATCCATGAGCACAGCCGCATAGGAGCGGGCGGCGATGGCGGAGACTGCCTCGGCGCCATCGGCAGCCAGCTCGGCTTCGTAGCCCAGTTTGGCAACCATCTCACGGGCGACGAGCTGGTTCACCTCGTTGTCCTCCACTACAAGGATCCTTCCTTTGGAAGGCCTGGCCGGCCTCGGGGGCCGTTCACGTGCGAACGCCGGCCCGGTCGCTGGCTTGCCAGTTACCAGCCGGATCAGGCGGTCGTAGAGTTCTGAGCCGCGTACAGGTTTCGTGAGCCATTCCCGGATTCCCGCATCAGTCATATCGGTCTTGGATACCTGGGGCGCGGACGTCAGCATCATGAGCCGGAGGCCCCGAAGCCCGGGATCGCTCGAGAGCCCGTAAGCAAGCTCAAGGCCGTCCATGTCCGGCATGCACATGTCGAGCATGGCAACGTCGAAGGGCTTCCCTGCGGCGGCAGCCGCCCGTAACCGGTCGAGTGCCGTGCGCGCGTCGGCAACCGCGTCCGGCCGCAGCCCCCATGTGTTCAATTGCGATTCCAACACGAACCTGTTGGTGGCATTATCGTCGACCACCAACACGCGCAGACCCGCCAGCAGGCTCGGGACCGGACGCTCCGGAATCGGCCCAGGTTCCGTAGTCAGCGGCAATCGGAGAGAGAACCAGAACGTGCTTCCCTCACCAGGGGGACTGGTCAAACCAATGTCCCCGCCCATCACTTCCGTCAGCCGACGGCAGATGGCCAGCCCCAGCCCGGTTCCACCGTACCGACGCGTGGTAGAGGCATCCGCTTGGGAGAACGAATCGAACAAGCGCAAATGATCCGCAGCGTGGATACCAATACCGGTATCGCTGACCTCGAATCGCACAAGCGCGGTTCTTGCGTCCTGGTCCTCGACGTTCACCCGGATGGCGACTTCACCGGACGCAGTGAACTTCACGGCGTTCGAAGCCAGGTTCAACAGGATCTGCCGGATCCGGCCGGCATCACCAGCCAGCTGTGCGGGAACATCGGGGTGGCAGTACGCGATGAGTTCCAGGCCCTTGCCCTGAGCTGCTTCGGCCAGGAGCGAGGCCACTTCCTCCATCAGGTACTGCGGATCGAAGGAGGTGATGTCCAGGTCGATCTTGCCCGCTTCCAACTTCGAGAAATCCAGGATGTCGTTAATCAGGGTCAACAAAGCTCCGGCGGCAGTCTGAACCCCTTCGGCGTATTTGCGTTGTGTTTCATCCAGCGGCGTGTCCAACAAAAGCGTTGTCAGGCCTACGACTCCGTTCATGGGGGTACGGATCTCATGGCTCATCGTCGCGAGGAACTCGGACTTCAACCTGCTCGATTCCAGGGCCTCCTCCCGGGCGGCCAGCAGGTCAGCATCTGCGGCACGCCGGGCGGTTATGTCCTGGCCGATGGTCGCAATCCCGATGACTCCGTGTTCGCCTCGGATCGGGGAGACCGTCAGGGACACGGGCACGATGGACCCATCCTTGCGCATCCGGTCTGTCTCGAAGCTGTGGGCCTGTCCGCCATTCTGGACGGCGGCCAGCACCTCGTCCTCGGCCTGGAGGTAGTCCGGAATGAGGAGCCTGACGTTCTGCCCGGTCGCTTCAGCGGCAGTGTATCCGTACAGCTTCTCCGCCCCGGGGTTCCAGCTGGTGATGAGGCCCGCGGGGGTCATACCGATGATCGCGTCAGCCGAAGACTCAACGATGGCGGCCAGGCCCTCCACTTGGGCGAGCGCCTCCCGCGCCTGGTCCTGTGCGCGCTGACGTGAAGTGACGTCACGGAAACTCCAGACCCGTCCCACGATCTCATCACCGACCTGTTGGGGCCGGGAATACCGTTCAAACGTCCGCCCGTCACGGAATTCCAACATGTCCAGGCTCTCCGCCCCCGGATCGGCGTACAGTTCCTGGACCTTGCCTATGAAGCCATCAGGATCAGTGAGTTGGTCGAGGACGAAAGCCAACAGCCGGCCGTCGTCGTGGGACTCCAGGAGATCCGCGGGGATGCCCCACAACTCGGCAAATCGCTCGTTCGCCCCCGCGATAGTCCCGTCCGCCGCGACGACCAGAATGCCGTCGGCCGTGGACTCAAGGGTGGCACTGAGAAGGGAGAGGGCATCGCGGAGTTCGGCGTCAACGCGGACGTGGTCACTTACTTCCCGGATGGAGGCGACGAGTTGCATGCGCGGGGGGTCGCCTAGTGGAGCGAAGCTGACCTCAATGGGAAACTCTGTGCTGTCACGGTGGCGGCCGAACAGTTTCAGGTCAGTCCCGGCCCTGCGTACTCCAGGATCACGGGCAAAGAGATCCCGGATGGCGCCACTCTGGCCCTTGAACCGCGCCGGAAGCAGCATCTCATAGTGCTTGCCCAGCAGTTCGCTGCGCGAATAACCGAAGAGCTGCTCTGAATAGGCATTGCCGAACGTGATCTGACCATCCGCGTCGATCACGAGCAAAGCATCCGGCACGGCTTCGACCAGGCCCCTGAAAGAGCCGACGTGATCCAGCGGCCGCATTTCGTTTGTCATTTCGGCCCCCAGAGCTGAATAGATGACAAGCCCGCCCAAATCGGCGGACACGTGGGTGTGCCGGTGTGGCCCTCCCCACGGACAGATTATCCGGGAACCTACCTGAAAGCATCACAAAATTGCCAGGTACTTCGAGTCCCCTACAACCACCGCTGCCGCTTCGGGAAGGGAACCCGGTCCAAGTCGTTCGCGGCCATGACGGCAGCCGCGCCTGACCTCGCCCGGGCTTGCTCTGCCAGCAATCCGACGTCGGGATAGCGCGACGAGAAATGGGTAAGGATGAGCATGCCCGCTTCGGCAGTTGCAGCCAACGCCCCCGCCTGCCCGGCGGTGAGGTGGCGGTACTGCGCGGCGAGGGCGTCGTCGTCGTCGCTGAAAGTGGACTCAGCCACGAGAAGGTCAACGCCCTCGGCGAGTTCCTCAGCACCGTCACATGGCGCCGTGTCCATGACGAAGGCGAAGCTCTGTGCGGGCCTCGGCACGCTCACGTCTTCCAATCGCACGCCGCCCAGGCTCCCGTCCCGCTGCAGGAGGCTGATATCCGATCCGCTGATCCCCGCCGCCGCAAGCCGCTCCGGCAGGAGGCTGCGGCCCTCGGGCTCGACAACCCTATAGCCGTAGGTCGAGATTCGATGGAGCAGCGGGCGCACCTCCACTCCTGCGGCGATAGGACCGGCACCACCGTGCGGATGAAGCCGAAGGTCGATGCCGGGGGACGCAACAGCCACGAGGGCGCGGATCATGTCCTCGCCGGACGCGGGATAGTGCAAGTGGATTGGATGCTCCACCCGGTCCAGCGCCATGCGCGAAAGTACGCCCGGCAGCCCGAAACAATGGTCGCCGTGGACATGGGTAATACAGATGCGCGTGATCTGGCTGGCCGAGACGCCGGCTTGGATCATCTGCCGTTGGGTGCCTTCTCCGGGATCGAAGAGCAGGCCCTCGCCATCCCAATGGAGCACGTATCCGTTGTGGTTGCGGGTCCTGGTCGGGACCTGGGAGGCGGTGCCGAGAACCACGAATTCACGCATGGAACCGAGTGTCTCATTACTTGGCGCCTACACCCACCATCCTGGCACCCTTGCCCGGTGACGGTCTTCGGAGGAGGATTTGCGGCACACTCAGGAGGCCTGCCATGATCCAGCTCGGGAAATTTGAAAAGTACCTGGTCGAGGAATTCTTCGACGACTACCGCTCGGGCGACATGTCGCAGCGAGCGTTCATTCGCCGGCTCGCATTTATCACCGGGAGCATGGCCGCCGCCTCCTCGACGATGCTGCAGCTCGGATGTACTCCGGATGAGGTCCCGCGAAGCGCCGATCCCATGCCGAGCCCCGAAGCTTCATCCGCCCGACCCGCGGCGACGGCGACTGCCGGGCCGGTACCGGGGGCGAAGAGTCCACTTTCCGTACCTGAGGGAGCCGCTGGCCTTGTGACCGCCACCGTCCGGTTCCCCGCCGGCGGAACCGGCATCAGCGCCTACCTTGCCAGGCCTGAGGGGGCAGATGCGGGACCGGCCGTGCTCGTCTGCCATG
Organism: Arthrobacter sp. 2MCAF14; assembly: GCF_052115645.1. Classification (NCBI taxonomy): domain Bacteria; kingdom Bacillati; phylum Actinomycetota; class Actinomycetes; order Micrococcales; family Micrococcaceae; genus Arthrobacter; species Arthrobacter sp. 2MCAF14. Next base: position 105,013 of record NZ_JBFRHB010000010.1, on the reverse strand, counting down.
AGAATCGCGGACTTACCCCGCACATCCAGGACGTGGCCCGCCGGTTTGCCAAGGCCGGGTACGTTGCCTTGGCACCGGATCTCCTGAGTCGGGAGGGAGGCACACCGAGCGTGGATGCCGACGCCGTGCCCGGAGCGCTGACTAGGGCGGGGGCCGAGCGCCATGTTTCCGACTTTTCCGCAGCCTTCGATTACCTCCGGTCACTGGATTTCGTGGACGGGGAGCGGATCGCGATGAACGGCTATTGTTTCGGCGGCGGCATCACCTGGCAATCCGCGACCGAGATACCCAGACTGAAAGCCACAGCGGCCTTCTATGGCCCCGCACCCGAGCTGGACAAGGTTCCATACATTAGACCGGCCGTCTTTGGCGTCTATGCCGAACTCGACCAGCGCATCACCGGCGCAATGCCGCCACTTCGGGATGCGCTCGAAGCCAACGACGTCCGCCACAAGCTCACTGTCTATCCCGGCGTCGACCATGCCTTCCACAACGACACCAGCCAGCGGTACAACGAAACCCAGGCGATAGCCGCCTGGCAAGACATGCTGGCCTGGTTTGGCGAGCACGTCTGAGTCCACGCCCTGTTGCTTCCCTATTTCACTGCTTCAATTTGCGATGATAGTTGCGCCACGGGTTGGTGACCACGTGATCAAGCCTCCTTGGTAATTCTGGGTTATGGAACCACCCGCTGAGGCGTACTCCTCGCTTGTCGGGTAGCCCAGGYRGCCGKTTTCCCAGCCTTGGGAGGCCCAGGCGGCGTCGATGGCTGCCCTGGTGATGTGTGCGCCGGTGGCGGGTGACCAGTGGATCTGTCCGCCTTGGAATGCTTGGTAGGCGCCGCCGTTCTTGAGTCCGGTGATTTCATCGGTGACAGGCAAGCCCAAGGGGCCGTTTTGCGATCCCTGTGCTGTCCATGCGGCGCCGATCGCTCCGCCCGTGGTGTGCCCGCCCGCTGGTGGCGGTGGCGGTGGTGGCGGCGTTGTCGACTGCCCCAAGGCCTGGGCGACGGTCCGGACCGATGTGGTTCCGTTGGCTGTCCGCGCAGCCAGCCAGGTGACGAACGTGTCAAAAAGCGTTGGGCTAATGGTCAGCGTGGGATCAGTTCCGACCGCGATGTGGTGGAAAGTCAACTCCAACCATCCGCCGGTGCTTTCGGCGTTGGTGACGAGGTCCTCCAGATTCTGGAGGGTCCATGTGCTGTCGACTTCGTCCGGGGCCTTGGTGACCAGGGGATTTGCCGGGGGAAGGGTCTCAGCGAACGGGCAGCTCGGGCAGCTGGCCGGCGAACGGATGTCGCCCAGCCCTCGTCCGCTGGCAAATCCACAGTTCTTTACCTCAGCTTGGACGGACGCATTTTCGGCGGCAAAAGGATAGGCGAAGTTGTTCACCTGGAATCCCCAGCTTTCCAGCGTCGACTTGCCGTTGCAGATTTCAGCGCTTGCGGCTGCGGCGGTGAGCGTGGTCAGATCCGGGTGAGTAACTGTGTGGCCCCCGATCTCGTTGCCGTCGCCCGCGATGGTGTGCAGATTCGCCTGCGTGAGATAACCCGGGGTGCCGATCCAACTGGTGGTAATGAAGAAGGTTCCCACCAGCCCGTGGGCTTTCAACACCTGTTCGGCGGCAAGCTGGTTGCCGTTGCCGTCGTCGAAGGTCAAACTCACGATGGTGGGGGATGCTGCCCTCGCAGGAACGGCGACTCCGCTGAGGGCTCCTGCGGTGAGCAGCAGGGCACCCAAGACGGCGACGATCCGCTTGTACTTTTTCGGGTTGTTTATCCGACGAAACCCGGCCGCTCGTGGGCCTTGCTTCCTGAAACGCTGATCCAAGCTGCGCATGGCTCCTCCACGAGACGAGGGCCCCCAGGCGGTGTATGAATGTAGGGTACGCCTTCAATCGCGCAGGTTGAACCTAAAAAACGGGCAGCGGCCGAATTCACAGCTTGCGTTCAGGTTCTACGGCAGGGCACGTCCCGTGGCCGCGACGTTTGCCGGTTCGTCAGCCAGTTCGGCCTCAAGGAGTTCGATGCTTGGCAGGCTTGAGGCGAGTTCCTCCGGCAGCGATTCGATGATTTTGCTTTGCCACTCCGACACGCCGATGGGCAGGTTGATTCCCCGCAACGCGTACTCGGCCACCACGTTGTTTTTCTCTTTGCAGAGCAGGAGCCCGATGGTTGGCTTGTCATCGGGATGCGCCAGAAGATCGTCCACGGCTGACATGTACATGCCTAGCTGGCCGACAAATCCAGGCTCGAACTTCACCGCCTTGAGCTCGATCACAACATAGCAGCGGAGCTTCAAGTGATAGAAGAGGAGATCGGCGAAGAACTCATCGCCGTTGATTTCCAACCTGACCTGCTCGCCGACAAAAGCGAACCCTTGGCCCAGTTCCAGGAGGAACTTCTCCACATGCTGTACGAGCTGAAGCTCCAGTTCCCGCTCGTTGCGGCGGTCAGTCATGGCGACGAAGTCGAACACATACGGGTCCCTGGTGGCTTGTTGGGCAAGGTCCGAGTCCGCCGGCATCATAGTGGTTTTGAAATTGGTAATCGCTTGCCCGGAGCGCTCGTGGAGGCGCGTTTCGATCTGATGGGCAAGAACGTTGCGCGACCATCCGTGTTCGACGGCGGCCGCTGCGTACCAGAGGCGGGTCGCGGCGTCGTCGAGCTTCTCAAGCAGCGCGATCTGGTGGTACCAGGGCAATGTTGCAAGCGGCGCTTGCAACATTGGGAACTCCGGCCAAGCCTGGGCGAAAGTCTTCATGTAGCGGAGGTTCCGTGGCGAGAATCCCTTGGAACCAGGGAACCGGGCCTGTACGTCCGCCGATAGGCGGGTGACGACTTTGGAGCCCCAGCCCTGCTCTGATTCCCGCTGAGCCAGTTGCCGGCCGATGGACCAATAGGAGGCAAGCAGAGCCTTGTTTGCTGCGGAAATGGCCCGTGAACGTCCCGCGCCGACCTCCTTTGAGACACTGGCAAGCAGTTCGGGGTACCAGTCCGGCATGGAGGTGCGCGCGGGAGGAGCCGTGAACGACGCCGTTGCTGCCGCCGTCGTGGCCTGTTCCGGTTTCGGTTCTTGACTTTGCACTGGCTGCCCTCTTCTGTAGCGACTATGTACGGCGACGCGGTTTGTCGGCCATGTCGTCAAACGTAGGGGAGGGGACTGACACTTTAGGCGCTGCGACGTGCCACTGCCCGGCCAATTGGATGGGCCACCTGCGGCCTGTTCCCACGACGGCCCAACACTCGTAATCTGAATGCTGGGAGGTGGTTCCTGTGGAAGCAGCCCAGGGAGATCGGATCATCATTCATGGCAGGACGGTCGGGGCGGCCGACCGGCACGGCGAGATCATCGAAGTCCGCGGTGCAAACGGTGCGCCGCCGTATTTCGTGCGTTTTGACGATGGCCACGAGACCATCCTGTATCCGGGTGGTGATTTCACGATCGACCGCGCAGTCGGGAGTTCGTAACTCGCGGACCGGCCGCCGCGTTCAGCTAAGGTAAGACTTAGCTGCGGAGACGACCGGGGGAGGGACGCGTGGACCAGATCCTGGACCTGCCCTTTGAAGTGGCGCTTGTGGCACTCTTCGCCATCGTGATGGTCCGGGTCAACACGACGTACTGGATCGGCCGCGGCGCGGCGGCTGGACTCGAACGCACGCGTTTCGCACGCGCCTTGCATCGCCCCAAAGCCGGCAAAGCACAGGCCTTGATTCAGCGCTTTGGCCCCTACGCCGTCGTGCTGACCTTCCTGACAATCGGACTCCAGACCGCCGTTAACCTGGCTGCCGGGGCTGCGAGAATGCCGCTCAGCCGGTATCTCCCTGCGGCAATCGTTGGCTCGGGCATCTGGGCCTTCGTCTACGCGACCATCGGCCTGGCGGCGATAGATGCCTGGTTCGCTGTCATGGCGGCCTCCCCTTTGGGTGCCGCTCTCCTGGCCCTCTCACTTGCCGGACTGGCAGTCTGCCTGGTCATGCGGCGTCGACGTCGGACGGCTGTGGCGCCAGAAGATACAGTGGTCTGAGTTCCATTACCGGACCGGCGAAAGGGCAGGCGTTGAGTATTGAGCTTCCGGACCTTGCGGAAGGCGACTTCTACTACGAATCGCTCGGGAATGGGCGGTTCCGGTCAACCATCCACGCCCAGGGCGCATGGAATCCGCACGAGCAGCACATGGCGCCTGCATCGGGCATCATGGCTGATGCCCTGCTCCGCCATGAGCCGCGCGACGACGTCCGGATGGCCCGCCTCAGCTACGAAATCCTTGGATTGATCCCGGGGGGCGAATTCGAAATCACCACGGCCACGGTCCGCCCCGGCAGAACCATTGAACTGATCCAGGCGGAACTCTCGGCGGCAGGACGCGTGGCTATCCGGGCCACCGCCTGGCGCATGGCAACCAGCGACACGAGTGCCGTCGCCGCCATTGAAGACGTTGAAATGCCGGCCCCGGACGAATGCAAGCTGTGGGACGGTGCGAGCGTGTGGCCGGGTGGCTACATCCGGTCCTTGGAAATGCGGATAGCAGAAGGACACCGGGCAGGCTCGGGCAAAGTCTGGATCCGTACGGAGCATCCCCTCACCGATGCGGCGGACAGCCGCGATGTCGCGAGGCTCATTGGACTCGTGGACACAGCCAACGGTATTGCCGCGCGCGTTTCGCCGGGCAAGAACAGCTACATCTTTCCCAACCTTGACCTGCAGATCCACATGTACCGTGAACCTGAGGGCGAATGGCTCGGCCTGGACAACATGGTCTCCTTCGGCAATGACGGCATCGGCCTGACGTCCACGGTGCTTCACGACATCAGCGGCCCCTTCGGCCGCGCGGAGCAGATCCTCACGTTGAGGAAAAGCTGATGGTTGAGGACCTCGCCCGGACACGGCGCACGCTCACGGTGGTGCGCCAGGAAGAGTCGCTCGGCGTCGCTGATGACCTGGACTTCGGGATCGAGCTCCTCAACCGTGCCCGCAGGGGGCTTCTGGCGCCGACGCTGCGGTTGTACCGGCCCCGCCCGACCGTGGCGTTCGGGCAACGCGATGCCAAGCTGCCGGGATTCCAGGCCGCGTCCGAGGCTTGCCGGGACCTCGGTTTCGAACCGTTGATCCGCAAGGCCGGAGGCCGGGCAGCGGCCTACCACCGGGGCACCTTGGTGATCGACCACGTGGAGCCGCACGCCGACGCGATTGCCGGGGCGAAGGCCCGTTTCTCCTTCTTTGGCGAGCTCCTCGCGGGTGCGCTCCGCCGCGTCGGCGTTCAGGCCGCCGTCGGGGAGATCCCCGGCGAGTACTGCCCGGGTGAGTTCAGCGTCCACGGCCTGGATCCGGATTTTCCAACACACCAGATCAAGCTGGTCGGCACCGCCCAGAGGGTGGTCTCCGGGGGATGGCTGTTCAGTTCGGTGATCGTCGTCGAGAACTCCGCACCCATCCGTGAAGTCCTCACTGCCAGCTATGGCGCCCTCGGACTGGAGTGGGATCCGGCCACGGCGGGGGCGGCCAACGACCTTCTGCCGCAGCTGGACGTACCCACAGTGGAGGACGCCGTCGTCGCGGCCTACGCAGAATACGCCGAACTCATCGACGGCGATTTCCAGGGCCTGCTCCCTGTGACGAGCACCAGCACGCCGTTGTAGACGGATACCGCCAGGACTACGCTTGAGGCCACCACCAAGTGGACCGAGGTAGAGCAATGGACAAGAAGCCATCCGTTGTCCACGATTCCGACGCGGACCTCACCGTCGGACCGCCGAAGCGATCCGCCGCGGGTTTGCCCAGCCTGGTGGACTCCTTACCCCATGCGTTGAGCCAGATGGGACCGTCCCGCACCTGGAAGTCCCTGCTGGCCATGAACCAGAAGGACGGCTTCGACTGCATGAGCTGCGCCTGGCCGGATCCTCCGGAGCGGAAGCTGGCCGAGTTCTGTGAGAACGGCGCCAAGGCCGTCGGGTGGGAGGCTGATCCGCTCAAGGTTCCGTCCGGTTTCTGGGAGGCGAACGACGTCGATTCCCTCGCCGAGCGCTCGGAATACTGGCTGGGCCAGCAGGGCAGGCTCGTGGAGCCCGTCTACAAACCTGCCGGTTCGAGCCATTACAGTCCTATCAGTTGGGACAATGCGTTCCGGATTGTTGCCCGTGAACTGAATGCCCTGGGATCGCCCGACGAGGCCACTTTCTACACGAGCGGCCGGACGAGCAACGAGGCCGCGTTCGTCTACCAGCTCTTCGTCCGGGCCTTCGGGACCAACAACCTGCCCGATTGCTCGAATATGTGCCATGAGTCCACGGGGCTGGCCCTCGGTGAGACAATCGGCGTGGGCAAGTCCGCTGTCAGCTACACAGACTTCGCCAAGGCTGATTTGATCATCATCATGGGCCAGAATCCGGGGACCTGCCATCCCCGGATGCTCACCGCCTTGGAAGAGGCAAAACTCGCCGGTGCGAGCATTGTCGCGGTGAACCCTCTTCCGGAAGCCGGGCTCATCAACTTCAAGAACCCTCAGCGGCCCCGTGGGCTGGTGGGCAAAGGAACGGACCTGGCGGACCAGTTCCTTCAGATCCGCCTCGCAGGGGACATGGCGTTGCTTCAAGCCGTCTCCAAGCGGGTCCTGAAGGCAGAGAAGGCGGCACCGGGGGCAGTCCTGGACCATGCGTTCATCGAGAAGCACTGCCAAGGACTCGAAGAGTTCCAAGCCCACATCGAAGAGCTTGATGAGCAGGACGTCCTCGCCGCAACGGGCTTGAGGGCGGAGGAAATCGATGAGCTCGCCTCCCGCTACCTGCGCGCGGAGAAGGTCATCATTACCTGGGCCATGGGCCTGACCCAGCACAAGAAGGCCGTGGCGACCATCAAGGAGATCGTCAATCTGCTCTTGCTCCGCGGGAACATCGGCAAACCCGGCGCCGGCCCTTCGCCGATCCGTGGGCACAGCAACGTCCAGGGCGACCGGACCATGGGTATTTGGGAGAAGATGCCCGAACCGTTCCTCAACGCCCTGCAGCAGGAATTCGGCTTCGATCCACCGCGGCACCCGGGCGTCGACTCCGTGGACAGCATCCGCGGCATGCGGGACGGCAGGATCAACGTGCTCGTCGCGCTCGGTGGAAACCTCGTGCATGCGATGTCGGACACCACTGCTGCCGAGGCAGCCGTCCGCAAGACCCGATTGTCAGTCCAGATCTCCACGAAGCTCAACCGTTCCCACGCCGTGGTGGGGGAACAAGCGATGATCCTGCCGACCATGGGCCGAACGGAAATAGACCGCCAGGCGAGCGGCGAGCAGTTCGTCACCGTCGAAGACACCGTCTGCGCGGTACACCGTTCGGCGGGAAGGCTGGAGCCGATCTCCGACAAAGTCTTGTCCGAAGTGGCGATCGTGTGCCGTATGGCCGGGACGGTACTCGGCGACAAGGTCCCAGTTGACTGGGCAGGTTTCGAGGCAAACTACGACTCAGTGCGCGAGCACATTTCCCATGTGGTGCCGGGCTTTGAGAACTTCAACCAAAAAGCCCGGAGCCGTGACGGTTTCGTTCTGCCCCATGGCCCCCGGGACGAGCGGAAGTTTCCCACCATCACGGGAAAGGCAATGTTCACGGTCAACGACCTTGAGACTATCCAGGTCCCGGAAGGGCGCCTGCTGCTCCAGACAGTGCGCTCCCACGATCAATTCAACACGACCACGTACAGCATGAACGACCGCTACCGGGGCGTGAAGAAGGGCCGCATGGTGCTTTTTGCGCACCGGGACGACCTGGCTGACCTGGGCCTTGCCGACGGCGGCTATGTGGACGTCCACAGCGAAGCCGACGACGGCGTGGACCGGGTCCTGCGCCAGTTGCGGTTGATCGCGTACCCCACAGCCCGCGGTTGCGTGACTGCGTATTACCCGGAAGCGAACGTCCTTGTACCGCTGGATTCGATCGCCGAAGGCAGCAACACTCCCGCGTCTAAATCCGTGGTGGTGCGCCTGGAACCAGCCGCACCACCTGGATAACTCAGCTGCGGGGGTTCAGGCGGCGAGGCGCGCTTCGACCTCGGCTGCGGAAGGGTTGGTGGCAGCAGTGCCGTCCGGGAAAAGGACCGTAGGGACGGTTTGGTTGCCGCCGTTCAGCTTCTCCACGAGTTCGGCGGTGCCCTCAACCTCTTCGATGTTGACCTCGTTGTAGCCGATGCCCTTGGCGTCAAGCTGCTTCTTCAGTCGGTTGCAATAACCGCACCAAGTGGTCGAGAACATAGTGATGGTGCCGGATTCGGGGGTGAAGTCCACGGATTCTCCTGCTGTCGTTGTTTTGAACTACTCGCGTCAACGGTAACCCGGCAGGTGCTATTCCTTCGCGCGCATGTGTCACATGACACGCAAGGGCGAATCGGGCATCGATTTGGCCGCCCGGCTAGAGCGACTCCTCGACGGCGACGCCGGACTGGAACTCGCGGCCGTCGGCTTCACTGAAGGCCGTCATCACGTGTCCCTTGCCAAGGCCGTTGATCGCCGAGAGAGGGAAATGGCCGGTAATGACGTTGCCCGAGTGCTCCACACCCTTGAGGTCGTAGTTCTCTTCGGCGCTTTGGTCGTGGTTGAAGGAAAAGAAGGCAATCGCCTCCCCGTTCATGAACTCGATGCCTAGTCTTCGTTGAGAGGAATAGTCCGGAGTCGCCGCGACCAGGCCCACAACAAAGGCGCCGGAACCAGGGATGTTGCCCTCGATCTCGAACTTCGCCACGAGCGTGGCTTCCGTGGCGGTAATGCTGGCCTGTTTCAGAAGTGCCTCATGGATGCTCATGGCTCAATCCTGCTCTGTGCGGCCTCCGCCGTCCACCCCTGATTCGGGTTTTGTCAGAGCTCGCCCGCCGGCCGGATCTGATCGGGCCGACGTCCAAAATCAGCCCTGACCAGCCGGAAGACCTGCTGATACAGGTACCGGCAGGGCCTCCCTAGCGGCCCGGAAGGCTTCTAGGGTTGAGGGCGTGGATAAACGGAATGGAAGCATGAAGCGTTTGCTCGTCCCCTCTGCGGCGCTGTTGTGGGGGCTCCAGTTCGCATTCCTCAACCCTGCCCTGGCACTCCTGCTGGTGGCCCTCTTCAACGCCACCCCGGCCGAGGTGGGATGGGTCCTCGCCGTCTACAATGCCAGCGGCTTCGTCGCTTCCCTTCTCGTGCCGGCGTATGCGGACCGTACAAACGACTACCTGCGGCCCATGCTGGCCTGCGGCGTCCTGACCCTGGGGCTGTCCGCCCTTCTGGCCGTGAGCACTTCGCTGCCGCTCGCCGTCGTGGGCTTGATCGTCCTGGGCGGCCCGGCGGGGGTCGGCAGCTCGCTGCTGTTCGCCCACCTCAGGCACTCAGGTGCTGGAACGAGCGACGTGATGAACACCCGCGCGATTGTCTCTTTCGCCTGGGTGGCCGGGCCGCCCCTCGCGACATTCATCATGGGCGCCCTGGGCAATCGGGCCATCCTGCTCACCCTCGGTGCGGTCGCCGTCCTCAATGTCGCCACCACTGCTGCCATGATTTCCCGGCGGCGCGCTGCCGCCGTCGAGGATCGGCCCAGGGCTCATGGCGAAGAGGATGGGCACCCGTTCTCGAAAACGGGGGTCGCCGCCGTCGTCCTCGGCTTTATCGCCCTGCAGGCAACTAACAGCGCCGCTGTGTCCATCATGGGCCTTTTCGTGACCCAGGGGCTCGGCGTCGACATCATCTGGGCGGGCATCGCGCTCGGCGTGTCTGCCGCGCTTGAGATACCGGCGCTCTTCCTGATCGGGCGGCTCGCGCGCCGCTACTCCAGCCGGGCGCTCATTGCGTCGGGATGCGTGGCCGGGATCGCCTACTACGCGGCCATGGCTTTTGTCTCCAACCCGGCCACCCTGATTGCGCTCCAGGTCCTGAATGCCTGGTTCTTCGGGATCGTGGCGGGTGTGGGGCTGACCTTGTTCCAGCGGCTGATTCCGCGTCCGGGCCTGGCCTCCGGCCTCTACACCAACACGAGGCGCGTCGGCGCGATCGTTTCGGGCCCGATCATCGCTTTGGGATCGACGACGGCGTTCGGCTACCAAGGCGTCTTCGCGGCTTGCGCGGCTCTCACTGTCCTGGCCCTGCTTGTCATTGGGTTGGCCGGGCGGCCGTCGCGGCGGATGGCGCCGAAGGAACGGCCTGCTGCCTCCGCGCCCGCACACGACGCTATCGCTTAAGCCTGACCACGCGCAGGATGATGCCGGCCGCGAACATGAGCACGCCCAGGCCTGCCGATAGCGGCGGAAGCGTGGCCACGAGGACTACGCAAGCCAGTGCGCCGAGCACTTGGAGCGCTTTGGGGTATCGGCGGTCTTCGGCCGGCTGGGTGAACGCCGCAATATTGGCGACCAGGTAGTAGATGAGCACACCGAAAGAAGAGAAGCCGATCGCGCCGCGCAAGTCGGCGACCACGACGATCACGCAGATCACGACGGCGAGGGTGACTTCGGCGCGGTGCGGGACACGGTAGCGGGGATGGACTGCGGCGAGCCAGTGCGGCAGGTCGTGGTGCCTGGCCATTGCCAGGGTGGTCCGGCCCAAGCCGGCGATGAGCGCCAGGAGGGCCCCGAGGGAGGCGACGGCGGCTCCCACGCGGACCACCGGAACGGTCCAGGAAAAAGTCCCGGCTCCGACCGCGGCAGCGAGCGGCGTTGAGGTGCCAGCCACACGGTCCGGGCCGAGAGTGGCGAGAAGGGTCACCGCGATGATCGCGTAGAGGACGACGGCGATGCCCAGCGCGATCCCTATGGCACGTGGAATGGCGTGCCGGGGGTCGCGGACTTCCTCTCCCATGGTCGCGATCCTCGCGTAGCCGGCGAAGGCGAAGAACAGCAACCCGGCGGATTGGAGGATCCCGTACCAGCCGTGTGCAAGCAGTCCATCGCCGGGGATGTTGGCCGGGGACGGAGCTGAACCGCCCCAGCAGGCTGCCACGCCAATGGCGAGGGCCGCCAGTACTGCGAGAACCAGGATGCGTGTGAGGCCGGCTGTGCGGGTCACCCCGTGATAGTTCACGGTGGCGAGGACGACGACGGCGGCGATCGCCACGGGACGTTCCCACCCCGGAGGGGCCGCATAGGCGGCGAAGGTCATGGCCATGGCCGCCGCGCTGGCAGTCTTCCCGATGACGAATCCCCAACCGGCCAGATATCCGGACCACGGTCCCAGCCGTTCACGACCGTAAACGTAGGTCCCGCCCGACGTCGGGTATGCGGCGGCGAGTTGGGCGGAGGACGTCGCGTTGCAGAATGCCACAGCAGCCGCGACGACGAGTCCAACCAGCAATCCTGATCCCGCGGCGGCAGCGGCCGGAGTGAAGGCCGCGAACACGCCGGCGCCGATCATGGAGCCCAATCCGATCACGACGGCGTCAAAGGTGCCCAGCTGACGGGCCAGGGCCTGGGGGTTGCTCATGGACCTAGGACTTCCCTGTGACGGTCAAGACGATGAGGACACAGTTGAGGCCCACAATCAGTGCGGCGCTGGTCCACCCGGCAATCTTCAATGCCGTGGAATCCGTGTGGATGCCCATGACCTCGCGCTTGCCGGTGAGCCGGATGAGCGGAATCAAGGCGAAAGGAATGCCGAAGCTCAGCAGGACTTGGCTCAACACGAGCGCCAGGGTGGGTTCGATGCCCGCGCCGAGAATGACGAGGGCAGGGACCAGCGTGACTACACGGCGGAGCAGCAAGGGCACCCGGATCTTGAGGAGTCCGCCCATGACCGTTGCGCCGGCGTAGCATCCGACGGAAGTCGAAGCGAGGCCCGAGGCAAGCAAGCCGACGCCGAAAGCCACGCCGATGACTGGACCAAGGGCAGATGTCACGGCGGCATGGGCCCCGGCGATGGTGTCGGTTCCTTCGACTCCCCGCAGGCTGGACGCGGCCAAAAGGAGCATGGCGATGTTCACGACTCCGGCAAGCATCAAAGCGGCCGCGACGTCCACGCGGGTGGTCCTGATGAGCCTTGTCCGTTCAGCGGGATCTTCCGAGAAACCATGCCGGTCACGGGCCAGGGCCGAATGCAGGTAGATGGCATGCGGCATGACGGTGGCGCCGAGCATGCTCGCAGCGAGGAGGACAGTGTCCGTGCCTTCGAACCGCGGCACCAAACCAGCCAATACTCCACCGGTCTCGGGGGGATTGACGAAGAGCCCCGAAATGAAACCGACGGCGATGACCGCCAGGAGCATCATGATGGCGTACTCAAAGGACTTCTGGCCCCGTGACGACTGGAGCGCCAGGAGCAACATGGATGCCACGCCGATGATGACTCCGCCTATGAGGAGCGGCAGTCCGAAGAGAAGGTTGAGGGCTACCGCTCCGCCGATGACTTCGGCCATGTCGGTAGCCCCGGCAACTACCTCTGCCTGGACCCAGAACAGTCTGCGGCGGTGGGTTCCCAACCGTTTTCCCAGGAGTTCCGGAAGGCTTTGTCCGGTTGCCAAGCCAAGTTTTGCGGACTGGTACTGCACCAGGACCGCCATGATGTTTGCCGCTACCAGGACCCACACGAGCAGGTAGCCGTAGTTGGCTCCGGCAGTAAGGTTTGCCGCGACGTTTCCCGGATCCACGTATGCGATCGCAGCCACGAAAGCCGGACCCAACAAAAGCAGCCGGGACTTCCACCGGGTCTTGCTCGCCGGTCGCTCCGCGATAGTCGCAGCCATGGCTTCCTCAACATCGGGGATACGGACATGATGAGGATACCGTTAAGTTAGGCATGCCGAAAAGTGGGTTTTAGGTGCAGCTTGATAAGCGCGGCTCGCCCAACTGACTCGCACTAGATGTCGCTTTGAGCCCTCTAAACGACATTAACTGCGTGGGCCCACGCCGCCAGGGTTCCCTGGCCGAGCTTGCGAGGCAAGGGTGGCGGTGGGGATTAGTTGGGGGTCTTCAGGCGTGGGTGGGTTCTTCAACCAGCGCCGTGGCGATGCTGTCCGCGTCGTCGAGCGCTGCGAGGTACCGCTCGGCATCCAACGCCGCTGCGCAACCTGTGCCGGCGGCGGTGATGGCCTGGCGGTAGCGGTGGTCCACCGCGTCACCGCAAGCGAAGACTCCGGAGAGATTGGTCACCGTGGTGGGGGAGTCCACTTTGATGTAGCCCTCAGCGTCGAGCTCCACTTGTCCCGCAACAAGCTCCGTTCGAGGGACATGTCCGATGGCCACGAATATGCCCGTAGCCGCATGTTCACGCGATTCGCCGGAACGTGTGTCGGCCAGGGTCACCCCGGTGACTTTGGTGTCGCCGTGGATGGCGGTGATGGCGGAATTCCACGCGAAGCGGATTTTCGGATTGTCCTTGGCCCGCTGGGCCATGATCCGGGAGGCCCGGAGCTCTTCCCTGCGGACGACGACGGTCACGGTCTTCGCGAACCGGGTCAGGAACATCGCTTCTTCCATGGCCGAATCACCGCCACCCACAACGATGATTTCCTGTTCGCGGAAGAAGAAGCCATCGCACGTGGCGCACCACGAAACGCCGTGCCCGCTTAGCCGCTTCTCTTCGGGCAAGCCGAGTTCCTTGTAGGCGGAACCGGTCGCAAGGATCACGGCCGGTGCTTCGTGGGTGTCACCCGAGCCGGTGACCACGCGCTTGAGGTGGCCACGCAGCTGGACTTCAGTGACGTCGTCGAACGCTATCTTGGCGCCGAAGCGCTCGGCCTGCTCCTGGAGGCCATCCATGAGCTCGGGGCCCTGGATTCCAGCGGGGAAGCCGGGGAAGTTCTCCACCTCCGTGGTGTTCATCAACGCGCCGCCGGCGGTGACCGATCCGGCAAGAACGAGGGGGCTCAGGCCCGCCCGGGCGGCATAGATTGCCGCGGTGTAGCCGGCAGGGCCGGATCCGACGATGATCAGCTGTTCTTTGCTCATGGGACAAGTGCAACAAGGACGAGGGCTTCAATCAAGGGCTCGTCAATCCGAGTGCATAATGGGTGAATGTCCAGCGAAGCCAGAGCCGTCTCGATCCGGCCCATGAGTCCCGAGGATTGGCCGGAGGTCCGTGCGATTTTCACCGAAGGCATCGAGACCGGGCAAGCAACCTTTGAAGCGGCAGCTCCTGACTGGGAACAATTCGACGCGAGCCGCCTTCCTGATCACCGCTTCGTGGCTGTTGCGTCCGGCGCCGTGCTGGGATGGACGGCCGTTTCCATGGTGTCTGCGCGCCCGGCTTATGCCGGCGTCGTCGAACACTCCGTCTATGTCGCCGGTTCTGCCCGCGGACGGGGTGTCGGAAGCCTGCTGCTGAAAGCGCTGGCTGCGTCGACCGAAGAGCATGGCATCTGGACCATCCAGTCCAGCATTTTCCCCGAAAACCAGGCCAGCATCCGGCTTCACCAAGCCAATGGCTTCACCATCGTTGGCCGGCGTGAACGCATCGGCCGTATGAGTGCCGGGCCCCTGGACGGCCAATGGCGGGACACGCTCCTGCTTGAACGGCGCTCACGCCGGGTCTGAAGTGCTTCCGCGAGTCGGGGACCGGCTGACTCTGCTGGTCCCTGGCTTGGGCTACTCCAGTCGGTCCTGGTGTGCGCGGATGACGAAGTGTTCAACGCGGCGGTCCGGGACCAGCCAGATCAAAGCCACGACGGTGTAGGCGGCGACGCCGAGCAAAGGATGCAGAAGGCAGAGGCCAAGCCCGGCCAGATAGATGAGCGGCGACGTCTTCCCCTTCCAGTCCCGGCCAATCGCCTGGGCGAGCGCACCCTGCCGCCCCTGGTGCCGGATCAAGGACTGCTGCAGGACGAAGTAGGCAATGGCGGCGCAGAGCAGGTTGAACCCGTAAGCCAGCACAGGGACCTCAGCGAAGCCCGACTCATCCATCCAGCGTGTGCTGAACGGGAAGAGGGATATCCAGAACAACAGGTGCAGGTTCGCCCAAAGTATTCTGCCGTTGACCCGATCCGCCAGATGGATCATGTGGTGGTGGTTGTTCCAGTAGATCCCCACGTAGACGAAGCTGAGCAAGTAGCTGAGGAACGTGGGAAAGACGCTGAGCAAGGCATGCCAGCTCGGTTCCGGGGGCACTCGCAGCTCAAGCACCATGATGGTGATGACAATGGCGAGGACGCCGTCACTGAATGCCTCGAGTCGGTTCTTGTTCATGTTCCGTAGCCCCTGATTGCGTCGATGAGCGTTTTGACGAGTTTCCTGTTGTCCACTTGAGTCAGAACATTGATTGATCGGGCGCCATTTGCGTCAATTCCAACCGTCGTACGCAGAGAGTCGCGGACCCAACGAATGCTCCGTCCGCGGGTTAGCGCGCCGCTCAGTTCGACGTCGACCATGTACTCCCTGCTGATCGCGATGGAGCGGTCAAGCAAGATTGCGACAGCCAAGGGATCATGGAGCCAGCAACCAAGGATGCCGCGTGTTCTCGAAGAGTATTTCAGCCAGGCTCGCGTCCAAGGAAGGACGCACCGGGCGAGATCGTTGTCGACGTTCTCCAGCTCTGCCAAGTCGTCGAGGGTAAGCATGGTCTGCTCGGAGGCATCGAGGGGGACCAGCGTGATCGGAGCCCCGCTCCTGAGAACGATGCGGGCAGCTTCGGGGTCGACTCCGAAATTGGTGTCCTTCAGGGTTCCGTCGATGTTGAATGAGCCCCCCATGACGATGATCTCCGCCACCGCGCTTGCCAGTTGTGGGTAAAGGAGCATTGCCTGGGCGACGTTCGTAAGCGGTCCGATGGCAACAATGGTGACATTGCCAGGGTCTGCAAGGACGAGCTGGGCAATCTGCAGGGCGGCGGGGACGGTTGGTTCTTGTTCAAAGTCCCGAACTCGAGGGACGCCATCCCACAAACCGGCCAGCGAAGGGTCTCGGATGGGGGCGTCGAGGAATGACCTCCACGGGCCATCGGGTTCTTGAAGTGCACGTTCGGCGCCGCAATAGACGGGTATCTGGAGTCCAAGGTCCTCCATCATGGTGCGTGCCACTGAATATCCCGTGCGGCTCGGCGTGTTGCCTGAAACGGTGGTGATGGCTGCCAGTTCGATCCGGCTTGCGGCGGCGATGGCGAGGGCAATGGCCAGCCCGTCGTCAACATTGGCACCGGGAACACCGTTCCCTGGATCGCAATCCAGGATCACGCGGATTCGTTTGCTACTGGTCTCTGTCAAAAGTATCTCTTTCGTAGTCGCATCCGCAGGACGCTCGTCTCCGCAGCCGGAAGTCGCACTCGATGGATTCCCCCATAAAAGACCCGGATTCCAGAAGCAGTTTTATGGAGGCCTTGGCGATGGTTCCAGTGGGTTGTTCGATGGCCGTCAGTGTGGGTGTACTGAATGCGGAATTGATAGTGCCGTTGAAGCACACAACTGCCAAGTCCTGGGGAATACGTACACCGAATTCGGCCGCCGCCGCAACGAAACCGAGGGCCTGCAGTTCGTTCGAAACGAATACGGCGTCTGGTTGGGCCGCTCCGGAAAACATTTCCCTAGCGGCGGCATATCCGCCGCCCCTAGTGTATTCGGCTTCGAAGCTAAGAGTGTCACTTGCAGCGATGTTGCTTAGTTCCAAGGCTTGCTTCCAGCCAGTAATACGGTCTTGGGAGTTCAGGTTCTTCCGTGGTCCTGAAATGATGGCAACCGACGTCCTACCGTGATCAATCAAATGTTTAGTGGCTTCGAAGGCCGCCCCGGTCTCATTGATGAAGACCGAGGCAGCCTCGGAGCCGCTTGGTGTCTTGTCGAGGACAACGACGGGGACGCCTGCTGCATGAGCGTCCCGCAGTTCTATATCCCTGTCGACGCCATACCAAATAATGCCGTCTACCCGGCGCTCGATAAAGGTCCGGAGGATTTCACTTTCGCGTTCCTTGTTGTCATCGGAATCGCCAAGCAGCAGCACTCTGCCAGTTGAGAACATTTCCTGCTGTAATGCGTGGGCCAGGGCCGCCAGGAACGGGTTGCGGATGTTCGGGACGATCAAGCCATAAGTCTTTGTCGACCCCGCAGCCAGGGACCGCGCGATGGTGTTCGGTCGGTAACCCGTTTCGGCAATAGCGTCCAGTACTTTCTGCCTGGTTGCGTCGGAGACCGGGCGGGGGCCGTTGTTGACCACGTAACTCACAACCGCCTCCGACGTCCCGGCTGCAAGCGCAACTTCCCTTCGGGTTACCTTGCCGATATTTAGTCCCATAGCACCTGACTGTTTCATGTCCCTCCGGCGGTTACTCTAGCAATCGTTTAGATGGCGTCTTCGAACTCGTTGAGGTCACGGCCCTTGGTCTCAGGGGCATAGAAGGTCGTGACCAAGCCGATTCCGGCCATGAGGATGAAATAGGCTGCAATGGGCCACCAGTGACCGAACCCTGCCAGCAACGCGGCCGCCACCAAAGGGGCTGTGCCGCCCGAGACGATGGAGCCGAGTTCCTTGGCCAGGGCCATCTGAGAGTAGCGGTGGTTGGCCCCGAACAGTTCCACGCCGTAGGCGGCCTGGACGCCGAAGATTCCCAGCGACGCCAGGCACATGCCCACGATGATGACGCCCATGACAATCGCTGGCTCGCGAGTATCCAGCAGCGCAAAAGCGGGCACGGCGTAAAGAACCAACAGGAGGCAGAATACGCGGTAGCTGATCCGTCGGCCGAAACGGTCCGAGAGGAATCCCGCCAGGGGGATCACGCCGAACCCGAGGATAGACGCAATGAGAACGGCCGACGTCGGAACGGACTTATCGACAAGCAGGACTTTGGCGACGTATCCGATGACAAAGCTCTGGGCGAGGTAAGAGGGGCCGTTCTCGCCAATACGGAGCCCGATCATGATGAAAAAGGCCTTGTGACGGGACAAGAAGGAGCCCGTCGGCTTGACGGTCGTCTCAGGCTGAGAGGCTTTCAGCAAGTTCTCTTGCTGCTTGACGAACACAGGGCTTTCGGCCATTGAGCGGCGGATAAGGAGCGCTGCCGCTGTGATGATGAAACTGCCGATGAAGGGGATGCGCCAACCCCAGGACATCAAGTCCGCTTGGGGAAGCTGGATAATTACAAGCCAAATGGCTGAAGCGAGCAGCGTTCCGCTATTCGAGCCGAGCGCCACAATCGAGGCCACCAGGCCACGGCGCTTTGCCGGTGCATACTCGGCGAGCATGACGGCACCGCCGGACAGTTCCGCGCCTGCTCCGAAGCCCTGGGCGAGGCGGAACAGGACCAGCAGGGCCGGGGCAGCGACGCCGATCTGGGCATAACCCGGGATGAAACCTATCAGTGTTGTTGACAAGCCCATGAGGGCAATCGTCGTGACAAGGACAAACTTCCGTCCGCGCTTGTCGCCAAGCCGGCCGAAATAGATGGCTCCGAGGGGCCGTGCAAGGAAGCCCACGGCGTACGTGGCGAAGCCGGACAGCAGCCCGATGACCGGGTCGCTTCCAGGGAAGAAGACATTGCCGAAGATCAGGCCCGCGGCCAGGCCATACAAGGCGAAATCCACGTACTCCATGGTTGTTCCGAGCCAGGTGGAGATGGTGGCGGTGCGAAACCGGGCGCGGCCTTCGGGTGTTTGAAAGTGTAGGTCTGGTTCTGAGGTTTTTTCGAGATTGACAGTATTCATGGGCACGTTCTGGTCCTCTGTGGGTAGCGAGTGGGGGTCTACGCGCGTAGAACACTAAGAACGTTAAACGGCTTGTGTGATCGGAAGGGGACCGGATGGTGAACGTCGACTGAAACTAAGGTGCCTGCTCGTCGTCCGGCCAGAACGAAAAGAGTCCCTGCCGGGCACAACCACGAGGCCAGAGCCGCAGTGCAAGTGCCCAGCAGGGACTTTTCGGGAGGGGCCCCCGCCTAGCCCAGTGTGGAGGTGTCAATGACGAAGCGGTACCGCACATCGGAGGCGAGCACGCGCTCGTAGGCGTCGTTGATTTTCTCGGCCGGGATGACCTCGATCTCGGCGCCGAGTCCATGTTCGGCGCAGAAGTCCAGCATTTCCTGGGTCTCCCGGATGCCGCCGATCGCGGATCCGGCGAAGGAGCGCCGTCCCGTGATGAGTGAGAACACATTGACGGGCAGGGGTTCCGCCGGCGCGCCTACGTTCACCAGCGCGCCATCGAGCGCCAGCAACTGAAGGTAGGAGCTGATGTCGATCGGGGCGCTGACGGTGTTGATGATCAGGTCAAAGGTCCCCGCAAGCTCTTCGAAGGTGGCCGGCTCGCTCGTGGCGAAGTACTGGTCGGCGCCCAGCCGCAGGCCGTCTTCCATCTTCTTCAGCGATTGGGACAACACCGTGACTTCGGCCCCCATGGCGTGCGCGAGCTTGACGGCCATGTGGCCCAAGCCGCCGAGTCCGACGACGCCGACCTTCTTGCCCGGGCCGGCACTCCAATGCCGGAGCGGCGAATACGTGGTGATGCCTGCGCACAGCAGGGGAGCGGCGGCGTCGAGCTCTATTCCATCGGGGATCCGCACCACGAAGTCCTCAGTCACGACGACGTGGGTGGAGTAGCCGCCCTGGGTGATGGTCCCGTCGCGGTCAACGGCGCCGTAGGTCCCGGTCATGCCTTTCAGGCAGTACTGCTCCTCGCCCTTGCGGCAGTTCTCGCATTCGCGGCAGGAGTTGACCATGCAGCCGACGCCGACGCGGTCGCCGACCTTGTGGCGGGTCACTTCGGAGCCGATTTCGGTGACAATACCGGCGATTTCGTGTCCGGGCGCGAGTGGATAGGATTGCGGTCCCCAGTCGCCGCGGACGGTGTGGATGTCTGAATGGCAGATGCCTGCGTACTTGATCTCGATCAGCACGTCGTGGGCGCCGACGTCGCGGCGCTCAATGGTGGTCGGAACGAGCGCTTCGCTCGCGGATGGGGCGGCGTAAGCATTGACGGTCAGCATTTTTCTCCTGTTTGTGGACGGAGGATTGGCACTATCTACCCAACACGAGATTTCCGAATTGAGGGAGTCCCTGTTGGTAGGGGTACTGGCAGGGACTCCCTCAACTCAATCGGATCTGTTGCGGACTAGCTGGCGCCCAGGAAGATCGGGTTCGTCAGCGCTGCCATGGGACCGAGCGGGATGACCGTTCCCATTTCCGTGCCGCTGCCGGAGGTTCCGTCGATCTTCGGATGCCGGACCTCCACGCGTACGTACGCTGCGAGCTGCGGGGTGGTAACCCACGTGCTGGTTCCCTGACCCGACGCGGGAAGCGTCACCTGCTGGGTCTGTCCTTCGTCCGTGATGAAGCGTACGACGCCGTTCGGCACGCCGGCGATTTTCGCCGTCACCGTGACCGGGGCGTCTGCCGCGACCTTGAGCCGGTCGCCCACGGTTGCGCTCTTGCCGCCGGAGGTGACCTGGAAGTCCACCGAGACGTCCGCCGACTCGGCGATCCAGTTCCGGCCATTGCGGATGCCGTCAAGCAGGGCATCGCGGGACAACGCTGCTGCGTTGACCACGTTGTGGGGGAATCCGATGACCTGCGGGACACTGTGGGCGTCGCTGTTGCCCATCGCGGGGAGCCACCGGCCCCCCGTGCGCACGGAATGGGCCAGCATTGAGTCCCACGTGTTGACGGAGGACTCATCGTCAATCGTCCATGGGCCCGTCCATACCTCTACGGCGTCGGCGTCGTCGTAACCGAACTTCCAGCGGCAGGCGACATACGGGCAGTACGGGTGGGCCGGAACAACAATGCCCCCCGAGGAGTGGATCCGCTGGGCTTCCTGCTCGAACCCCTTGTCGCGGGCCCGGTAGCGCCAGTCGATCCATTCGCCCGGCTCCAGGCCTAGCGCGAGGTAGTGACCGTTTCGCGTGGTGACTTCTTCGCCCGTGAGGATGAGGAGGTCGTCGCCGGCGAGCGGTCCCCAGACGCCGTGCGATGCCGGAGTGTTGTGATCCGTGGAGATCATGAAGTCGAGACGCGCGGCGCGGGCGCCGGCTGCGACTTCCTTGGGGGTGCGCTTTCCGTCGGAGTAAACGGTGTGCAGGTGCGCGTCGCCGCGGTACCAGGCCGCGCCGCGGCCGGCGATCTGCTGCGGCGGGTACTGGGGCTTGAAAGGAGTGACGTCGGGTCCGTACTCAAGGGTGACGTTCACCGTGTAGTCAAGGCCGCGCTCGGCCACCTGGTAAGGGCCGAGAACGGCGTTCCACGTGCCCTTTCCAATCGATCCCGGCAAGTAACCCGGCGTCGTTTCGCCCGCGCTGATGCTGAATTCGGTCCGGAAACCGCCGGACCAGCCGCGGAAACCCTTTCCGGCGAGGTCGGTGCCCTTCTCATCGAAGATTCCGATGTCGCAGGCGTTCCCGAGGAGGCCTGCGGCCACCTGGGGCTTGCTGTAGGTGTACGAAACGCTGATCTTGTTGACGCCAGCCGGGACCTCGATCGGCAAATAGACGAAGTCTGCGGCGCCCGGATCCAGATGGCCGGTGATCGTCTTGGTCTTGCTGGTTCCGGTAGCGGCTGCCGCGAACGAAACCGGGGCCAGGGTCAAGGCCGCGCCGGTCAGTGCGGCGGCCAGGAAGCCCCGCCGGGTAGAGGAGAAGGAGACATTTTCGCCCGAATGGGCTTTGCATGGTGAAGTCACTCCCTCGATGTTGCCTACCGTTACTGAACAGTAGGCAACGGAACCAAGAACGCAGCATGAAACCAGGGGCGCAGGCAAGCGGCGTCCATTTGGTGGGCTGGTCATGTTTGGACCCTTGCCATGAGCGACGCCCGGCCTTACTGTTCTTGGCATGCACCAAGGGCTGGGGCGACGGCGCAAACCATTCCCATGTACCGAACAGGACGGTGTTTTTAGATGTGCGATATTCCGGGTTTGATCAGTCGCCTTGAGGCCGAAGACCTAGCTCGATTGCGCGAGGCAGGCAAAGAAAAGCCCCTGGAGCCGGGGATGATCGCCGCGATGGATGCCGCGGCCGGCGGCCCAGGCGAAGGCCGCGGTTACTACGTTGTCAGTGGTTCCCTGTATCCGGTCGACGCCAGGGAATACCACCTCAGGGAAGATGTGGCGGAAGCGCTGTTCGCGGCGGAAGAAACCTCCATAGGCGTCACGGCATAGGCCCGGAAGACGCCCTTGTCCAGGCCACCGGCACCGGCCCACACTGGAAAACCAGGTGGGCCGGTGCTTTGGGCTACAGAGCGCCCAATAGTTCCTGCATTTCCTTGATCTCGGCCTCCTGGGCCGTCACGATGTCCTTGCCGAGTTTGAGGGCATCGGGGTTCTTACCGTCCGTGCCTTCCTTTTGCGCCATGGCCACGGCGCCTTTGCCACCGCCGGTTCCGGCCGAGCAACCGGCAAGCGCGATTGCCGTGGCAACGGTAACAGTGGTCATGGTCAAACTTTTTCTCATGGTTTTGGAGTCCTTCAATCATCAGCCTGCAGAGGTACGGCTGCGTGGGACGCGCACGGCAAAGCCCACCGTGTGGGCGGCGCGTCAGGGTGGAGTCATGTACGACGGGCAAAGCAGCCCGACGCGGCAGTGGATTTTACGTGCGGCTGATGCAGAGATCGCCCGGCGAAGGACTTCCCGGGCGGTGCGAATAGCCGGAGACCAGGACGCCTGCCTCGGCTGTGCCCGCAGTGGCATAGGGCGGGACGCCGGGTAGGGGTGCTGTCAGCATGTTATGGCCCGGTGCAGGCACGCAGACGGCGTGCATGGCAGACATCTCCGTGCAGGTGCCCGAGCATGTGCAAGACGGCGCGGGTGGAGGAGCCGAGTGGTGGACCGCATGGTGGCTAACGACGGGGGCTTGGCTCACGACGGCGGCCGGGCTCGCCACGGTGGCGGCGTGCATGCTGTGCCCACCCGCCATGACATGCATCCCGAGGATTCCGGCGATGATCGACAGCAGTCCTGCCAACAGGCCGATGCGGAGGAGGAAGGCCGTGGCGCGGCCCCGTCGGGGGTCGGTCATGGTCTTCCTCCTTCTGTGGCTTGTACGCTCGGTTCTCAGGCTATACGACGGGTTCAACGAGCGTAGACACCGTTCAGTTTCACCCCTGCCGCCTTCACCCTGCCGCCATAGTCCGGCCCGTCATGGTCCTCGGTGGTTGCGCGGCTTTCGCGGCGGCCGCTTCGCGGGCAAGGAACGCTCCGAGCTCGCCGATGGTGCTCATCAAGGGCGCCGGGAAGACGACTGTGGTGTTCTTGTCGACGCCGATCTCCACCATGGACTGCAGGTTGCGCAACTGCAAGGCCAAGGGGTGGGCCATCATGGTGTCGGAAGCCATGCCCAGAGCAGCGGCGGCCAAAGACTCGCCTTCGGCGGCGATGATCTTGGCGCGCTTCTCACGTTCGGCCTCGGCCTGGCGGGCCATGGCGCGCTTCATGCTGTCCGGCAGTTGGATGTCCTTGAGTTCCACGAGGGTCACTTCGACACCCCATTCCAAGGTCAGGCCATCCAGGATCTGACGGATATTGGCATTGATGACATCCGTTTCTGCGAGTGTTTCGTCAAGCGAGTGCTGGCCCACTACTTTGCGCAGCGTGGTTTGCGCGATCTGGTCAATCGCGGAGTAGACGTTTTCGATGGCGAGGACGGACTTGATGGCGTCGACAACCCGGAAATAGGCGACGGCGGAAATGTCCAGGCTGACGTTGTCCCGCGTGATGATGCCCTGGGACTGGATGGGCATGGTGACGATCCGCAGGGACACTTTCCTCAGCCGGTCGACGAACGGGATGATGATCACAAGCCCCGGAGTCCGGAGGCCCTGGACCCTCCCCAGCCTAAGCAGGACACCGCGCTCATACTGCGTGACAATGTGGATGGCCATCGCGAACCAGATGACCAGCAGGACAATCAAGACAATGAGCCAGGTGATGGCGTCCGCTGTCATGGCCGCCCACCGGCTTCGTCGCTTAGTGCTGATGCGTTCATGGCGGAGGTCCTTTGGTGGCAGTGAAGGGAAAAGGGAGCCCAATTTCCGCAGCGAGGCAGGCGAACCCGCTTACGTTGTATCTCCAGTAAATACCTTGGATTCGCCGAGTTGTAGGGCCACAAATGAAAGGAACGCCCCTCCGGGACGTTCCCTTCAATTTCGTGGCTTAGACCCTTTCGCGGGTCCGGTCGATAACCGGCTCCGGATCGTTTGTGAACTCACGGTGGCGGCGTGGGAAGGCCCAGAACATGAAGTCCTTCGCGTCCACCTTGGGCTCAGGGCGTTCCTCGGGTTCCTGTGAGGCATCTTTCCTGGTGTCCCGCCGGAAATCCTTGTTGTAGCCGTAGCACATCACAGACCTCCTTCTAGCAACTGCCCTTTAATCGTCCTCCCGATTCGGCAAGCAGTCCACCTTTCCGGGGCGGATCCGCATATAGGCACAATGGATGAGTGAAATCCCCACTCGTTCCCCGGAACGCCGCGCTCGCATACCGCCCTTTCGACCTGGGCACTATCGGCGCGGGACTCGTCTTCGGAGAATCGCTGGGGGAACTCGCCAAAGCCCTCGGCGCGGGAAGAACGGCAGGAACCGCCGTCGTGCAAGCGCCTCCGGGGACCGGCAAGACGACGCTCGTGCCGCCCCTGCTCGCCAACATCGCGCTCGCCAACATCGCGGGCGGCGACGTCACAGCGAAAGAGCGCCCCCGGGTGGTCGTGACACAGCCACGACGGGTCGCCGCGCGCTCAGCCGCTCGCCGCCTCGCAGCCCTCGACGGCAGCCGGCTCGGCGATCGCGTCGGTTACACGGTCCGCGGTGAAAGCCAGACGGGTCCGGGGACCATCATCGAGTTCGTCACTCCGGGAATCCTCCTGCGCCGCCTGCTCGCGGATCCAGGGCTTGAGACCGTCAACGCCGTGATCCTGGACGAGGTGCACGAACGCGGCCTGGAGACGGACCTGTTGCTCGGAATGCTCATCGAGGTCCGTGAGCTGCGGGATGACCTCACCCTCGTCGCGATGTCGGCGACGCTGGACGCGCCACGGTTTGCCGCGCTGATTGGGGGTGCCGGCGCCGGTGAAGGCACAGACGAAAAGCACGACGGCGGCGGCCCGGCACCCGTGGTCGACTGTCCGTCCGCCCTGCATCCCTTGACGGTGGACTGGGCGCCCGCGGCAGGCGCACGGTTGGACGGACGCGGCGTGACCCGCGCCTTCCTGGACCATGTGGCGGAGACTGCCGCGGCGTCGTACACGGACACGCTCGCAGCCGATCCGGACGTCGACGCCCTGGTCTTCGTCCCGGGTGCGTGGGAAGTCTCATATGTCGCATCCCGGCTGCGCGCCGGCCTCGCTGCGAGGGTACCGGGCGCGGAGGTATTGGAGCTTCACGGCCAGGCAAGCCCGGCGGAACAGGACCGGGCGGTCTCCGGCCGTGAGCCCGGCGGATCTCCCCGGATCATCGTCTCGACTGCCCTGGCCGAATCCTCCCTGACAGTTCCGGGAGTCCGGCTGGTCATCGACTCGGGCCTGTCCCGTGAACTGCGCCGCGACGCCAACCGCGGCATGTCCGGACTGGTCACCGTCTCCTGCTCCCGCGCCTCCGCCGAACAACGCGCCGGACGCGCCGCACGCCAAGGGCCAGGACGAGTGGTCCGCTGCTACGAGCAAAAAGCCTACGGAGCCGCACCGGCCCACCCCACACCGGAAATTGCGGCCGCCGACCTGACGGGCGCCGCGCTCGTCCTGGCCTGTTGGGGATCGCCGGGTGGCCGGGGGCTCGCGCTTCCGGACTCCCCGCCCCAAGGCGCGATGGATGATGCAATTGAAGTGCTGCGGGAACTTGGTGCGATCGACCCGGACGGACTTGCCACGGACGTGGGAAAGACGCTCGCCAGGATCCCCGCCGATCCACGACTGGCCCGCGCACTGCTGGATGGTGCCGCCACAGTAGGGCACCGTGCGGCTGCCGAGGCGGTCGCCCTCGTGGCCGGCGATCAACGAGCTCCGGGGGCCGACCTGACGCGCCTCCTGGCCACGCTCCGGACAGGCAAGGATCCAGGAGCCCGGCGCTGGACGGAGGATGTCCGTCGGATGGAGGCGATCGCACGCCAGGAGAGATCCGGCGTCGGGCGTTCCCTGACCGCACAGGCGAGCCTGTCTTCTCCGGCGAGCGCGGCCGAGGCCTTGGGGTTCGTCGTCGCGCTCGCGTTCCCGGACCGTGTGGCGCGCCGCGTTCCAGGCACCGGTCCTGAACGCTACCTGCTGACGTCCGGGACGCGGGCCGGGCTGCCGGCTAGCAGTCCGCTCACCGGCCATGAATGGCTCGCCGTCGCCGAAGTGTCCCGCGCGGAGGGCCGGGACGCGGCAGGGACCGGTGCCGTCATCCGTTCCGCTGCGCCCTTGGCAGCGGATGCGGCGGAAGCTGCCGCCAGCCACCTCCTGGGCGACACGGTGGAAGCCGAATTCAAACAAGGCCGCGTCATCGCCAGGCAAGAACGGCGGCTGGGAGCGATCCTGCTTTCGTCGACGCCCGTGCGGCCCTCCATCGACGACGGGCGCGTCGCCGTGGCCCACGCGCTGGCGAAGGAAGGCCTGGGGACCATTGGATGGTCGCCGGCTGCCGATGTGTTGCGCCGGCGATTGGCTTTACTGCACAGGGAACTGGGCGATCCATGGCCGGACGTCTCCGAGCCCGCGTTGCTGGCCCGGTTGGAGAGGTGGCTGGCACCGGAGCTCGAAGCGCTCGCGGGAGGCGCTGCGACGAGCGGGATCGACTTGGCCGAGCCGTTGCGGCGGCTTTTGCCGTGGCCGGAAGCGGCCCGTCTCGGTGAACTGGTGCCGGAATGGCTTGAGGTGCCGAGCGGTTCGCGGGTGCGGATCGACTATCCGGACGCGGCGGACGACGGCGGCCGGCCGGTAGTGGCCGTGAAGTTGCAGGAGTGCTTCGGTTGGGCAGAGACGCCCCGCTTGGTCGGCGGACGGGTGCCGGTGCTGTTCCACCTTCTTTCTCCGGCCAGGCGGCCCCTGGCTGTGACCGACGACTTGTCCTCCTTTTGGTCCGGCCCGTATGCGCAGGTCCGTGCGGAAATGCGCGGCCGCTATCCGAAGCATCCCTGGCCCGAAGATCCGTGGACGGCGCCCGCCACGGCCAAGACCAAACGGAAGATGTGACCTCGGCTCGCAGGCGGTTCCAGCGGCCTGGGAGGCATTCACAGGCTCTTTCCTTAGGATGCGACGGTGATGAACATGGAATTGCGGCCTTCTGACGTGGCCAACGACTGGTGGCAGGCCGTGCTGCGGGGATTCACGACGGCGGAGGTGCCGAACCTCGCGACCCCGGTGGTGTTCGGCATCCTGGCTGCGGCCGTCGTACTGAGCATCCCGCGGGCCACATGGCGTTGGTTTGGCCTTTACGTGACCTTCGTGCATGAATTGGGCCACGCGTTCGCCGCCCTCATGACGGGGCGGGTCGTCCACGGGCTCAAGATCGGGCTGGACCACTCGGGACAGCTCCTGAGCAGCGGGCGCGGTAAGTTCGGTGCAGCCTGGTCCGGTTTCTGGGGATATCCGAGTCCCGCGGTGGTGGGTGTGGCGCTTATCTGGTCCGTGTCGGCAGGGCGGTCGGGAGCGGCGATGTCCATCGGCGCGTTGGTATTGCTGCTCGCACTGATCTTTCTGCGGAACTTCACCGGAATCTTCGTCGCGGTCCTGAGCGCGGCGATTGCCCAACTCCTTGTCATGTTCGCCAACGCCTCGACGGTCAGCCATGTGGTGCTGGGACTCGGCATAGCCCTCGAGGTGGGCGCCGTGCGTGATTGGTTCAAGGTGGCTTCGGTCCACACCAGTCGGCGGGACCGGCTCGCGTCGTCGGATGCCTACATCCTGGCCCGTACCACGGGGGTACCGTCCTTGCTGTGGCTGGTGGCTTTCGCTGTTGTCATTGCGGCAAGCGCGGCCTTTTCCGTTCGCCTGGTGTGGGGCATGCTCTCCTAAGCGTGCGGTTTCGGACAGACTGGGTCGATTGCTCTTGCCGTGCGCCGGTCCAGGGTGTGGAATCGGTTAGCAAAGGACGCGGGGGATCCGGCTTCTACTCCAGGAGGTGCTCATGTCGGTGAAAGGACCAGGCAGTGCGACGAAGGGGTCGAACCGGACCAACCCTGATCTTCGACGGGCGGACCCTTCCTCGACGCCGGCCGATCGGCCCGAAAACATCCGCAACGTCGTCCTGATTGGCCGTTCCGGCGCGGGAAAGACGATGCTGCTCGAATCACTCCTTTACGCTGCCGGCGTCGTGACCCGCATGGGTTCGATCGTAGATGGCACCACCGTGAGCGACTCCGAAGCGACGGCCATCCACCAGCAGCGATCCATCGGACTCTCTGCGGCGCCCCTGGTCTTCGACGACGTCAAAGTGAACCTTCTCGACACCCCGGGCTACGCCGATTTCATGGGCGAGCTGCGCGCGGGGCTCCGTGCTGCGGATGCGGCGTTGTTCGTGGTGTCGGCGGTTGACGGGGTCGACGTCGGAACCACCGCCCTTTGGGGTGAATGCGAGCGCGTTGGCATGCCTCGGGCAGTCGTCATCAGCCGGCTTGACCATCCGCGGGCGAACTACGACGGGGTCCTTGCCGAATGCCGGGCCGCCTTCGGCGATTCCGTCCTGCCCCTTCACTTGCCGGTCCGCAACGGTGACGCTGTCTCGGGCGTGCTCGGGCTGCTTTCGGGCTCGGTGTCGGAGTACACCTCCGGGGAGCCACGAGCTGCGGTCCGTCCCGCGACTGCGGCCGAACTGGCCGGCGCGGAGGGTGTCCGCGGGGAACTCATAGAGGGCATCATTTCCGAGAGCGAGGATGAGACCTTGATGGACCGGTACCTCGGCGGCGAGGAGGTTCCCATCGATACCCTCGTGGAGGATTTGGAGACCGCGATCGTTCGGGGGACGTTCTTTCCGGTACTGGCAAGCTCCTCGATGACCGGAGTCGGCACGGCCGAACTGCTGGAGGTGCTGACCCGGGCGTTTCCTTCTCCGACAGAGCGTAGCCTCCCGGCGGTAACTGACTTGGGCGGGACACCTGTCGAACCCCTGACATGCGATCCGGATGGTCCGCTCCTTGGCGAAGTGGTGCGGACTACGGTTGACCCGTTCCTGGGACGCGTGTGCCTCGTCCGGGTCTTCTCAGGGACGCTTCGCGAGGACGCTGCCGTGCATGTCGGCGGCCACGGCCTGGCCGAGCGCGGCCACCCCGACCACGACAGTGACGAGCGGATCACGCACCTCTACTCTCCGTTGGGGTCCAGCCTTCGGCCGGTGCAGTTCGCCGTGGCCGGGGACATTTGCGCGCTCGCTAAGGTGGCGAGTGCCGAGACGGGAGACACGGTTTCCGCACGCGAGGCTCCATTGCTCGTGGAAACCTGGGACATGCCCGAGCCGCTGATGCCTGTCGCAATCGAAGCGGCTTCGCACGGCGATGAGGATGCGCTGTCCAAGAGCCTGGCCAAGGTAGCGGCTGGAGACCCGACCCTGAGGGTGGAGCGCAACTCCGAGACGCACCAGCTGGTCTTGTGGTGCATGGGCGAGGCCCACTCAGAGGCTGTCCTGGACCGGCTGCGCGAGCAGGGGGTGAAGCTTCAGACCGTGGACGTCATCACGCCGCTCCGGGAGACCTTCGCCGCCCAGGCCGCCGGCCACGGGCGCTATGTCAAGCAATCCGGCGGCCACGGACAGTACGCGATTTGCGACATCGAAGTGGAACCCCTCGAACGCGGGGGAGGTTTCGAATTCGTCGACAGGATTGTGGGCGGGGTCATCCCCGGAACGTATGTCGTGTCGGTCGAGAAAGGCGTCCGGTCCCAGATGGGCAAGGGGGTGCGGGCAGGTTTCCCGGTGGTCGACATCAGGGTGATCCTGGTAGGCGGCAAGACGCACAGCGTCGATTCATCGGACGCGGCTTTCCAGGCGGCCGGCGCGTTGGCCTTGCGGGAGGCCGCCGCGGCGAGCAGCATCCAACTCCTCGAACCGATTTCGGCCGTGACGGTACTTGTGGCCGACGAGCATGTGGGTGCGGTCATGAGCGATCTGTCCTCGCGCCGCGGACGCGTCACCGGGACGACATCCGTGGGCGGGGAGCGTACTGAGATCAGCGCCGAAGTCCCGGACCAGGAACTGCTGCGGTACGCGATCGTGCTGCGGGGACTGACGGCCGGCAGCGGACGATTCCGCCGGGAGTACATGCGCCACGAGCCGCTGCCGCCCGGCATAGCCGTCGCCTCGGCGAAAGCCTGAGGCTCAGCGTCTGCTTCCAGCTCAGCGGTTCTTACGAAGGAACGCTGACACCGGAGCCGCCAATGAGGCGCCCACCTCCGCAGGGCTCTTCTTGACTCCCACGCGTTCAAAGGAATGGTTGCCGCCGTCCCACCATTCGATGGTGGCGGTGGATCCAATCCGGGCCACCACATTTTCGAGCAGCTCGGGCGTCGCGAAGGTATCCCGTGTGCCTTGCAGGAAGAGCATGGGCAGCGTGAGCCCGTAGAGGTGCTCATCGCGGAGCTTCTCCGGTTTTCCGGGCGCGTGCAGCGGGTAGCCGAGGTAGATGAGTCCGGCCGCGGACATGCCTTCGGCGACTGCCATCGACGCCATGCGGCCGCCGAAGGACTTGCCGGCTGCCCACAGCGGTTCGCCCTCTGAACGGGACGCCGCTTCCGCCATGACGGCCCGCCACGCCGCGATCGCGGCGGGCGGCCGGTCCGGGAATTTCTTGCCGGCTTCCCGGTAGGGGAAGTTGAAGCGCAAGGTCGCGACGCCGTCGTCGTTCAACGCGTTCGCGAGGCCGCCCAGGAACGGATGCTCCATGCCTGCCCCGGCTCCGTGGGCGAGAACGAGGGTCGCGGCCGGTTTGTCCGGCCGGGCGTAGATGCCGGAGATCGGTACACCGTCGACGTCGATCGTGACGCGGGATTCGGCGATGCTCATGCTCACTCGAACCGGGAGGGATCGCCGGTGCCGCGCCTGACCACTTCCGCCGTGCCGCTCGAGAAGTCCACCACGGTGGTGGGCTCTGCGCCGGTGTCTCCGGAATCGATCACCGCTTCGACCAGATTGTCCAGGCGTTCCTTGATTTCCCAGCCTTGGGTCAAGGGTTCCTCTTCGTCGGGGAGCAGCAAGGTGCTGGAAAGAAGTGGTTCCCCCAGTTCAGCCAGCAGTGCCTGGACAAAATTGTGGTCCGGAATCCGCACGCCTACCGTCTTCTTTTTGGGGTGCAGGAGACGGCGCGGCACTTCCTTCGTGGCCGGCAAGATAAACGTGTAGCTTCCCGGCGTGACGGCCTTGATGCTTCGGAAGACATCGTTGTCGATCATGACGAACTGCCCGAGTTGCGCGAAATCCTTGCAGACCAAGGTGAAATGGTGCTTGCTGTCGAGCTGCCGGATCGAGCGGATCCGATCGAGCGCTTCCCTATTGCCGATTTGCGCGCCGAGAGCGTAGCAGGAATCGGTGGGGTAGGCGATGAGCCCGCCGGACTGGAGGATATTCACCACCTGGGCAATTGCGCGTGGTTGGGGGTCCTGCGGGTGAACATCGAAGAATCTTGCCATGCCACGAGCTTACGGGCAGGCCCTACTTCAGGACAGGACATCCTTGCTCGTGAATTTGCCATAAGCCAGCGCACCGGCCGCCACGATGTAGCCCGCCTGCAGCAGGGCATTGTCGCCGAAGCTCGTCCACGAGATGGGTTGGCGCAAGAGATCGGCAAAGCCCAACCAGTAATGGCTGAACAGCCACGGGTGCAGCCACTCCAGTTGCGGCAGGTTGTCGGCCACTTGCGACACAACGGACAACACTATGGTTGCAGCCATGGCCCCGACCGGCACGTCCGTAAAAGTGGAAATCGCCAGCCCGATGGCGGACAGACCCAACAAGGACACTGCGATGTATGCAGCAATCAGCAGGGAACGCACTACTGATTCGCCGACGCCGATAGTGTCGCCGGAGAGCAGGGTGACGGGACCCACCGGGAAAAGTGCGACGCCGGCCAGCGCGCCGGCGGCGGCCACCGTAAGGGTCGCTGCCAGGCAGAACGCCGCGGCAGACGCGTATTTGATCAACAGGAGGCGGACGCGTCCCGCCGGGGCCACGAGCAAGTACCTGAGCGTGCCAAGATTCGCTTCTCCGGCAATCGTGTCGCCGGCCACCACTCCGATCGTGAGGGGAAGGAACAAAGGCACGGAGACGATCATTGCCGTGACGCCGACGAAAAGCCCGTTCTGGGTGATGCGATCCAGGAACGGCGGACCGCGCCCCGGGGCCACGGGATGCGAGCTCAGCTTGACCGCGGCGGCGATGAGGATGGGAATCGCTGCGAGCGCCAGGAGCATGGCCCAAGTCCGCAGCCGCCGGAACAGTACTGAAAGCTCGGAGGCCATGAGTGACCACGAGCTTGATGGCCGGGCGTTTGATGCCGGGCCGCCCGGCGCGGCAGTGATGACTTCGGTTTCGTGTTCAGCCGGCAATGTCGAAGCCCTCTCCGGTAAGGGAGACGAAGCGCTCCTCCAAGCTGGCGTTCTCCACGCCGAAGCCCCGTACCCGGACGCCGTCGGACACCAGGGCAGCCACGATCGCCTCGGGAGCCACCTCGTGCCCCGGTGGACCGGTACTGACGAGGCTCTGGCCATCGGCACCGGACGAACCGGGCGGCGGAACAGACAGTTCCGACTGCAAGCCCAGCCTGGAGAGGACACGGACGGCGGCCTCAATGTCCGGCGTGTGGAGCCGGATCGTTGCCTTTCCCGCGGCGCGCAGTTCGTGCAGGGTTCCTTGCGCCACGAGCTTGCCCACACTCATGACTCCCACATGGGTGCACATCTGTTCTACTTCCGCGAGGAGATGGCTGGAAACGAACACTGTGGTGCCCCCGGCGGCCAGCGAGCGGACCAGGCTGCGCACCTCCCGGGTCCCTTGCGGATCCAAGCCGTTGGTGGGTTCATCGAGGACAAGCAGTTCCCTCGGACGAAGCAGGGCATGCGCAATCCCCAGCCGCTGCTTCATCCCGAGGGAATAGGCGCGGACCTTCTTAGCTGCGGCATGGGACAACCCCACCCTCTCGAGCGCGTCATCCACCCGCGCGGCCCGGGTCCGCGGCGAGGCATGAAGATCGGCGCTGTCCAATCGCCGAAGGTTCGCCGCCCCCGACAGGAAAGGGTAAAAGGCCGGGCCTTCCACCAGCGAGCCCACATTGGGCAGCACCGTTGCAAGCTGGCGCGGCATCTCGCCGCCAAGTACCCGGATGTGGCCGTTCGTGGCGGCCGCCAAGCCAAGCAGCAACCGGATGGTGGTGGTCTTGCCGGAGCCGTTTGGGCCAAGGAAGCCAAAGACCGAACCGCGGGGAACTGCAAGGTCAACGCCGTCGACGGCGGCCCGGTGCCCGAAGCGCTTGCTCAGGCCTTGGGTCTCGATCGCCAGTTCAGCTGGCGCGGCCGCCTCCGTCATTTCGTGGCGGCTGCGGACTGCAACCGCTCGAGTGGCACCATTCCCGCGAAGACGCGGCCGTCGTCGAGCACCAAGACAGTTGCCAGGCTGGTCGTCAGCGCACGGCCACCCGCGACCGGCTGGGTGAGCTGGGCCAACATCGGAGCCGAGCGGACATCCGTGGGGACCGTGCCCGAGGGCAGGGCGATCACTGTGTCCCAACCGGTGCCTGTGATCGTTGGCCGGCCGGCTGTTGCCTTTGCCTCCGGTGCCTGCCCGGTCTTCCCGGGGAGCGCACGCAGCTGCGGGGTTGCTTTCTCTTCAACCGCGGCACCGCGCGGCGGGGTGAAGCTGAACAGGGCGGCGTCGGGCGCTGACAAGTTCAGCTCGGTGAATGCGAGCGAAAAGGCCGCTGCGGCTTGGCCGCGTGCCCGCACGTCGACGCCGAGCGGCAGGCCCGAGGCGGAGTCAACGGCGATTGTCACGGAATCGACGAGCGTCGCGGTACTGCGCGGCTTGATCACCAATTGGTAGGCCGTGTGGCCGGCCACCGTGGTTCCGTCGCCCACTGTCACGTCCGTGGTGGGCCCGACGGCGGTGAGGAAGTGTTGGGCGACAAGGTCAGGAGTGGTGACCCCTGGGGTCGGTGTCGCGTGCGGGGCTGCTGCGCGCGCCGGTTCAGTGGGCATCGTCATGTGCGCCGCACTGTTGTCGGCCGAGTTGTAGAGCCAGAGATCGTTTCCATTGCGGACGACGTCGCGCTCGGCGAGCATGTCCATCACCTGGAACCTGGCCTTGGCGGGGCCGTCCAGATAGACCCGGGCCGTGTGTGAACCGCTCAAAAGCTCGATGACCGAAGCCGGACCCTGGGTTGCAGTTGGCCCGACGGAGGGGAGCTGGGGGAGTCCCATTTCGGAACTCTGCTGGAGGGTTCCGGACAAGGCATGGACGTCGGCGCGGCCGATCATCGCGATAATTTCCTCTGCCGTTTTGTGCGGCAGGCTCGTCGCGGCCCCTGCCTGGTAGGAACCAGCCAGGGCAGCTGCGGCAAGCGTTACCGGAACCAGCGCAGCGGGCAACCAACGCAACCAAGAGCGGGTCATGGCAACCTCGCGAACCATCCACCATCGGCGAAGTTCATGCTTCCAGAGTACGCCTGGTGTCCGTAGTGATCACGTGCCTCGTTGAGGAAGGAATATTTTCACTTCGGGCCGCGTCCCCGACTTTTACCGAAGAATCCAAAGTTCAACCAAGGATCGCCGCAGTTTCCTCATTGAGGGGTTTGCGCGAACTAAGCTTGGTCCAGCTAGCTCCTGGTTTGAGCGTCCGGCCCGACACCTGAAGGAAGTCCAAAATTCGTTCCGCGTCCGTTTCTCGTCATATCCTGTCGCTGCTGCTGGCCACCTTCGCTGTGGCCTTTTCCGGAGTCTCCGTGGGAGCCGCCTCGCCGATCCCATCAAACCTGGCAAGCAGTGCGAAGGATGCTGGACATTCCCGCTACATCGTGAAGTATGCGGCTGGAACGGATGCCGCGGCGGGGGAGCAATCCTTGCGTTCCAGCAACGTCACCGTCGCAAGGACTTTTACGAATGCGATGCAGGGGGCCGTCGTGACCGCTACGCCGGCCCAAGCGGATGAGCTGAAGCGTTCCGGACAGGTTGCCGCCGTCGAGGTTGACGCACCGCTCAAGGTGTCGGCTACCGAGCAAGGCGCGCCGTGGGGATTGGACAGGATCGACCAGCGCACCCTGCCGCTATCCGGCACCTATACCCCCGTTGCTTCGGGTGCCGGGGTGGTCGCCTACATGATCGATAGTGGTGTGCTTGCAAGCCACACCGAGTTCGGTGGCAGGGTGGCAAACGGCTGGACTGCGATAGCCGACGGCCAGGGAACAAGCGACTGCGATGGCCACGGCACCCACGTCGCCGGAATTGTCGCGGGCCAGACGTACGGAGTTGCCAAAAGTGCCACGATTGTGCCCGTGCGCGTCGTCGACTGTACGGGCAGCGGGTACACCTCCGACTTGATTGCCGGACTCGATTGGGTTGCGGCAAACCACGTTGCCGGTACACCGGCCGTGGCCAATATGAGTATCGGCGGCCCTCCCAGCCCCATGGTCGACGCCGCGGTGCAGGGTCTCATCTCCAA
Organism: Arthrobacter sp. 2MCAF14; assembly: GCF_052115645.1. Taxonomy (NCBI): domain Bacteria; kingdom Bacillati; phylum Actinomycetota; class Actinomycetes; order Micrococcales; family Micrococcaceae; genus Arthrobacter; species Arthrobacter sp. 2MCAF14. Next base: position 69,580 of record NZ_JBFRHB010000010.1, on the reverse strand, counting down.
GGGCATCACTGCGGTCGTCGCGGCAGGCAATGCCACGACAGACGCTTGTAATACTTCCCCCGCACGGGTCCTGGACGCCCTTACCGTCGCCGCGAGCGACTCCTCGGACCGGCAGGCGTCCTTTTCCAACTTCGGCAACTGCGTCGACCTTTATGCTCCAGGAGTGGGCATCACGTCAGCTGGGATCGCATCGAACACCGCCACGGCCGTCATGAGCGGAACGTCTATGGCGGCTCCGCACGTCACGGGCGCAGTGGCGGCCCTGTTGTCCTTGTACCCGAGGTTGTCTCCGTCCGCCGTCGGGACGCTCCTGCTTTCTGAAGCCTCGTCCGGCGTCGTTTCCGGCTCCAGCCCGGGAACTCCGAACCGCCTGCTGTTTTCGGCGGCACCCACACCTGCCTCTGTTGACGCTGCGACGGCGATCACGACGGCGGCTGCCGCATCCCCAAGTGTCGGTGCAGCGGCCTCTGTGATGGTCTGCGGATTGCGCAACGATGGTTGCTACGAGATGTATCAGGGTGGTGCGATTGTCTGGTCTCCTGCGACCGGGGCGCACGTGAGTGTCGGGGGAATCCGTGCGGCTTGGGCTTCTACCGGTTATGAGAACGGCCCGCTCGGCTACCCGACGACGAATGAAGCGTGCGGGCTGCGGGACGGCGGTTGTTACCAGATGTATCAGGGTGGTGCGATTGTCTGGTCTCCCGCGACCGGGGCGCACGTTAGTCTCGGGGGAATCCGTGCGGCTTGGGCGGCAACCGGTTACGAGAACGGCCCGCTCGGCTACCCGACGACGAATGAAGCGTGCGGGCTGCGGGACGGCGGTTGTTACCAGATGTATCAGGGTGGTGCGGTTGTCTGGTCTCCTGCGACCGGGGCGCACGTGAGTGTCGGGGGAATCCGTGCGGCTTGGGCTTCTACCGGTTATGAGAACGGCCCGCTCGGCTACCCGACGACGAACGAATACCCAGCCGGAAACGGCGGGGTGGTGCAGAACTACCAAGGCGGGCGCATCGCATGGTCCCCCGCAGCGGGAACGACTGTGACCTACGGCTGAGGAGGAACTGGTCCCGCTACCCTTCCAGCGTCCTCCGCACGAAGTCCGCGCTCGGCCGTGAATAAGCGGACCCGAGGCGCTCGAAGAGCGCGATTCCAGCCATGCCGGGCCAATCCTCGGGAAGGAAATCCGCCGGCAGCCCCGGATCCAGGTACGGAATGATCCGCCAGCGGTCAATGCATCGGACATAACGCGCGAAGGTTTCGGCCGAGGCCGGGCCGTAGCCGGAACCTTTACCCGGGCCGTAGTCGTCGGCCGCGGAACCATGATGCCGGATGAAGTCGCGATGCAGTTCTGCCACCGCATCCAGGTCCCACCATGCGGATGCGGCATTGCGGAGGCTGCCGCCGACCAGGGGAGTGTCCGTGACGAACAGCGTGGCCATGCCGCGCAGCTCCAGGTCCTCCAGGATCTCCTCCACTTCCTCCCGAAGCGAATCCGGGCAGATCCACAGCCCGGCTGCCACCGTGCCGCAGCCGATCCAGTGCAGTCGCCGCCGCAATTGGTGCCGCTTTTCCCTCTCCGTTTCGGGAATGGAAAAGGACACGAGGCACCAGCGGTCCGCGAAGGACATGTGGCGGGGGTTGAAGATCCGCCGGTCTCCGCGGGCAAGCATCGTCGCGGCGCCCTCGGTGACGGCGAAGCCGGGAACACCATGACGCAGCTGAGGAAAGACGATTTCCTTCTTCTTCAACCGTGACAAGGCCGTCCGGGACACGGCAGCGGTCACGGCAAGGGCCTCCATGAGGACGATGATGTGCCTCGTGGACATCCATCCGCCGGCATCGCGCAGGTACAGGCCGATGACCGTGCGAAGCAACGACGTGGTACTCCCGGGCCGGGAGTCCATGTCGTCGAGGACAGCGCTCACAGGAGTTCGGTGAGGGCGTCCCGGATGGCGGTGACTCCCAGCTCAACCTCCGCGTAGCTGGTGCTAAGCGGCGAGAGGCCGATCCGCAGTCCGTGCGGGGGCCGGAAATCCGGAATGACACCGCGTTCCCAGAGTGTCTGGGTCACCTCGGCGAACAAGGGATGGTCCACCGTGATGTGCGAGCCACGCTCTGCGGTGTTGCGCGGGCTGACAATTTCGACGCCGAGGGGAACCAGCATGTCCTCAGCCAAGGCAACTGCGTACTCAGTGAGTTTGATGGACTTCTCCCGCACGGCGTCCATGCCCACTGATGCGATCAGCTCGACCATGTCCTTAAGCGGCTGCATGGCCAACACCGGGGGAGTGCCGGTGATGAAGCTTCGGATCCCCTTTGCCGGCTTGTAGCTTTCCGTCATGCCGAAGGGGTTATCAGCGCCCATCCAGCCCCAAATAGGCTGTTGCAGACGGTCCTGCTGCGAAGCGTTGACGTAAGCGAACGCGGGAGAGCCCGGGCCGCCATTGAGGTACTTGTACGTGCAGCCAACAGCAAGGTCCACGCCCCAGGCGTCCAGTTCGAGGGGCACCGAGCCTACCGAGTGGCACAGGTCCCAAAGCATGAGCGCCCCGGTTTCCTTGACCATTGCGGTGATCGCCGCGGCATCCGCCAGGAAACCGGAACGGTAAGCCACGTGGCTGAGCACGACGACGGCGGTCCGCTCGCTGAGCAGTCCCTCGAGGTCCGTGGTCCGGACGCCGCTGGCGGGGTTTGACTCGACCCACTTGATGGTGGCGCCCTTTTCCGCGGCGATGCCTTCGATGATGAAACGGTCCGTGGGGAAGTTGTCCCGGTCCACAACAATCTCATCGCGGCCCGGCTGGGCGTCGACCGCTGCCCGGATGAGCTTGTAGAGCATCACGGAAGTGGAATCTCCCACGGTGACCTGGCCGGCTGCCGCACCCAGGGTGACTGCGCCGATCCGGTCGCCCACCGTGGTGGGCTCGTCCATCCACTGTTCGTCCCAGCCACGGATGAGGCGGCTGCCCCAGGCATCCTCGACGAATGACGCGAGCTTCGCCGACGTCGCCTTGAGCGGACGGCCGAGCGAGTTCCCGTCGAGGTAAGCGGTGAGCTGGCCGCTTCCCGGTGAGTAAAAGGCCTCACGCTGCTCGGCGAGGGGATCCGCGGCGTCGAGTTCTGCCGACGTCGGCCGTTGCCTTTTCTGCGCGCTGTTCATGTCTCTCCTCAAGGAAGCTGATGGGGTTGCTGGGGCTGGATTGCTGTTCAGTTGCCGATCTCGGTGCGGACGGCGTAAAGCTCGGGGAAGAAGGTCAGGTCAAGGGCCCGCTTAAGGAAGTCGACGCCCGAGGAGCCGCCCGTACCTACTTTGAATCCGATGGTCCGTTGCACCGTACGCAAGTGGCGGAAGCGCCAGGCGTGGAAGTTGTCCTCGATGTCTACGAGGTCTTCGCAGGCCTCGTAGAAACCCCAGGGCGTGGCTTCCTGTTCGTAGATCTCCTGGAAGACCGGTACGAGGTCCTTCCGGAACGTCCACGGTTCACTGGTGTCACGTTCCAGGATTTCGGTGGGAACGGCATAACCGGCCCGCGCCAGCACCGCGAGGAAGGCGTCGTAAAGGGTCGGCTCCTCCAGGAGGGTGCTGAGCTGGCCGTGCGCGGCCGGATCGCTCTCGAAAACCCGGAGCATGTCCCGGTTCTTGTTGCCCAGCAGGAACTCAACGGCGCGGTACTGGTGTGACTGGAAGCCTGACGAGCTGCCCAGGAAGCGCCGGAATTCGGAGTACTCGCGGGGAGTGAGGGTGCCCAGGACAGACCACTGCTCGGTCATGGTCCGCTGGATCGCCTTGACGCGTGCGATGCATTTGAGGGCTTTGGCAAGGTTGTCCGCATCAAGGAGCCGGCGGGCTTCGAGGAGTTCATGCAGGACGAGCTTGAGCCACAATTCGCTGGTCTGGTGCTGGATGATGAACAGCAATTCGTCATGGTGTTCCGGGGTGCTCAACGGGTGCTGGGCGGTGAGGAGGCGGTCAAGGTCCAGATACCCGCCGTAGGACATGGCCTGGCTGAAGTCGGTGCGGACCGAATCCTCGATGGGCCTGATGTTTTGGGCCCTGATGCTCTCTTCGGAGTGGCCGGTGCGGTTTTCCATACATTGAGAGTATCACTCTTGTGACGAACGTCAAGATAGTGAATTTCCGGAAGGCCCAGGCTCCCGGTGACGTTCCAAAGGTGGCTCTTTTGTTGCCTAGGTGAACCGCTGGCGAGGTCTGTACGTTGTAAGATCGGCAAGGGGGTATGCGGGCTCCAGGAGGCTCCATGTACCAGCAGACAGTCAGCATCCGGGATATACCAGCAGACAGTCAGCATCCGGAGGTGGACGGACCAGAACGCTTCCCCGGTCTCGAACAGATGGCGCTACGTAGGCGTACCAAGCTTCGGGCCCGGGACCTCATAGTGCAGAAATACGGAGGCTCCTCCGTAGCCGATGCAGCAGCCATCAAACGAGTGGCCCGGCGGATCGCGGAGACCCGGGAGGCCGGCCATCCGCTGGTCGTCGTGGTTTCGGCCATGGGCGACACCACCGACGAACTGCTTGACCTGGCCGTATCCCTCAGCCCCAGCCCTCCCGCCGGTGAGCTTGACGCGTTGCTGACAACGGGTGAACGGATCTCGGTGACGCTCCTGGCGATTGCATTGGCCGACCTGGGGGTTCCTTCCCGGACCTTCAGCGGAAAGAAGGCCGGACTGAAAACCGATGGCATCCACGGCAACGCGCACATTGTCAACGTTGACCCGCACCATATCCGCGCTTGCCTGAAGCGCGAAGAAGTTGCCATCGTGGCTGGTTTCCAGGGAAAGGGCCTCAAGAAGAAGGAGGTCACCACCCTTGGCCGGGGTGGTTCGGACATTACGGCCGTCGCCTTGGCCGCCGCGCTTGGCGCCGGCATGTGCGAAATCTATACCGACGTCGATGGCGTCTACACCGCCGACCCGCGGGTTGTTCCCCGTGCGCGGAAAATCGACACCATTTCAAACGAGGAAATGCTGGAGCTGGCTGCGTCCGGTTCCAAAGTGGTGCATGCCAGATGCCTTGAGTATGCCCTCCGGTTTGGCGTCCCCATCCACGTGCGCTCCTCCTTCAACAGGAGCATTGGAACCATGATTCTGCCAGGCCGGGACCAGGAAGCGGAATGGGACCACAAGCCGGTCTGGGAGCGGGCTCCAGCCGTTGAGCAGCCCGTGGTCTCTGCAGTTCTCTGCGACAACTCTGTGGCGAAGCTGACGCTGGTGGGCGTTGCGGATGGCGTGGGAAAGTCCGCGGAAATCTTCGGGCTTCTTGCCGATGCGCGCGCTCAAGTCGACATGGTCGTTCAAAACAGCTCGTCCGCGCGCGCCGGCGGCAGCGACATTTCGCTGGCGATTCCCAGCCGGGACGGATTCCGTGTCCGTGAGGCCTTGTCCGCTGCCCAGGGGGCCATCGGTTTCGTGGACCTCCAGTACGACGGCCAGATCGGCAGGCTGTCGCTGATCGGGGTGGGCCTGCGCACTGACGCCCAGGTCTTTTCGCGGCTCTTCAAGGCCCTTTCGGACGCGGGAGCCGAGATCGAGTTGATCTCGGCGTCCGACGTGCGCATCGACGTCGTTGTCCGCGCGGCAGTGCTCGAGGACGCACAGCGCGCCGTGCGGTTCGCCTTCGGGCTGGACCAGGCAGGACAGGACCAGTCAGGAGAGGAGGCCAGCAAAGTGCCGTAGCGGGGCCGCAGCACCGGCACCCCATCTTCCCCGCGTCGCAAAAGGCACGGCAGCGGGATGCGCTCAGTCATTGATCCGCCTCCGCGGATCCACGGGATAAGGACCCGATCGCCATGCACACACACCCGCAGCAGGCTACCTTGACCTCGGCACATGTAACCGGGCCCCTGCCAGGACCCGGATCTGCTGAATTGTTGGCTCGCCAGGAACTCCGCGAATCCAATGCCCGTACTTATCCGCGGCATCTTCCCATCGCGATTGCCGAGGGCTCCGGTGCCTTTGTGCGGGACGTCGATGGCAATGTCTTCATTGATTTCCTGGCCGGTGCCGGGGTTTTGTCCCTCGGGCACAGCCATCCGGAACTGGTCGAGGTCGTGGCGGAACAAGTGCGGATCTTGAGCCATGGGCTTGATTTCCCGACGCCCGTGAAGGACGCCTTCACGAGCGCACAGCTGTCCATGCTTCCTTGGGGACTTGGCGATCGGATGAAGATCCACTTCTGCGGACCGACCGGTGCAAATGCCGTGGATGCCGCCATCAAATTGTGCAAGACGGCCACCGGACGCGGGGACATCGTGTGCTTCCAGGGAGCATTCCATGGCAGCAGTGCCGTGGGGATGGCGTTGACTGGACTAGTTGAACAGAAGCAACCGGTGGCGAACGGGATGCCCGGAGTGCACTTCTTCCCCTATTCCTACTGCGCTCAGTGTCCCGTAGGCCTGAGCCCGGAGACTTGTGCGACCAACTGTGTCCAATTCTTCGAACATTCCCTTAAAGACCCGCTCGGGGGCATTCCACTTCCCGCAGCCGTCATCATGGAAATGGTCCAGGGCGAGGGGGGAGTTGTACCGGCCACCGTCGAATTCGCGCGAACCGTGCGCAGGGTGACCCGTGAGCTGGACATCCCGCTGATTATCGATGAGATCCAGACCGGGTGCGGGCGCACCGGAACATGGTTCGCGTTCGAGCAGTACGGGATCGAGCCCGATGTCATCGTGGCATCCAAGGCCCTTAGCGGAATAGGCCTCCCCGTTGCGCTGATCATCTACAACAAGGTCCTCGACCGCTGGCTCCCGGGTGCCCACACCGGGACATTCCGCGGAAACCAGCTGGCATTCGCCGCCGGGGCTGCAGCCGTGGAGATCATCCGGCGCGACGACGTTCTCGGCAACGTCCGTAACCGCGGCGCGCAGATTGCCCGGCTCCTCGCGCCCCTGACCGCCAACCCCTGGGTGCGCGAGGTACGGGGCCGGGGCCTGATGTGGGGAATCGAGCTCGGCGATCCGGGGACAGGACGTCCTGCCGGACACCTGGCCCGCGCGGTGCAGCGAAATGCCCTGGAGCGGGGCCTGATCCTAGAATGCGGCGGGCGGGACGACTGCGTGGTCCGGCTCTTGCCTCCGCTGAACATCACGGAAGAACTTGTCGACACCGCCTGCGGGCTCCTCCTGGCTGCGATCGCTGACCAAAGTTCCATTGCCGACCAGCGTGCCATTGCCGGACACAGGACCACGACAGGCGCGGCCAGATAAGGCCAGGCACAAGTCCAGGGCAAGGAGGCGAATATGGGGAGGCATGTGGACCCGGGCCGGACCTCCGGCGGAGCGGCCACAAGGCCCCGATCGCTGATCCAGCTCAGGGACGGCGCCCCGGTTCTGGTCGGTGCTGCACCGGCCAATACGGCGCTGGACAACCCGACGCAGGGCACCGCCATTCGGTGGAGCCCCGGCGAGCGGCTTGAGGAGCTCTTCGAGAACCGGTGCGAGCGCCAACGGCTCGAAGGCCACAGCAGTCATCCTGCCGTGGAAACGGCGGACGGTTCGCTCAGCTACGAAGAACTGGACGCCCTGGCCAACCGGCTCGCCCGCTACCTTCTTGCCCGCGGGGTACGCCCGGGCGACAGAATCGCACTGCTGTTCGATGACGCGGTGCGGTCCTATGTCAGCATGCTTGCGGTCCTCAAGGCCCATGGTGTCTACGTGCCCCTCGACCCGGCGTTCCCTTCCGAGAGAATCGCCTACATCGCCAAAGACGCCGACGTCACCATGTTCCTGACGGTCTCCCGCCTCGCGGACAGCCTCCTGCCCGGGACTGCGGACCTTGCGGTTCGCGTGGACTTGGAGGATCGCCGGATTGCCGCATTTGAATCCTCCCGCTTGGCGTGGGCGGGGCAGATGGGCCCGGCCAACGGTCTGGCCTACATCATCTACACTTCGGGATCCACCGGACGGCCCAAGGGAGTGGCCATAGCGCACGCCAGCATCTGCCACTTCGTGCGGATTGCCGCCGAAGCCTATGGCTACGATTCCCGTGACCGGGTCTACCAAGGCATGACCACGGCTTTTGATTTCTCCGTGGAGGAAATCTGGGTGCCTTGGATGGTCGGGGCCACTTTGGTGCCCCGCCCGCCCGGGAACAACCTCCTCGGGTCGGAACTTGCCGAGTTCATCGAGGCCAGGCACATCACCGCCCTTTGCTGCGTGCCGACCCTGCTCGCCACGCTCGACCAAGACCTGCCCGGGCTGCGGTTCCTGCTTGTCTCCGGTGAAGCCTGCCCGGAGGATCTTGTGGAGCGCTGGCACCGGCCCGGCCGGCGCTTCCTGAATGTCTACGGGCCCACCGAAGCGACGGTGACAGCCACGTGGGGCACGGCGGAGCCCGGCAAGCCCGTAACCCTCGGCAAACCGCTGCCCGGCTATTCGGCAGTCATCCTGGATCCCGTCCGGGACCGTGCACTGCCTCACGGCGAGCTGGGCGAAATCGGCCTGGCAGGCGTCGGGCTCGCCCGGGGCTACATCAACCGGCCCGAACTAACAGAAAAGGCATTCATTCCCGATTTCCTGGGCCTGGAGGACAACCCGTCCCATCGTATTTACCGCACAGGTGACCTCGGCCGGTTCAACGACGACGATGAAATCGAGTACCACGGCCGCACCGACACACAGGTGAAGGTCCGGGGCTATCGGATTGAGCTCAGCGAAATCGAAAGCGTCCTTCTGCAGATGCCCGGGATCGCGATGGCTGTTGTGAAGACCTGGGAGCCCGGGCCGGGAATTACGGAACTCGCCGCCTACTTCACGCTGCACCAGAACGCACCCAAGGTGGAAGGAACCGACATCCGCGCCTGGCTGCGCGAACGGCTCCCCGCCTACATGGTGCCGGGCTATTTCCAGCCCCTTCGGACCATGCCAATGATGGTCAGCGGGAAAGTGGACCGCAGCAGGCTGCCACATCCCACCGGGCCACGCGCGGTCAGTACAGACACCGCAGACACCGGGCCGGCGACGCCCACGGAACGGATCCTCGCCCCGGCTTTGGCTGCCGCCCTCCAGCTCACCTCAGTCTCCACCACCGCCAATTTCTTCAACGACCTCGGGGCAAACTCCCTGCTGCTGGCTCATTTCTGCGCCAACGTCCGCAAGGAAGCCAACCCACCCTCAGTCTCGATGCGCGAAATCTATGCACATCCGACCATCGCCGCCTTGGCGGCCGCCCTCGACGCCGAGAACGACGCGGCACTGGCAGGCGCCGGCGCCGGGGGTCGGGAAACTGCGGTAGCGGAATCCTTCCTGCGCGTCGGGACCGGCCAGTACCTGCTGTGCGGGGCCTTGCAGGCGATGGCCGCCCTGGCCTACGCGTACGTGGCGTTGCTCATCCCCGTGGCCGGCGAGCAGTGGATCGGCGGGTCCCGGCAGCCCGGCGACCTCGTGACGCGCTCCGTCGTCGTCGGCACCATTTCGTTCCTGGCCCTGGCGGTCCTACCCGTTGTGCTCAAATGGGCGCTCATCGGCCGGTGGAAGGTCGGGGAGTTCCCTCTCTGGTCCTTGAAGTACGTCCGCTTCTGGTTCGTCAAGACCTTGGTCGCCACAAGCCCTGTCCGAATGTTCGTCGGGACGCCGGTCTTTCCCCTCTACCTCAAAGCGCTGGGGGCCAGGATCGGCCCCCGGGTAACCATCCTCTCCTCAAGGATTCCAGTCTGCCCCGACCTCCTGACGGTAGGGGCGGACACGGTGATCCGAAAGGACTCCACCTTCCACTGCTACCGTGCCCACGCCGGCCGGATCCAAACAGGGCCAGTCACCCTCGGCCGCAACGTCCTGATCGGTGAGCAGACCACACTGGACATAGATACCGCGATGGGCGACGACGCCCAACTGGGGCACAGCTCCTCCTTGCACCGCTTCCAGAGCGTTCCTCCGGGCTCCGCCTGGAATGGCTCACCGGCCCAACCCGCCGGCACCAACTACCGGCTGGACGGACAGGCCATCAGCGGCACGCGCAGCCGGGTCAGCTTTGGTTTCTGGACCGTCGTGAACCATGTGGTGCTCGTGTCATCGCTCGGAATCGGAGCCATTGACATCCTGCTCGCCTCACTTCCCACCGGCGACACAAACCCTCGCCAGTCCCGTTTCTGGCTGGCACTTCTGCTGGTCTCGTTCGTGGTTCTCTTTGGCAGCATCCTGGCCGCCTTCGCCCTCGTCGCCACCCTTCCCAGGGTGCTGGCGCTGTTCCTGGTCCCCGGGAAGGACTATCCGCTCTATGGCCCGCGCTTCGGACTCCTGCGGACCATTCAGCGGCTGACAAACCTCAAGTCACTCCTCCAACTCGCGGGGGACAGTTCCCTGATCGTGCACTACTTGAATGTCTTGGGCTACCACCAGCCGGATATGGTGCAGACGGGATCCAATTTCGGCGTCGGGCTGAAGCACGACAGCCCCACGCTGGCCACGGTCGGCAGCGGGACCATGGTCTCCGACGGTCTATCCATCATCAACGCCGACTATTCAAACACCGCGTTCCGCCTCTCGCCTGCTGTCATTGGGGCCAAGAGCTTCTTCGGCAACAACATCGCCTATCCTGCCGGAGCCAGGGTGGGCGACAACTGCCTCCTGGGCACCAAGACCATGGTGCCTTTGGAAGGTCCGCTCCGTGAGGGGGTGGGCCTCCTGGGCTCTCCACCCTTTGAAATCCCGCGCACAGTGGACCGCGACAGTGCCTTCGACCGGTTCAGGACGGCAGAGGAATTGCGGAGGCGGATCCCGGCAAAGAACCGGCACAACGCTGTGACGCTACTCCTCTACCTGCTGGGCCGCTGGGTCGAGCTCTACGTGATTCTCCTGGCCGCCTGGGCATCGCAGGCTGTCCTCCCCGCGGCAGGAGGCCTCGGAGCCCTGGCCGGGTTGGGAACAATGGTCATCACCACCAACGCCCTGGCAGTCCTCGTGGAGCGGGCATCCCTCGGCTTCGGAAGACTTTCACCGCTCTTCTGCTCCATCTACGAAGTGCCCTTCTGGCGGCATGAGCGCTTCTGGAAGCTCAGCGCCGGGGGCATCGTGCAAATGTTCAACGGCACGCCGTTCAAGCCCGTGATCTGGCGTATGTTGGGGATCCGGATGGGCAAGAAGGTCTTCGACGACGGTTGCGGGATCCCCGAAAGGACCCTCGTCACCATCGGGGACTATTGCACCCTCAATGTCCACTCCGGCGTGCAGTGCCATTCCATGGAGGACGGCGCGTTCAAACTCGACGCCATCACGCTTGGTCCCGGCTGCACCCTTGGAGTGGGCGCATTCGTCCACTATGGAACTACCCTGCACGAAGGTTCCCAGCTCGAAGCCGACTCGTTCCTGATGAAGGGCGAAGACGTCCCCGCCCACAGCATCTTCGGCGGCAATCCCGCACGCGAGCTGACCCGGCAAGCCGTCCCCGGACTGCCCTGACACCAGCGCTTGCCTTACGCTGGCCTTGTTGGCACGTCCGGGAGGGGGCTGCATGACCACCGTGTCGCTGTATCTGGACGTCGACGGCGTGGTGAACCCCTTCGGTCCCATGGGCTTCACCGATTGGGGTACTGAATGGAAAATCGCCGACGCCGGAATCCTTGACGTCGTTTACGCCTCCGAACTGGTTGACGAGCTCAATGAGCTGGCCGCTCATCCCGCAGCGAGGTTTGTTTGGCTGACGACATGGCAGCGGCTCGCGCCCGAGTTCCTGTGCCCGGCCATCGGCCTCCACGGCGAGCATTGGCCCGTCCTGACCAGCGACGGTTGGGACCAGACCGCCGATTGGTGGAAGCTGGACGTTTTGCAAAAGGACGTCCACGAGTCCGGGGCCGAACGCATCGTGTGGATGGACGATCAGCTGAACTATGAAGCCGCGGCCCGGTCCTGGGCCGAGTTCCTCGGCAGCCGTGTGCTTTGGATCTCACCGGACCCGCGGCGGGGCCTGTCACGGAGGGATATCGCGGCTGTTCGGCAATTCCTTGGATGATTCGATGTTTGGCCATGCCGGCAATGGCACGTAAGATTCTTAAGGTTTCACGCCCGCCATAGTTAATTCCGCCACTACGGTCAGATGAACGCCTGCTGAACTGTTTGTTTCAGGCAGGCCCGGGGAAGTGGAACTGCGCATCGTCGACTCTGCAGATTGGGCACAAGGTGGGAATCACCTTCATGGTCGCGCTTGTCATAGCGCTGGCCTTATTTTTTGACTTCACCAACGGGTTCCACGACACAGCGAACGCCATGGCGACCCCGATCGCCACGGGTGCCATCAAGCCCAAGACGGCTGTTGCCTTGGCCGCGGTGCTCAACCTCGTGGGCGCGTTCCTCTCGACCGAAGTCGCAAAGACCATTTCCGGAGGCCTTATCCGTGAGGGCACGGACGGTATCCACATCACGCCGGAGATCATCTTCGCCGGGCTGATGGGGGCCGTCCTGTGGAACATGTTCACGTGGCTCAAGGGGCTGCCCTCCAGTTCTTCGCACGCGCTTTTCGGCGGCCTCATCGGTGCGGCGATTGTCGGCATCGGCTTCCACGCCGTCAACTTCGACACCGTGCTCCAGAAGGTCATTCTTCCGGCCATCTTCTCGCCCCTGCTTGCCGGTGCCGTGGCCTATCTATGCACCAAGCTGGCCTACGCCCTGACGTCCCGGCATGACCCCGAAACCGGCGACAAGCTGACCCAGAAGCGCGGCGGATTCCGTACCGGCCAGATCTTCACCTCGAGCCTTGTCGCGTTGGCACACGGTACCAACGACGCGCAAAAGACCATGGGCATCATCACCCTTGTCCTGATCGCCGCCGGAACCCAGCCTGCCGGCAGCGGCCCGCAGCTCTGGGTCATCGGGGCCTGCGCACTCGCCATCGCCATCGGAACCTACGCCGGCGGCTGGCGCATCATCCGGACCATGGGCTCCGGGCTGACCGACGTCAAGCCGGCGCAGGGCTTCTCGGCGGAAGCCAGCACCGCTTCGGCCATCCTCGCTTCCTCCCACCTCGGCTTCGCGCTGTCCACCACTCAGGTGGCCTCAGGTTCGGTCATCGGCTCGGGACTCGGACGCAAGGGCACCACGGTGCGCTGGGGAACGGTGGGGCGCATCGCCACCGGCTGGCTCTTCACCCTCCCTGCGGCTGCCATCGTGGGCGCCTTGACCGCGTTCCTCATCGGCACCGGCACCGTCGGCGTGGTTATCGCTGCAGTTGTGGGCACCGCCGTCGTCGTCTACATGTTCATTTACTCGAGGAAGTCGCACGTGGGCCACCACAACGCCGTCGAAGTCGAGGAAGCCGGCACCGCGGTCCGCTTCCGCAAAAAGAACGCCAAGAAACAGAGCCTGAGTAAGAGCACGAGTAAGGACACCCTGGCATGAAGTGGTTGGATCTGGTGCAGGTAGCCGGCGCGACCCTTGTGGCGGCGTTGGTCCTGGTAGTGCTGTATTCGCTCGGTGTCCGTCTCACTGCCATCGCGGGCGACGCACGGCAGAAGTCACCGGTCATGGTCCGGTCCCTTGCCTACCTGTGTTTCGCGGCCTGCGGAATCGCCGTGCTTTTCGGGATCTATCTGATTGTTCCTTACTTCTCGAAGTAGCTGTGAACGCCGCTGCCTCATGGGTAGGGTGGGGCCATGGCGGATTTCCAGTACTACGTGGCATCCTCGCTTGACGGGTTCATCGCCACGAAAGAAGACGATCTCGGCTGGCTGCTCCAGTTTGAAGAGGCCGAGGGCGTCACCGAAAGCTACGAAGACTTCATGGCGGGGATCGGCTGCATCGTCATGGGCGGCCAGACCTATCGCTGGCTCATGGAACACGAACCGGGCAAATGGCCCTATCCGGGTGTTCCATGCTGGATCTTCACCCACCGCGAATACGCCGCGCCGCCCGGTGCGGACGTCACGTTCGTGCGTGGCGAGGTTGAGGAATTCGCGCCGGACCTGATTGCGGACGCCGGTGACAAGAACGTGTGGCTGGTGGGCGGTGGAAACCTGGTGGCCCAGTTCGCCAAGGCCGGACTGCTCGACGAGATGATTGTCACCCTGATCCCCGTCGCCTTGGGTTCCGGTAAGCGCTTGCTGCCTGTCGAGAGCCCGACGGCGCCGCTCGAGTTGAGCTCGACCCGCACCCTTGGTGGCGCGGCAGTCGAGCTGCGCTACAGATTCCCCGCGCGTGCCGGGTCAGCGGGCCCTGTTCTCCCGGATCATGTTGGTAATCCGGGCAGTTGACAACCGTCGGCCGTGTTCGTCGGTCATGACGATTTCGTGGGTGGCGAGCGTGCCGCCCAAGTGGATGGCTGTGCATGTGCCGGTGACGAGGCCGCTTGCTATGGAGCGATGGTGGGTCGCGCCCACCTCGATTCCCACCACGTGGCGTCCGGCTCCCGCATGCAGGGCCGCCGCGAAGGAGCCCAAGGTTTCGGCGAGGACAACATGGGCTCCGCCGTGGAGGATGCCGGCAACCTGGGTATTGCCCTCCACCGGCATGGTGGCGACGGTCCGTTCGGGGCCCAGTTCAAGGAACTTGATGCCCATCTTGGCCACGAGCGAGCCCACGCCATAGCGGGAAAGCCAACCGTGCAACTCCTGCGGAACGCCGGCCGCATTGAGTTCGTCAGTGAACGGGCCCGGCGTGAAATTGTCCATCATGGCAACTAGGCTGGCACCTGTGAGCGAAACAACCAAACCGGACTCAGTTCCAACGGCAACGTCAACGCCAACGGCAAGCGCAGTTTCAACTGCCACCGCAACGGCACCAGACCCTTCAACTACCATTGCGGGCACGGCGGCAGGTGGCCGACCGCGGCTCTTGGTCCTTGATGGCCACTCCATGGCGTTCCGGGCATTCTATGCTCTGCCGGCAGAGAACTTCGCCACATCCTCGGGCCAGCACACCAACGCCGTGCATGGCTTCACCTCGATGTTAATCAACCTCATCAAGGACCAAAAGCCCACCCACGTTGCAGTGGCCTTCGATGTCTCGGACGACACGACGTTCCGCAAGGCGGAGTACAGCGAATACAAGGGCGGCCGCAACGAGACTCCACCGGAATTCCGCGGGCAGATCGATCTCATCGATCAAGTCATGGAAGCGTGGGGCATCAAGACCATCAAGATGCCAGGGTACGAGGCTGACGACATCCTCGCCACCCTCGCGGCGCAGGGCGATGCCGCGGGCTTCGAAGTCCTCTTGGTATCGGGGGACCGTGACGCTTTCCAGCTCATCACGGACAACGTTTTCGTGCTTTACCCGAAACAGGGCGTTTCAAACATTCCGCGCATGGATGCGGCGGCCATCGAAGAGAAGTACTTCGTTCCGCCGTCCCGCTACTCCGATCTCGCCGCTTTGGTGGGTGAGTCCGCCGACAACCTCGCCGGCGTTCCCGGCGTCGGCCCCAAGACCGCAGCCAAGTGGATCAACCTTTACGGCGGCCTGGAAGGGATCCTGGAGAACCTGGATTCCATCGGCGGCAAGGTAGGCGGAGCCCTCCGGGAAAACATCGACGCCGTGAAGCGCAACCGCCGCCTCAACCGACTCCTGCACGACCTCCAACTCCCCGTGACACTCGCCGACCTCGAGGAACCGCGCCCGAACCGCCAGGAGGTCGAGACTCTGTTCGACACCCTCGAATTCAGGACGCTCCGCACCCGGCTGTTCGCACTCTACGGCGACGACACCGCCGGCGCGGCTCCCGAAACCATCGACGCGCCCGACTACAAGATCCTGGACAACGCCGCCGCCCTGGAGGAGTTCTTCGCCGCCGGTGCGGGGAGCCGTGCCGCCGTCGCCGTGCAGTTGGTCCCGGGTCGGATCGGCGACGACGCCGATGCCCTCGCGATCGTGCGCGCCAATGGGGCCGCCTACATCGAGCTGTCGTCCTTGGACGCCGCGGCCGATGCCGTCTTG
Source organism: Arthrobacter sp. 2MCAF14 (assembly GCF_052115645.1). Lineage (NCBI taxonomy): Bacteria > Bacillati > Actinomycetota > Actinomycetes > Micrococcales > Micrococcaceae > Arthrobacter > Arthrobacter sp. 2MCAF14. Next base: position 53,703 of record NZ_JBFRHB010000010.1, on the reverse strand, counting down.
GCCAAGTGGCTTCAAGACCCCGAAGAGGCCAAGGTCATGCACGAGTTCAAGGATGCCTTGAAGGCCTTGAACCACCGTGGGCTTGGCCTGGAAGGCATAGTGGACGACACTGCCATTTCGGGCTACCTGATCCAGCCGGACCGCCGCAGCTACGAGCTCGCCGAGCTTGCCCAGCACCACTTGCGGATCACCGTCGCGGCTGCGGTGGCACCAACCGGCCAGCTGGAACTCGAACTCGGCGATGGGCCGGACGGTGCCGCGGCCAGCGCGCTCGTCCAGCAGGCCGCCGTAGTGCACGCACTGAGTAAGCACTTCGAAAGCGAGCTCGCCGAGCGCAAGGCCGAGGCGCTCCTGACCACCTTGGAGCTGCCGGTCGCACGGGTCCTGGCCCAGATGGAACTTTCGGGCATTGCCATCTCCATGGAGCGCCTGAACGAACAGCTCGCGGACCTCGCCAAGGTGATCGACAACGCCCAGGAGCAGGCATTTGCCGCCATTGGCCACGAGGTCAATCTCGGATCGCCCAAGCAGCTGCAAACGGTCCTCTTCGAAGAGCTTGGCCTGCCCAAAACCAAGAAGATCAAGTCCGGCTACACAACGGACGCCGCCTCGCTGAAGGCCCTCCTGGAGAAGACCGGCCACGAGTTCCTGGTGCAGCTCATGGCCCACCGCGAATCCTCCAAGCTGGCCCAAATGCTGGAGACCCTCAAGAAATCTGTGGCCGAGGATGGCCGCATCCACACCACGTACGCGCAGAACGTCGCGGCGACTGGGCGTATTTCCTCGAACAATCCCAATCTGCAGAACATCCCGGTGCGCAGTGAGGAAGGCCGGCGCGTCCGCGGGATCTTCGTCGTCAGTGAGGGCTACGAATGCCTGCTGTCTGCCGACTACTCGCAGATCGAAATGCGTATCATGGCGCATCTGTCCGGCGATGCGGGACTCATCCAGGCGTACAAGGAGGGCGAGGACCTGCACCGCTATGTCGGCTCGCACATCTTCAACGTGGCGCCGGAAGAGGTCACCAGTGCCATGCGCTCAAAGGTCAAGGCCATGTCGTATGGATTGGCCTACGGACTGACCTCGTTCGGCCTGTCCAAGCAACTGGAAATCTCGGTCGACGAAGCCAGGACCCTCATGAAGGACTACTTCGACCGCTTCGGCGCCGTGCGCGACTATCTGCGCGGCGTGGTGGAGCAGGCCCGGATCGACGGCTACACCTCCACGATCGAAGGCCGCCGCCGCTATCTTCCGGACCTGACCAGCACGGACCGCCAGCATCGGGAGATCGCCGAACGCATTGCGCTGAACTCGCCGATCCAGGGTTCGGCGGCGGACCTTATGAAGCGGGCCATGCTCGGCGTTTCGGCCGAGCTGACCAGCCAGGGGCTGAAGTCCCGCATGCTGCTGCAGGTCCATGACGAACTCGTGCTCGAGGTTGCCCACGGCGAACGCGAAGCTGTCGAAAAGCTCGTCACCGAACAAATGGGGACGGCGGCCCAACTCACGGTGCCGCTGGACGTGCAGCTCGGAGTCGGCTCCAGCTGGTATGACGCCGGGCACTAGGAAACGCGCTGTGTAGACGCAGGCAAGGGGCACGCCGCCTATATGGTGGCGTGCCCCATGCTGTCTGGCTAGGCTCGGGACGTGGCTGATCCCAAGGAAACAAACGAAAAATACAACGTCAAGCGCTTTCGTTCCGTCGACAAGGAGAACCCGGACTACGGACAAGCACGTGATTGGCTCCGGGCCGTTGGCTTCGGATTCCATGACGAGCAACGAAGCGATGAGCTCATCGACCAGATTCTGGCGATGTACCAAGCGGACAACCGGGAGCTGACGGGCGTTTACGTCAACGACGAACCACCGTTGCACGCGCTCAACCCGGGATTTCCGGTGGCTACCTTTGGAACGCTGGAAAACAAGCTGAATGTTGGCTTCGGCCAGGAACTGCGCACGCGCCAGATCACGGCTGTCACTGTCCGCGGAACGCACCGGCGCCATGGCATCCTGCGGGGGATGATGACCGCCGATCTCGCCGATGCCAAGGACGATGGCTTCGCCATGGCCGCCCTGACCGCGTCCGAGGCATCCATCTACGGCCGCTTTGGATTTGGCGTCGCAACCTTCGAGCGAAGCATCAAGGTGGACACCGGTGCGAAGTTCCGGATCCGTCACGAGCCCGTTGGCCGGGTGGAGATCGCAGATCCAAGAGTCCTTCTCGAACTCGCGCCGGAGGTATTCGAACGGCTTCACCACCGTACGCCTGGGTCCATTGTGAGGCAGGACTCCTACCGCCATCACGTGTCCGGGGCCATGAAGCGTGACGGCACTGAAGACAAAGCCATCAAATGCGCGCTCCACTACGGACCGGACACAGCCATTGACGGCTACGTGTCCTACAAGTTCGCCGGCTGGGACACGAAGCCATACACGGTGGAAATCGTGGACCTCGTCGCCGCGACGGACTCCGCGTACCTGGAACTGTGGCAATTCCTGGGCAGCATCGATCTCGTCGATCAGGTCTCCTGGCCTGAGGCTCCCGTTGAAGACCCCCTCGCGTGGGCACTCGTGGACGGGCGCTGCGTCACGTCTTCGGACTATCGCGACATGTTGTGGTTGCGTGTCCTGGACGTCCCTGCAGCCTTGTCAGCCCGCCGTTACGGCGCCGACGGACGGTTGGTGCTCGGAGTCCGGGACGCGCTCGGTTTTGCCGACGGTACGTGGGAATTGACGTCCGACGGCGGCGCCGTCACGGTCAAGGAGGCTGATGGCGGGAGCCCGGACCTGAGCATGGATGTCACCGATTTGGGGTCTGTCTATTTGGGTGCCGTCAATCCTGTAATCTTGGCTTCGGCTGGCCGGATCCGCGAGCACACGCCAGGGGCGGCATTGGCCGCCCAGCACATGTTCGCCGTCGAACGTCCAGCCCATTGCCTGACGCACTTCTAGGCGCATCTCCACACGCACGCACGATCTACAACAGAAGAGGATTCCATGGGGGAATTCCAGCCGGGGGGCCACTCCTCTGGCCCATCAGGGCTGCCGGGCCGGCGGTCCTTGCTGGCGGCCGCCGCCGGACTTGCGATGACCGGCCTGGCCGCCTGTGCCCAACAACCGGCAACCGCCCCCGCGCCACGTCCCGCAACGGTTTCAACGCCGCTCGCGGAAGAGGTGGGCCAGCGTCCGGTCGTGCCCGAGACCCGGCCGGCACCGCCGTCGAGGTCCCAGGCTGTGGCGGAATTCTCCGGGCGCAAGCCCGTCGAATGGGGGCTTGCAGTCGCTGGCGTGGTATCGAAAACCGCGTCCACTCATGCGGTCTTGACGTTTGATGCTTGCGGTGGCCCCCAAGGCTCGGACTGCGATCAACGCTTGCTCAAGACCTTGCGCAAGCTGAGCGTTCCCGCCACTCTGTTCGTCAATGGCCGTTGGATCAAGGCCAACCCCGGGCTGGCGGCCGAGCTCGCGGCCGATCCCTTGTTCGAGCTCGGCAACCACGGTTACCGGCACCAGCCCCTATCGGTCAACGGGCGCTCGGCGTACGGCATCCCGGGCACCGCCAATGCCGGCGAAGTGTATGACGAAATCATGGGCAACCAGGAGGTCATGGAGCGGCTCTGCGGCAAAGCCGCCCGCTTTTTCAGGGCGGGGACCGCCTACTATGACGACGTCGCGGCGGCGATCACCAATGCCCTCGGACTGGTCCCCGTGAGCTTCACCGTGAACGGCGACGGCGGCGCGACCTTCCCGGCCCCGACGGTCGCGGGCGAAGTGGGGAAAATTGCTGGAGGACACGGCGCCGGCCAGATTGTGATCTCGCATTTCAACCAGCCCGCCGGTGGCACCGCAGAGGGATATGCCCGCGCCCTTCCAGGCTTGCTGGACCGTGGCGTGACGTTCGCGCGGCTTGGTGACACGCTGCCGCTTTGACCCTTCTTGAGGCAAACGACTAGAATGAACGGGCGCATACTACGTGCGCGCAAATTTACAATCCACAATTCAGGATGACCCGGCGTTTTGCCGTGTCCTGCGGACCGGCGACGGAAAGCGGGCGGTTTGCCTGACCGATACTCTATCCACAACGGAGCCCCTACTACATGACCATCACCTCCACCGAGAAGCCCGGTACCCCCGTAGTCGCGATCAACGACATCGGTACCGCTGAGGACTTCCTCGCAGCTGTCGACGCGACCATCAAGTACTTCAACGACGGAGACCTCGTCGAAGGTATCGTCGTCAAGGTTGACCGCGACGAAGTTCTGCTCGACATCGGTTACAAGACCGAAGGTGTCATCCCTTCCCGCGAGCTCTCCATCAAGCACGACGTTGACCCCGGGGACGTCGTCTCCGTTGGCGATCAGGTCGAAGCCCTGGTGCTCACCAAGGAAGACAAAGAAGGCCGACTGATCCTCTCCAAGAAGCGTGCTCAGTACGAGCGTGCCTGGGGCGACATCGAGAAGGTCAAAGAAGAAGACGGTGTCGTCACCGGTACCGTCATCGAGGTTGTCAAGGGTGGTCTTATCCTCGACATCGGTCTGCGCGGCTTCCTGCCCGCATCCCTCGTCGAGATGCGCCGTGTCCGCGACCTCGCTCCGTACATCGGTCAGCAGATCGAAGCCAAGATCATCGAGCTGGACAAGAACCGCAACAACGTTGTTCTTTCCCGCCGTGCATGGCTCGAGCAGACCCAGTCCGAGGTTCGCTCCACGTTCCTCAACAAGCTGGAAAAGGGCCAGGTTCGTCCCGGCGTCGTTTCCTCCATCGTCAACTTCGGTGCATTCGTGGACCTTGGCGGCGTAGACGGTCTGGTTCACGTTTCCGAGCTGTCCTGGAAGCACATCGATCACCCGTCCGAGGTCGTCGAGGTTGGCCAGGAAGTCACCGTCGAGGTTCTCGAAGTGGATCTGGACCGCGAGCGCGTGTCCCTGTCCCTCAAGGCCACTCAGGAAGACCCGTGGCAGACCTTCGCCCGCACCCACGCCCTCGGCCAGGTTGTTCCGGGTAAGGTCACCAAGCTGGTTCCGTTCGGTGCGTTCGTTCGCGTCGAAGACGGCATCGAAGGCCTCGTTCACATCTCCGAGCTGGCTGTTCGCCACGTTGAGCTTGCTGAGCAGGTCGTCTCCGTTGGCGACGAGCTCTTCGTCAAGGTCATCGACATCGACCTCGAGCGCCGCCGCATCTCCCTCTCCCTCAAGCAGGCTAACGAGGGCGTTGACGCCGAAAGCACCGAGTTCGACCCGGCTCTGTACGGTATGGCCGCTGAGTACGACGAAGAGGGCAACTACAAGTACCCCGAGGGCTTCGACCCCGAGTCGAACGAATGGCTCGAGGGCTACGAGACGCAGCGCGCCGCTTGGGAGCAGCAGTACGCTGACGCCCAGGCACGTTGGGAAGCTCACAAGAAGCAGGTTTCCCAGCACGCTGCTGACGACGCCGCTGCTGCCGCTTCCGGCGAGAGCGACTCCGGCACCACCAGCTACTCCTCCGAGCCGGCTGTCACCGAGTCCAACGCGGGCACCCTGGCATCCGACGAGGCCCTCGCAGCTCTGCGCGAGAAGCTGACCGGCAACTAATTGCCACTGGCCTGGATTTCCAGGCCGGGATAAAAGCGGCTCCTGCGGTTCATTTACGAATCGCAGGAGCCGCTTTTTTTAACCGTGTTTCGCTACTGCCGAGGTTCTTCTTGGCCCGGGTCCCCACTGGACATGCCCCGCGTTCGCAGCAAGGACTGGACATATACCCACTATGTCCAGTGGTGCCAGTGACGGGAGAGCATGTCCCTAGCGCGGAAGCTCAGCCGGTCCCTAATTGATAACGATCTATCAAATATTTCCCGCACACGAATGGGCATTTGGTTGACTCTTTGGACGGATTAGTCTCGCGCGGATCGGTGTGATCAGACTTATGAACCCTTTGGTTCCTACTTTTCCCGACGCGGTACTTTCCTTTGCTCCGCTGGCTTTCCTCTTGCTGGCAGCTCTGGCCATCATCACTTTCTGCGCAATCAAGTTGTTCCGAAAGGCAAGATCCAAGGCGCTCCCGCATGGTTCACACGGAAAGACTGCATCGCAGACTGACCACAATCTGAAATAGACCCCTTGCTTGTTCAAGAAGTCAACGCAGCAGGGATCCAAGTTCCACCCGCAGGACATGCCCCTCCTTCGCAGCAAGGACTGGACATATGCCCACTATGTCCAGCGGTGCCAGTTTCGGGAGGGCATGTCCCTAGCGCGGAAGCTCAGGCCTGGACGTCGACCCATTCCGTTCCCCGCAATTGGAGTCCCGAGGCGCCGCCGGTCATCGACGCCAGCCGCTCACCGGCGTCGGCGATTGCGTTTGCATCATCGGGCAGGGCCACGCGCAGGATCGTCTCCGTGGGCTCGTAGCTTGTTTCGGCCATGACGTAGCCGGCGGAGCGCAGATCGTTTTCAAGCCTTCCGGCCGAGTGGTGGGGCACAGGGACATCGCAAATCCGCAAGCGGCGTCGCTGAACCAGGGGAGCGGAGTCCAGTGCGGCCGAAATTGATTCGGAGTATGCACGGACCAGTCCGCCGGCGCCCAGGAGGATCCCGCCGAAATAGCGCACGACGACGGCACTCACGTCGCTGAGGTCAGTCACCCCGGGCAGTGTCTCGCGTTTGATGAGCGCCTCAAGCATGGGGATGCCGGCTGTTCCGGAGGGCTCGCCGTCGTCGTTGGAACGCTGGATGGCGCGATCGGGACCGAGGACGAATGCCGAGCAGTGGTGCCGCGCGTCATGGAATTCCTTGCGCAATTCCGCTACCAAGGCGCGCGCAGCGTCTTCGTCGGGGGCGCGGCGCAGCACGGTGATGAAGCGCGAACGCCTGATCTCGAGTTCGTGGCGGAAATCGTCTCCAAGCGCCAACGTTGTGTACGCGGTCGCCCGGCTTTCTTCCTGTTCTGCCACCGACCCAGTCTAGTGTGGAGGGGTGCTGAAGATTGGACTTACCGGCGGGATCGCCTCCGGCAAATCGCTCGTGTCCGCCCGGCTTAGGGAGTTGGGCGCTCTCTTGATCGACGCCGATGCGCTGGCCCGCGAGGTCGTGGAACCGGGCACTCCGGGCTTGGCGGGCGTCGTGGCCGAGTTCGGTGAAGACATCGTCGACGCCGAAGGGCGGCTTGACCGGGCACGCCTCGGCGCGATTGTGTTCGCTGAGCCGGATCGCCGGGAGGCGCTCAACGCGATCATCCATCCACGCGTCCGGGAGAGGGCTGCCGCGATGCTCGCGACCGCGAAACCCGGAGACATCGTCGTCCAGGATATTCCGCTGTTGATCGAAACCGGGCAGGGCAGCAGCTTCCACTTGGTGGTGGTGGTCGATGCAACGGACGAGGAACGGATCCGGCGCATGACGGAGATCCGTGGCATGACAGTCGAGGACGCGGTGTCCCGCATGGCAGCACAAGCCGGACGGGATGAACGGTTGGCGGCAACCGACATCGTGTTGGACAACTCCGGAACCGTTGAGGATGTCACTGAGCTCGTGGAGACCCTCTGGGAAGAACGATTGGCACCGTTTGCCCGCAATCTTGCAGCCGGCCGCCCGGCACCGCGGGCCGGCGGACCCGTCTTGTCCCCGCCAAACCCCGACTGGCCGGTCCAGGCTGAAAGACTGCTTGCCAGGATCCTGCGGGCGTCTCCGGAGGTCTTGGGCGCAGACCACATCGGTTCGACGGCGGTACCCGGTCTTCCTGCCAAAGACGTCATCGACCTGCAGGTAAATGTGTCTTCCCTGGAAGCCGCAGACCGGATAGCCCGGGCCTTGGGTGAGGCCGGTTTCCCGTTACAGGAGGCCTCCGCCCGTGACACACCCAAGCCGCCGGACCTGGATCCATCGGTATGGCAAAAGCGCTTCCATTGCAACGCGGACCCCGGGCGGCCCGCGAATGTCCATGTCCGGGTGCTTGGAAGTCCGGGCTGGCGTTATGCGTTATTGTTCCGGGATTGGCTCCGCGCCAACCCCGACGCCGTCCGCATGTATGCGGACATGAAACAAGAGCTCGCCGCGCTCCACGGCGGCGACCACCGGACCTTGGAGTATGCGGAGGCCAAGGAGCCCTGGTTCACCGAGGTGGCCTGCCCGCTCATGGATGCCTGGGCCAGGAGCAGCGGATGGCAGCCGCCGTCGTACCCCATGGCGCAAGGCTAGGCCGGCAAGCATGGCCGGGAAACGGAGAATCACGCCCCATCTTGAGGGACAGCGGCTCGGTGCCGTTCGCGCCCTGGTGTGGGCCGGCGTCGTGCTCATGGGCGGAGCCGCGCTGCTGTGGTTCCTGGCCGGCGGCCGCGAGGAGTTCGTCGCCGGAACGCAACCGCCGACGTGGCGCGTTCTCGTACCGGGCGCAGCCTTCTGGCTCGCGTGGACCGTCTGGCTTGTGTCCGGAGTGTGGTTCGCCGTCAAGATGTTCCGTTCCATCATGGGGCGGCTGGACGACAGTTGGACCCGGCCCGGCGGAAGTGACGGTTCCACCGGAAAACGCGGACAGTAACTGTCCGCAGGCGGGGGTACATTGGATTCATGAGTCTTGCCCAGGAGATCAATCGAGTCGTCGCGCCGTTTGAGGTCATTAGCGAATTCAAGCCGGCAGGCGACCAGCCGGCCGCTATCGCGGAGCTGACCGAACGGATCAACAACGGCGAGAAAGACGTCGTGCTGCTCGGTGCCACTGGTACAGGCAAGAGTGCCACCACCGCTTGGTTGATCGAACAGGTCCAGAGGCCCACTTTGGTGATGGTCCAGAACAAAACCCTGGCCGCGCAGCTCGCCAACGAGTTCCGGGAACTGCTGCCCAACAACGCGGTCGAGTACTTCGTTTCGTACTACGACTACTACCAGCCCGAAGCCTACGTTCCCCAGACGGATACCTTCATCGAGAAGGACTCCTCCGTGAATGAGGAAGTCGAGCGGCTGCGGCACTCGGCCACCAACGCGCTCCTCACGCGCCGGGATGTCATCGTTGTGGCTACCGTGTCCTGCATCTACGGCCTCGGCACCCCGGAGGAGTACATCGCCGGAATGGTCACGCTCACCAAGGGCGCCGAAATGAACCGGGACGATCTCCTGCGGAAGTTTGTCGGCATGCAGTACACCCGCAACGACATGGACTTCCACCGCGGCACGTTCCGCGTCCGCGGAGACACCGTGGAAATCATCCCCATGTACGAAGAGCTGGCCTTGCGAATCGAGTTCTTCGGCGACGAGATCGAGAACATCTACACTCTGCATCCGGTCACGGGCGATGTCATCCGTGAGGAAACCGAGATGTACATCTTCCCGGCCTCGCACTATGTCGCCGGTCCGGAACGCATGTCGCGCGCCATCACAGCCATCGAGGAAGAGCTCGCGCAGAGACTCAAGGTCCTTGAAGGCCAGAACAAGCTCGTGGAGGCCCAGAGGCTGCGTATGCGCACCACCTACGACCTCGAGATGATGCAGCAAATGGGTTTCTGCAACGGCATCGAGAACTATTCACGCCACATCGATGGCCGTGGCTCCGGCACGGCCCCGCACTGCCTCATCGACTACTTCCCGGACGACTTCCTGCTCGTCATCGACGAATCCCACGTCACGGTTCCACAGATCGGCGCCATGTACGAGGGTGACATGTCGCGCAAGCGCACCCTTGTGGACCACGGCTTCCGGCTTCCTTCCGCCATGGATAACAGGCCGCTCAAATGGGATGAATTCCTGGAACGGGTGGGGCAGACCGTCTATCTTTCCGCGACCCCCGGCAAGTACGAGCTGGGCAAGGCCGACGGGTCCGTCCAGCAGATCATCCGCCCCACCGGACTGATCGATCCGGAAGTCATCGTGAAGCCGACCAAGGGCCAGATCGACGACCTCCTTGGCGAAATCCGGACGCGCGTGGAGCGCGACGAACGCGTGCTGGTCACCACCTTGACCAAACGCATGGCCGAGGACCTCACCGACTACCTGCTGGGCCACGGGGTCAAGGTCCAATACCTGCACTCCGACGTCGACACCCTCCGGCGCGTCGAGCTGCTCCGCGAACTCCGCATGGGCAGCTTCGACGTCCTGGTGGGCATCAACCTGCTCCGCGAGGGCCTCGACCTGCCCGAAGTGTCCCTTGTCAGCATCCTCGACGCCGACAAGGAAGGTTTCCTCCGCTCGGCCACCTCCCTCATCCAGACCATCGGGCGCGCCGCCCGTAACGTCTCGGGCCAGGTCCACATGTACGCCGACCGGATCACGGACTCGATGGCCAAGGCCATCGAGGAAACCAACCGCCGCCGGGAAATCCAGGTCAAGTACAACAGCGACAACGGTGTCGATCCACAGCCGTTGCGCAAGAAGATCGCAGATATCACCGATCAGCTTGCCCGCGAGGACGCCGACACCCGTGAGTTGCTCGCCGCAGCCGGTAAAGGCGGCCGGACCGGCAAGGGCAAGGGCGCTACGAAGGTCCGGCAGGACGGCCTGGCCGCGGCGCCGGCCGAAGACCTGGTGGGCCTGATCGAACAGCTGACCGAGCAGATGCACGCCGCCGCCGCCGAACTCCAGTTCGAGATCGCTGCGAGGATCCGTGACGAGGTAGGCGACCTCAAGCGCGAACTCCGCCAAATGCAGTCCGCCGGGCACGCCTAGGGTAAAGTTGGGCCTACGTAGGGGAGTATCCCAAGCGCTACGTCCGTCAACACGCAAGGCACAGACGCCTCGCCGGGCCTAGTGGATCGCCGTTTGAGCGTTGTTGCCTTTAGGCATGGAGACGCAGGCAGGTCGGAGAGACTTACGCCGTTTTGGCGTACCTGCGAAAGGCATTTTAGATGCAACTCCCCGCCTGGTTTGAGATCGGCTCTTTCGTCGTTCTCGGAATCATCCTCCTTGTCGACCTTCTCCTGGTGGTCAAGCGTCCACATGAACCCTCCATGAAGGAAGCCGGTCTCTGGGTCGCCTTCTACGTCACCCTTGCCTTGGTGTTCGCCGGAGCTATGTTCGCGTTTGCCGGCCCGGAGTATGGCAGCCAGTTCATCGCCGGTTGGGTGACTGAATACAGCCTGAGTATAGACAACCTCTTTGTCTTCATCATCATCATGGCGCGGTTCTCGGTGCCCCGTAAGTACCAGCAAGAGGTGCTCATGGTGGGCATCATTATCGCCCTCGTCCTGCGCGGCATCTTCATTGCCCTCGGCGCGGTGGTGATTGAGCAGTTCAGCTGGGTCTTCTACATCTTCGGCGCGTTCCTCCTATGGACCGCGTGGAAGCAGGCCACCGACAACGGCGAAGACGAAGAAGAGACTTCCGAGAATCCGCTCATTGCCCGCATCCGCAAAGTTGTCCCGATGTCGGAGAAGTTCGACGGCGGCAAGCTGCGGACCACGGTTGACGGCAAGAAGCTGTTCACGCCCATGCTGATCGTCTTCGTGACTATCGGCATGACGGACCTCTTGTTCGCCGTGGATTCCATTCCGGCGATCTTCGGACTGACGCAGAGCGCCTTCATTGTCTTCACTGCCAACATCTTCGCCCTCATGGGCCTACGCCAGCTGTACTTCCTGCTTGGCGGCCTCATGACCCGGCTGATCTACCTCAAGCACGCGTTGTCGGTCATCCTCGCGTTCATCGGCGTCAAGCTGGTCCTGCACGCCATGCACGTCAACGAACTGCCCTTCATCAACGGCGGCCACCATATTGAATGGGCTCCGGAGATTCCGACCTATGTGTCCCTCGCGGTCATCATCGGCACCATCGTTGTGGCGGTTTTCGCGAGCCTCCTGACACCGGCCGCCAGCAAGTCCAAACTGGACGCACGGCTCGAGGAAGATTCCCGCAAGAGCATGAACAAGGTCAGCGGCCACTAAGGACTGCGGAGCAACTAACAACAGCGGAGCGTTTTTGGAGCCCCGGTCATTGCCATGGCCGGGGCTCAGTTCTTGCCGCGGGCCATCCCCAGGAGCCGGTTGAAGATTCCTTCCCCGTCTTCGCCGATGCCATCGTGATGAAAGTCGCCTGTGGTCCAGGGCTGCAGTCCGCGGACGGCGGCTGCGGTTTCCATGGAGAGCTGGAAGTCCACATAGATATCGTCGCGGTACACGGCAGCCGCGACGGGCACAGTGTTCGCGTTCAGCCGGGTCACATCGTAGAGGGGTTTCCAGTCTTGCTTGGCGGCCAACAGCTCGGCTACTTCCTGCAGGGGTACGAGCGCCGGATCCTGTTCGAAGTACCAGGGGTAGACCATTTCGCCGGTCAGGAGCGGCTCCGCGACGTCGGGCTGGAACTCGGGGAATTCCGCGCGCACCCGCCACGCCGCCCAATCGGTGGCCTGCCCTTGGCCGTAGATGGACTCGTGTAAGACCGCGTACAGAGGATTCGATGCGCGGGAAACGAGCCCGTGGACCTGTTCCAGAAACGCATCGGCGAGGCGTTCTCCCTCCTGGGAAGGCATGAAGGCATCCTCCAGGAGGGTGTGCAGGGCATCCACGCGGGCGTTCCCGCCCAGGAACGATCCCACCATTTGGAAGCGTTCCGTGGTGAGGCGTTCTCCGCTGGGCAGCCGCTCCTCCGTGGATTCCAGATGCCGCGCAATCCGGGTAACCAGCTTGCGGTCCTCCGGATACCACGCGAAGTATTCCGCGTTCCGTTCCGCAACCCGTTGGAAGGTGGCCCGGTAGACGCGCTCGGCCGGGCCTTCCAACGGGGCCAGCCCTCCCGTGATGAGTACTTCGCTCAACCCTTCCGGCGCGAAGGACAGGTATGTTAGCGCGCAGAAACCGCCGAAGCTCTGGCCCAGGACGGTCCACGGCTCCGAGCCCAAGGTCTTCCGGATGAGTTCGGCGTCGGCCACGATCGAATCTGCCCGGAAATGCGTGAGGTAGTCCGCCTGCGCCGCGGCATCGCCCCGGAGCGGCAAGGTATTGCGGTCCGCCGGAGTGGACAGGCCCGTGCCCCGTTGATCCAGCATCAGGATACGGAAACTCCTCGCGGCAGCCTTCATCCAACCGGACAAGGACGTTGTCCGGGTTCCGCGTCCGCCGGGCCCGCCCTGAAGGTAGAGCAACCACGGCAGCCGCGCCGCGTCCTTCTCCGAGTGCTCCGCGGAGACGAACTCCCGGGCGAAGACGGTGATCGTTTCCGCCGTGCCTGGAGCTTCCTCACCTTCGGACGCCCAATGGTCGAGGGGAACTGTGAAGAAGTGCTCCGCGGTGCGGACACCCCGGAATTCGTGGCGTGCCCGGACGGTGTGGGCCCCTTGCTGGACCGCTCGTTCAGCCACGCGCTCAGCCACGAGCCATCACCTTGTCATCGCTGCCGAACGCACCCAGCGCTTCGCCGGTCAGCCGGAAGGTCGACCAGCCGTCCATGGGAACGGCACCGAGGCCGCGGTAGAAGTTGATGGACGGTTCGTTCCAATCCAGGACGCTCCATTCCACCCGCGCGTAGCCGCGTTCGACGGCGGTGGCGGCCAGATGCTGCAGGAGCGCCTTCCCGTGGCCCTCGCCCCGCGCATCGGGCGTGACGTAGAGGTCCTCTAGGTAGATGCCGTGGACGCCTTCCCACGTGGAGTAGTTCAGGAACCACAAAGCGAATCCCTGCACGTCCCCTGCCGCGTTTTCCGCCATGTGCGCATACACCCGCGGATTTGTGCCGAACAAAGCCTCGGTGAGCATTTCCGGCGTGTTCTTCACGGCGTCGGGCTCTTTTTCATAGACCGCAAGCTCATGGATCATCTGCAGGATCGCAGGGACATCGGACACTGTGGCAGGGCGGATAACACTCATGATTCGAGCTTACTAGGCGCCTAGAGGCGGTTGACCGCGGTCACCTTGACCACGGCGGTGCCGCTCTCGTCCGAGGCGGCCAGATCCACTTCGGCGGAAACGCCCCAGTCATGGTTGCGGGCCGGGTCATCGAAAATCTGCCGCACCCGCCAGATGCCGGGTTCCTCCGTGATCATGAGGAGTCCCGGGCCCCGGGCGTCGGGGCCGGTTCCGATGTCGTCGTGTTCGTCGAAGTAGTCGTCCAAAGCGTCTTCCCAGCGCTCCGCATCCCAGCCGCTGCCGGCGTCGAGCTCGCCCAACGCGGCCGCGTCCTCGTCCGCGAACAACTCGACCCGCCGGAACATTTCGTTGCGGACCATGACCCTGAAGGCGCGGATGTTGGACGTGAGCGACGGCGGGGGAGGCGGCGGAGCGTCGTGCGGGGTCGGAGCCACCCCTGAGGTGAGCTCTTCCCACTCGTCGAGCAGGCTGGAGTCGACTTGCCGGACCAGTTCACCCAGCCAGGCGATAAGGTCCTCGAGGTCTTCGCGGAGCGAGTCCTGCGGTACCGTCTGGCGCAGGGCCTTGAAGCCATCGGCCAGATACCGCAGCACGATCCCCTCGGAGCGGGCCAGCCCGTAGAACTGGACGAACTCGCCGAAATTCATGGCCCGCTCGTACATGTCCCGGACCACCGACTTGGGAGCCAGTTCGAAGTCGCCCACCCACGGCGCGGCCTTGCGGTACACCTCGAATGCTTCGCCCAGGATCTCCGCCAACGGCTGCGGGTAGCTGACTTCTTCAAGCATCGCCATGCGCTGGTCGTAATCAATACCGTCGGCCTTCATCGCGGCGACCGCTTCGCCGCGTGCCTTCTTCTGCTGCGCAGAGAGAATCTGCCGGGGCTTCTCGAGGGTTGCTTCGATCACGGACACGACGTCCAAGGCGTACGACGGCGACTCCGGATCCAGCAGCTCGAGCGCGGCAAGGGCAAACGGTGAAAGCGGCTGGTTCAGGGCGAAGTTGGCTTGCAGGTGAACGGTCAGCCGGACGGAACGGCCTTCTTTCTCCTGCTCGGCCTCGGGAATGCGCTCAACCACTCCGGCTGCCAACAGCTCGCGGTAGATACTGAGGGCCTTCTTCATGAGCTGCAGTTGCGCGGGCCGCGTCTCGTGGTTTTCGGTGAGCAGACGGCGGGCAGCGGCGAAGGGGTCGCCGGGGCGCTCCATCAAGTTGAGCAGCATTGCATGCGTCACGGTGAAACTCGAGGTCAACGGGTCCGGCACGGACTCCACCAAACGGGTGAAGGTGGGCTGCCCCCAAGAGACGAAGCCTTCCGGCGGCTTTTTCCGCACGACTTGCCGCAGTTTCTTCTGGTCGTCGCCGAACTTCGCGGTGGCCTTCGCTATCGCCTTCGCGTTCTCCACGACGTGTTCGGGAGCCTGCACAACGACTGTTCCGGCAGTGTCATAGCCCGCGCGGCCGGCGCGGCCGGCGATTTGGTGGAATTCCCGGGAGTTCAGCAGGCGGGTGCGGACGCCGTCGTATTTGCTGAGAGCTGTCAGGAGGACCGTGCGGATGGGAACGTTGATCCCGACCCCGAGCGTGTCGGTGCCGCAAATGACCTTCAAGAGTCCTGCTTGTGCCAGTTGCTCCACGAGGCGGCGGTACTTGGGCAGCATGCCGGCGTGGTGGACGCCGATGCCGTGGCGGACCAGCCGGTTCAGGGTCTTGCCGAAGCCGGCGGCGAACCTGAAACCGGCGATCAGCTCGGCAATCTTGTCCTTCTCCTCGCGGGTGCACATGTTGACGCTCATGAGGTTCTGGGCCCGCTCGATGGCTTCGACCTGGCTGAAATGCACTACGTACACGGGAACCTGCTTGGTGCTCAGCAGTTCCTCAAGGGTTTCGTGGACCGGCGTTTCCTGGAAGTAGTAGTGGAGCGGGATGGGGCGTTCGGCCGAACTGACGGTGGTGGTGGGCCGTCCGGTGAGTTCGCTCAGGCCGGTTTCGAAGCGGCTGACGTCTCCCAGGGTGGCCGACATCAGCAGGAATTGCGCCTGGGGGAGTTCCAGTAGCGGCACTTGCCACGCCCAACCGCGCTGGGGATCGGAGTAGAAGTGGAATTCGTCTATGACGACCGTGCCAAGCTCGGCTTCCTTGCCTTCGCGCAAAGCGATATTGGCGAGGATTTCGGCGGTGCAGCAGATGATCGGGGCATCCTGGTTGACTCCCGAATCGCCGGTGATCATGCCAACGTTCTCGGCTCCGAAAATGTCGCAGAGGGCGAAGAACTTCTCGGAGACCAAGGCCTTGATGGGGGCGGTGTAGTAGCTGCGCATCCCGCGGGACATCGCTTCGAAGTGCGCGGCGATCGCCACAAGGGACTTCCCGGAACCGGTGGGGGTTGCCAGGATGACATTGGAGCCCGACGCGAGTTCCATGATGGCCTCGTCCTGGGCGGGGTACAGCTGAAGCCCGCGGCTCTCCGCCCATTCGACGAAGCGTGTGTAGATTTCGTCCGGGTCAACGCGTCCGCTGTCGGGGAGCTGCTCAAGAAGTTTCATTGCCTTCCAGCTTAGTGTGGGTGGAGCGGACCACGGAGACCGACAATGGAGGATGCAGTGAACTGGGATCCAGCCAAGTACGTCGAGTTCGGCAATCACCGCGACCGGCCGTTTTTTGACCTGACCTCGAGGATCCTGGCGGAGGACCCCCGGCACGTCGTGGATCTGGGCTGCGGACCGGGGAACTTGACGGCGACCCTCGCGTCGAGGTGGCCGGATGCCGCCGTCGTCGGGCTGGACTCCTCCGAGGAAATGCTGGCCAAAGCCCAGGTCCTCGCTGCCGCGCAACCGAGGCTTTCGTTCGCGCCGGCCGACATTGCCGAGTGGACACCGGAAGCGGACACCGACGTCGTGGTCAGCAATGCAGCGCTGCAGTGGGTGCCGGGGCACCTGACGATGCTCGCCACCTGGCTCGAAGCGCTGAAACCGCGCGCATGGTTTGCGCTCCAAGTCCCCGGAAACTTCGGTGCGCCTTCCCACGTGCTCATGCGCGAACTGGCCGCCTCACCGGAGTGGTCCGGAAGGCTGTCCGGTGTGCTGCGCCATGACGACGCGGTGGGGGAACCGGCCGACTACCTGCGGATCATGCTCGACGCCGGATGCGACGCCGACGCCTGGGAAACCATTTACCAGCAACTTCTGCCGGGAGCCGATCCTGTCCTGGAGTGGGTGCGCGGGACCGGCCTGCGTCCAGTGCTAGCGGCCCTTCCCGAAGACGAAGCACGCGACTTCGAAAACGAATACGCGGCCGCGCTCCGCGAGGCATATCCACGGGGCCGGCACGGGACCGTGTTTGCCTTCCGCAGGGTTTTTGCGGTGGCACAAAAGCAAGGCTGAGCGGTCCCACGTCCAAAGGACGCCGGAAGTGCCGCAATTGCAAGGTTTCGCACTGTGTTCTGAACTACAATGGCAACGCGATCTCGGGGTGGCATCGTGGGGAATCCGCTGCTCCGGAGGCCAACGATTGGAGGCAGTGTGCTGGCATCTTTGCTGTTGCAGCGCCTCGCTCCCTATAAGGCCCACGTGCTGGCCATTGTTCTCCTGCAGCTTGTCCAGACCGGCGCCACACTCCTCCTGCCCACCTTCAATGCCAAGATCGTCGACGACGGCCTGGTCGCCGGTAACAGCGAGGTGATTCTGCGCCTGGGCGCCTGGATGCTGGTTCTCACGGTGATCCAGGTGCTTGCCGCCGTGCTCGCAGGCTACCTTGGAGCGATTGTCGCCATGAAGGTTGGCCGCGGGCTGCGGCGGGAACTCTTCGACAAAATTCATTCCCTGCCCGATCAAGAGGTCGCAGCCTTCGGACCGGCCAGCCTCGTGGTCAGGACCACCAATGACGTCCTGCAGCTGCAGAACATCACGGTGCTCGTTTTCGGCATGCTGGTGGCAGCGCCCGTCATGGGCATCGGAGGCGTGATCCTGGCAGTCGAACAGGACGTTGCCCTGTCCTGGATTGTTTTCGCCATCGTTCCAGTGCTGCTGATCATCATGCTGTTGATTGTCCGCAAGCTCGTCCCGCTGTATCGCGAGGGCCAAGGACTGGTGGATCGGATCAATGGCGTGCTCCGCGAACAGATCCTGGGGACCGCGGTCATCCGTGCCTTTGTCCGCCAGCCGTTTGAGATGAAACGGTTCGAAGCCGCCAACGACGCCCTGACAAAGAACAATCTCCGTTCTGCCCGGATTGTCGCGGCAATGCTTCCGCTCGTCATGACCGTGGTCAACCTTTCTTCCGCGGGCGTGGTCTGGCTAGGCGGGCACCGCATCATCGCCGGCGACATGCAGCTGGGTGCGCTCACTGCATTCATCGCTTACATCATGCAGATCCTCCTCGCGATCATGATGGCAATGTATGTATTAAGCACGGCGCCCCGCGCGGCTGTCAGCGCTGAACGCGTCACTGAAGTGCTCAATACGGAATCCGAAATGGTCCTGCCGGGAAACACCGCCGGTGGGATGGTGGCCCGCCCCTCGCGGTCGGAAGGCTTGCGCTTCGACAAGGTCGTTTTCGCCTACCCGGGAGCCGAAACGCCCGTATTGGACAGCATTACCTTCCACGCGGCTCCGGGGACTACGACGGCGGTCATCGGCTCCACGGGAAGCGGCAAGTCGACCATCGTCAGCCTTGTGCCGAGACTCCTCGAAGTGAGCAGTGGAAGCATCTCGCTCGATGGCCGGGACATCGCGACCTTTCCGCTCGGGGCTTTGCGTGACCAGCTCGGCGTCGTGCCCCAGGAGAGCTGGCTGTTCCGCGGCACCATCGCCGAGAACCTTCGGATTTCACTACCGTCGGCGACGGATTCGCAATTATGGCATGCCCTTGAGACGGCCCAGGCCGCGGATTTCGTGAACGAGTTGCCTCAAGGACTGGAAACCACGTTGTCCCAGGGCGGCGCCGGTCTGTCCGGCGGTCAGCGACAGCGCTTATGCATAGCCCGTGCAATTCTGCGCCGCGCATCCGTCTACCTGTTTGACGATAGCTTCTCGGCGCTGGACACGGTGACGGAAGCAAAGCTCCGTGCCGCGCTTGAACCGGAACTGCGCGGGGCGACCATCATCCTTGTCGCCCAGCGCGTCAATACCGTGGTGTCGGCGGACCAGATACTGCTCATCGACGAGGGCCGCCTGGTGGCACAAGGAACTCACGACGAACTTCTTGAGTCCTCGGAGACCTACCGGGAAATCGTAGCGTCCCAGCTGGAAACGGAAGAAGCCGCGTGAGCAGCGAAGGCGAGCACCTCGCCGTCACAGCGAAACCGTCGCGTTCGCTCCTCCGCCTGGTGGGCTTGATGAAGCCCTCCCGGGGAATCATGACCACGGCGATCCTGTGCATCTGCGGCTTTGTCACGCTCAATGTCGCCGCCCCCAAGATACTCGGTGACGCCACCGACGTCATCGCGGCCGCGGTTTTCGGCGCGCAATTCGACGCCGGGCGCTTCGTCTTCCTGTTGCTCCTGGCCGCAGGCATGTATTGCGTCGCCTCGTTGCTCAGCTGGGCGCAGGGCCGCCTCAACGCCCTCGCCGTGCAGCGGCTTGCATACGACCTCCGCGAAGCCGTGGAAGCGAAACTGCACCGGCTTCCCGTGGCCCATTACGACGGCCGCTCCCGGGGCGACGTCTTGAGCCGCGCCACGAACGACCTCGACAACGTGTCGCAGACGCTCAACCAGCTCCTTTCCCAGCTCCTGACCTCAACGCTGATGGTCATCGGTTCCCTCGGGATGATGCTGCTGCTTTCGCCGCTTCTCGCCGTCGTGTCCCTGCTGGCCGTTCCGGTTTCGGCGCTGGCGTCGATTGTCGTGACCCGACGCTCGCAGAAATACTTCGTCCGGCAGTGGGAAGCCACGGGGGACGTGAACTCCCTCGTGGAGGAGACGGCCACAGGTCATGAGACCATCAAGCTTTTCAACGCCCAGTCGTCGATGGCCGTCCGCTTCGCTGACCACAACGACGGCCTGTACGCCGCCAGTTCCAAGGCGCAGTTCGCTTCGGGGTTGCTGGTACCCCTCATGGCCTTCGTGTCGAACGCGAGCTACGTGGGGGTTGCCATTGTTGGTGCACTCCAGTTCCTCGCCGGGGCGATGAGCATCGGCGGCATTCAAGCGTTCATCCAATTCAACCGGCTCTTCAGCCAGCCGCTGGGCCAGATCGGCGGAATGGCCCAGGTCCTGCAATCGTGCGCAGTGTCCGCCAGCAGGGTCTTCGAGCTGTTGGACGCCGCTGAACTAACACGGGACCCGGAGGAACCGGACGGCGGTGCGCGCGCCGACGCCGGTTCGGGCTTCGATTCCCCTTCGGGGAGTGTGGCCTTTGAACGTATCTCCTTCAGCTACAGGCCGGAGGCGCCCCTGATCGAAGACCTGTCCTTCCACGTGGAACCGGGACAGACGGTGGCCATCGTCGGGCACACTGGGGCGGGGAAGACCACGCTGATCAGCCTCCTCATGCGTTTCCACGAACTCGGCTCCGGAAGGATCACGATCGACGGCGTGGACATCGCCGGCATGGGACGTGATGCTCTCCGCCGGAATTTCGGCGTCGTTCTCCAGGATCCGTGGATTTTCACCGGCACCATCCGGGAGAACATTGAGTATGGACTTCCGGGCGCCAGCGAGGCAGAGATCGTGGCCGCAGCCGAGGCGAGCCATGTTGACCACTTTGTCCGCTCGCTGCCCAACGGTTACTCAACCATGCTCAGCAACGGAGGCGATCCCCTCAGCCAGGGCCAGAGGCAATTGCTCAGCATCGCCCGCGCACGGCTCTCGGGCCGCCCCATTCTGATCCTGGACGAGGCGACAAGTTCGGTGGATACCCGCACGGAAGTCCTTATCCGCCAAGCGATGCACAGACTGCGGAGCAACAAGACGTCATTCGTCATTGCGCACCGCTTGTCCACCATCCGCGACGCTGATCTAATTCTCGTCATGGACCACGGACGGATCGTTGAACACGGCACCCATCATTCGCTATTGGGGCTTGGCGGGCACTACGCCCGCTTGCACGAAGCTCAGTATGCCGCCGGTGGCGACGAACTCGCCGCGATGCCGGTGAAGTCCGCGAAGCATCGCGCCGGCCAGGGGGAGAGGGAAGCCTCATGAGTCCGCTTGAGTTTCCCGGTTCGTGGCGTCCCAGTCAGTCCAGCACGGTCGCCCTGTATGAACAGCTTCGGCTCCGCATCATCGAGTTGGCCGACGGCGGTACCTTGGCTGTCGGTACCAAACTTCCCGCGGTGCGCAGCCTGGCCGAACAGTTGGATGTCGCCCCCCACACGGTGGCCCGGGCCTACAAGGAACTTGAAGCTGCCGGGGTAGTCGCCACGCGTGGCCGCAATGGAACCGTGGTGTGCGCCCGGGATGACCGCTGGAGCGCATTGGCAGCCGTGGCTGCGAGCTACTCGGCGGCGGCCAAAGCGCAGGGCGCCAGTTTCGCAGAGGCCGTGCAGCTTCTGGCGGCCGCCTACGACGCCGATTGATACCTGTCGGTAGGCTGCGGGAAGCCACATGGAAATTCGAAGAAGTTTTCGATTAGCATTAGTGGGTGCCTAAAGCCGTAGCTGAAGTCCCCGCCGTCGAATCCTTCGCAAGCGTTACCGCGCATCAACCTGCCACGCCGGTAAGACATGACCTGTCCCGGCTCGTGGTCAAGGGAGCGCGTGAACACAACCTGCGCAACGTCGATCTTGACCTTCCCCGTGACGCCATGATCGTTTTCACGGGCTTGTCAGGATCAGGCAAGTCGTCCTTGGCTTTCGACACCATCTTCGCCGAGGGCCAGCGCCGGTACGTGGAGTCATTGTCGGCCTATGCCCGCCAGTTCCTGGGCCAAGTGGACAAACCGGACGTGGATTTCATCGAGGGCCTTTCCCCGGCGGTCTCGATCGACCAGAAGTCGACGAGCAAGAACCCGCGTTCCACCGTGGGCACCATCACCGAGATCTACGACTACATGCGCCTTCTCTGGGCACGAGTCGGCCGGCCGCATTGCCCGGTGTGCCACGAACCGATCACGCGCCAGACGCCGCAGCAGATCGTCGACCAGCTGCTCGAACTCGAATCCGGCACCCGCTTCCAGATCCTTGCTCCCGTTGTCCGCGGACGCAAGGGTGAATTCGTCGAACTCTTCAAAGAGCTCACCGCCAAGGGATACTCACGTGCCCGGGTGGACGGAGATCTCGTCCAGCTGAGCGATCCGCCCAAGCTCGGCAAGCAATTCAAGCACTCCATTGAAGTGGTGGTGGACCGGCTGGTGGTCAAGGAAGGGATCAGCCAACGGCTGACCGACTCGATCGAAACCGCGCTCGGACTTGCGGAAGGCCGGGTGCTGGTCGAGTTCGTGGATCTCGACGCCGAGGACCCCGCACGGATCCGGGCCTTCTCCGAAAACCTTGCGTGCCCCAATGAGCACCCGCTGGCCATCGACGAAATCGAGCCCCGCTCCTTCTCGTTCAACAACCCCTTCGGCGCATGTGCCGCCTGCAGCGGCATCGGCACCAAGCTTGAAGTCGATGAAGAATTGGTGGTCCCCAACCCGGAACTTTCCTTGAACCAGGGGGCCATCGCGCCTTGGTCGCTGGGTACTGCCACCACGGAGTACTGGAACCGGCTCCTGGAGGGCCTGGCCTTGGAGCTCGACTTCTCCATGGACACCCCGTGGGAGAAGCTGTCGCAGGAAGTCCGGCAGACGGTGCTGCATGGCAAGGACCACAAAGTAGTTGTCCAGTACCGCAACAGGTTCGGCCGGGAGCGCAAGTACAGCACGGGCTTCGAAGGCGCGATCCAGTACGTCCACCGCAAGCACGGCGAAACGGACTCCGACTGGGCGCGCGACCGCTACGAAGAGTACATGCGGCAAGTTCCCTGCCCTGCCTGCAACGGTGCCCGGCTTAATCCGGCGTCGCTGTCCGTTCTGATCAACGGCAAGTCCATCGCCGAAGTGGCAGCCCTTCCGATGCGTGATTGCGCCGATTTCCTCGGCAGCCTCACTCTCACCGACCGCGAGGCCCAGATTGCCCACCAGGTTCTCAAGGAAATCCAGGCACGCCTGACGTTCCTGCTCGATGTGGGTCTCGAATACCTGAATCTCGAACGGCCTTCCGGGACCTTGTCCGGCGGTGAGGCCCAGCGCATCCGGCTTGCCACGCAGATCGGCTCCGGCTTGGTCGGCGTCCTGTATGTCCTGGACGAGCCGTCCATCGGGCTGCACCAGAAGGACAACCGCCGCCTCATCGAAACGCTCACCCGGTTGCGCGATCTCGGCAACACGCTGATAGTCGTCGAACACGACGAAGACACCATCCAGGAGGCCGACTGGGTAGTGGACATCGGACCTGGCGCCGGCGAGCACGGTGGCCAAGTGGTGCACTCCGGTTCTTACAAGGAACTCCTGGAAAACACGAACTCGCTGACCGGCGACTATTTGTCCGGACGGCGCAAGATCGACATTCCGGCAAAGCGGCGCAAGTATGACAAGAAGCGCGAGCTCAAAGTCATCGGCGCACGCGAAAACAACCTGAACAACGTTGACGCCACCTTCCCGCTGGGTCTCTTCACGGCCGTCACGGGCGTCAGTGGTTCAGGGAAGTCCACCCTGGTGAACGAGATCCTCTACAAGGTTCTCGCCAACAAGCTCAACGGTGCAAAGCAAGTCGCCGGCCGGCATCGTTCCGTGGCAGGCCTTGAGCACCTCGACAAGGTGGTCCACGTGGACCAGAGCCCTATCGGGCGGACCCCACGTTCCAACCCCGCCACCTACACCGGCGTCTTCGACAATATCCGGAAGCTTTTCGCGGAAACCACCGAAGCCAAGGTCCGCGGATACCAGCCTGGCCGCTTCTCCTTCAACGTCAAGGGCGGCCGCTGTGAAGCATGCTCCGGCGACGGCACCCTGAAGATCGAGATGAACTTCCTGCCGGACGTGTATGTTCCGTGCGAGGTGTGCCATGGCGCCCGGTACAACCGGGAAACCCTCGAAGTCCATTACAAGGGCAAGACCATCGCGGACGTCCTCAACATGCCCATCGAGGAGGGTGCTGGGTTCTTTGCCGCTTTCACCCCCATCGCCCGGCATTTGAACACCCTCGTCGACGTCGGTCTCGGCTATGTGCGGCTCGGTCAGCCCGCCACTACGCTTTCCGGTGGCGAGGCGCAACGCGTGAAGCTGGCCTCGGAACTGCAGAAGCGTTCGAACGGCCGGAGCGTCTATGTTTTGGACGAGCCCACTACAGGCCTCCACTTCGAGGACATCCGCAAGCTGCTCATGGTGCTGCAGGGGCTGGTGGACAAGGGCAATACGGTCATCACCATCGAACACAACCTTGACGTCATCAAGTCCGCCGACTGGATCGTGGACCTTGGCCCCAATGGCGGTTCAGGCGGCGGGCGCGTCGTGGCAACGGGCACGCCGGAACAGGTTGCCAAGTCCACGGAAAGCCATACCGCTACCTTCCTCGCGGAGATTCTCGGCTAGTCCTGTGTGAACGGCCGGGGAATATTTCGGGGACGATCGAAGTATTCCTTGGCCGGCATGTGAGTTTCAGGCATGCCTCAACTCGTGAGAAACTAACCCGGTGACTCAAACAATGGTGCCCGTAATCTTTGATCTGGACGGCACCCTTGTCGATCCTGCAGGTGGCATAACAGGCGGCATCGCCGCGGCCCTGGGCGAAATGGGCCTCCGTGTGCCGGATCAAGCCGTGCTGGACTCCATGGTTGGACCCAAGCTCAGCGATTCCCTGGAACACATTGCCGGGGTTCCCACAGGAAAAGTCGACGAAGTCATTGGGCTGTACCGCAGCTATTACCGTTCCGTCGGAATCGCGCAAAGCCGGCTCTATCCTGGTATCCGTGAGCTCCTGCAGTTCTTCGCAGAGTCGCGGCGGCCGGTTGCCGTGGCCACCCAGAAACCCCAAGGCTTGGCGCACATCGTGTTGGAGCACCACGGCATTGCCGGCTTCTTTGCCTCCATCTGCGGTGCGCCGGACGACGAGTCAATGGCCGCCAATACAGCTCCGGGTAAGGTGGCAATTGTTGGTGCCGCGCTGGCCACGCTGCGTTCCCAGCCTGCGGTGATGGTCGGAGACCGCCACCAGGATGTTGCCGGTGCCATGGCCAATGGCCTTGACTGCATCGGGGTCAGTTGGGGATTTGCGCCCGACGGCGAGCTTCAGGAGGCAGGCGCCGTCGCCGTTGTGGACACGGCGGCACAGCTGCTGAAGAAGATCGAAGAACTTGACGCCGTCCGCGCGGCGGCCCTGAGCGAGGTGCAGAACGATGGAAGCCTTTGATGTCATCCGCTGGACCACGCGCGGACTGATTTCCAGCACTTGCCGGCCCACGGTCATCGGGCTGGAAAACGTGCCCAAGGAAGGGCCCTTCATTGTGGCCCCGAACCATTTGTCTTTTCTGGACAGTGTGATCGTCCAGGCCTTGATGCCGCGCCCGGTGGGCTTCTTTGCCAAGGCCGAGTACTTCACCACCAAAGGCTTCAAAGGCCGCGCGATGAAGGCGTTCTTCCAGGCAGTTGGATCCATTCCGGTGGAACGCGGAGAGCAAGCAGCCAGTGTACAGGCCCTCAAGACCCTCCTGGACATCCTGGAGAACGGCCGGGGCATCGGCATCTATCCCGAGGGGACCCGCTCCCGGGACGGCTTGCTCTACCGCGGGCGTACCGGGGTCGGCTGGCTTGCCCTGACCACGGGGGCGCCTGTGGTGCCGGTCGGCCTCATCGGAACGGACAAGCTGCAGCCCGTGGACCGCAACACCGTCCGTCCGCAGCATTTCACCATGAAGGTCGGCGAGCCGCTGTACTTCGAGAAGACCGGTCCGGACCATTCCCTGCCGGCCAGGCGCGAGGTCACTGACAAGATCATGGATGCCATTGCGGTATTGAGCGGCCAGGAACGTTCCACCAGCTACAACCAGAGCAAGTCCGCGGAGTAGCTTCGGTGGGCTGGCCGGCCCGTACGGGGGAGTGCGATTCCCTTACTAGACTGGATCTGTGGCAGATCCAGCGAGTTATCGACCCCAGACGGGAGAAATCCCCACCACCCCCGGCGTCTATCGGTTCCGGGATCCGCACGGCCGTGTCATCTACGTGGGCAAGGCGAAGAACCTCCGCTCCCGGCTGAACTCGTACTTCGCAAACCCTGCAGGTTTGCTTCCGAAGACGCATGCGATGGTGCACGCGGCCAGCAGCGTCGAATGGACGATGGTGGGCAGCGAGCTTGAGTCGCTTCAGCTCGAATACACCTGGATCAAGGAATTCAAGCCCCGCTTCAACGTCGTCTTCCGCGATGACAAGACCTATCCGTACCTTGCAGTGAGCATGGGGGAGAAGCTCCCGCGGGTCCAGGTCATGCGCGGGGAGCGCCGCAAGGGCACCCGCTACTTCGGGCCGTACACCGCCGGGGCCATCCGCGAAACGATGGACACCTTGCTGCGGGTCTTTCCGGTCCGCAGCTGCAGTCCGGGCGTGCTGAAGCGTGCCCAGGCCAGTGGCCGGCCGTGCTTGCTTGGCTACATCGACAAATGCTCGGCCCCGTGTGTCGGCCGTGTCACCGCCGAGGAGCACCGGGCCATTGCTGAAGACTTCTGCTCGTTCATGGGTGGCGAAGCGAAACGCTTCATCACCCGCCTCGAAAAGGAGATGGGCGCCGCCGTCGCCGAGCTGGACTACGAACGGGCAGCGCGGCTCCGGGACGACATCATCGCCCTCCGGAAAGTGTTCGAGCGCAACGCCGTCGTGCTCTCCGAAGACACCGACGCGGATGTCTTCGCACTGCACGATGACGACCTTGAGGCTTCCGTGCAGGTATTCCACGTCAGGGGTGGCCGGGTACGCGGCCAGCGGGGCTGGGTCGTGGAAAAAGTCGAAGACGCCACCACTCCGGAACTCATCGAGCACCTGCTGCAGCAGGTCTACGGAGAAGACAGCGACAACCAGGGCCGTATTCCGCGCGAAGTCCTTGTGCCGGAGATTCCGAGCAACCACCACGAACTGCTTGAATGGCTCGGCGGCCTCCGGGGCGCGAAGGTGGATATCCGGGTGCCGCAGCGTGGTGACAAGGCCGCCCTTATGTCCACCGTCCGCGAAAACGCGGAGCAGGCGCTGAAGCTCCACAAAGTCCGGCGGGCGGGCGATATCACCGTGCGCTCCCTGGCGCTCCAGGAGCTTCAGGAAGCGCTCGATCTTCCCGTGCCGCTGCTCCGGATCGAGTGCTACGACATTTCCCATGTACAGGGCACCAACGTGGTTGCGTCCATGGTGGTGGTGGAGGACGGCCTCCCCAAGAAGGCCGACTACAGGAAGTTCTCCATCACGGGTGCGGCGGCAAGCGACGACACCGCTGCGATGCACGACGTCCTTACCAGGCGCTTCAGGCACTACCTGCAGGATAAATCCGCCCAGCTTCCCAAGAGCGGAGAAGTTCCGAACCCCGGCGCCGGGGAACCGTCGTCGTCGGATGATGCTGCCCTCACGGGAGCCAAGGCGAGATTCGCCTATCCACCCAACCTCGTCGTCGTCGACGGCGGGCAGCCCCAGGTGAATGCAGCCGCGCGGGCACTCGCGGAACTGGGGATCGATGACGTCTACGTCGTGGGGCTGGCCAAGCGCCTCGAAGAAGTCTGGTTGCCGGACAGCGACTTCCCGGTGATTCTGCCCCGCACCTCCCAGGGGCTCTACCTGCTCCAGCGCATCCGCGACGAAGCCCACCGTTTCGCCATCACCTTCCACCGGCAGAAGCGTGGAAAGGCCATGACGGTGTCAGTACTCGACGGCGTTCCGGGCCTCGGCGAGGCCAAACGGAAGGCGCTCGTGGCGCATTTCGGTTCGCTCAAGAAGATCAAGGCGGCAACGGCCCTTGAGCTCACTGCCGCGAAGGGGATCGGCCCGGCATTGGCGGAAGCGGTCGTCAGCCATCTGGCGGCAGCCGGCGCATCCGGAGAAGCCGCTCCCGCAGTAAACATGACCACCGGCGAAATCCTTGAAATTTAGCTAGGGTAATAAGCGGACCCTCCTCAAGGGGTCCGCTTATGGACCATCCCACAAACTTTGGACCATCTCAGAAACGGGGAAACTTGATGTCAGAGTCAACAGCAGGATCCGGCGCGGAGCAGGACGGTCTCATCCCCGTCAAGCCTGTCGAAGCGGAACTGCTGGTGGTGACTGGCATGTCCGGAGCAGGCCGCAGCACTGCCTCGGACGCCCTGGAAGACCACGGCTGGTACGTCGTCGAAAACCTCCCGCCGCAGATGCTGGGGACGCTTGCCGAAATCGTCTCGCACGCGCCCCAGTCCATCCCCAAGCTCGCCGTCGTCGTGGACGTGCGCAGCAAAGGACTCTTCACTGATATCAGGACGGCGCTCGGCGCCCTCAGCGCCAGCGGAATCACCTTCCGCGTCCTCTTCCTTGATGCCAGCGACAACGTCCTTGTGCGGCGCTTCGAGCAGGGCCGCCGCCCGCATCCGCTCCAGGGTGGTGGCCGGATCCTGGACGGCATCGCGGCGGAACGCGACGTCCTGAAGGAACTCCGCGAATCGGCCGATGTGGTCCTGGACACGAGTACGTACAACGTCCACGGCCTGGCAACCGCCATCACGGAACTCTTCACCGACACAGGCCCTGTGGCGTTGCGCTTGAACGTCATGAGCTTCGGCTTCAAATACGGGCTGCCGGTGGACGCCAACTTCGTGGCGGATGCACGCTTCATCCCCAACCCGCACTGGGTTCCGAAATTGCGTCCGCACACGGGACTCGACGCCGATGTCAGCGACTACGTCTTGGGGGCCGCGGGCGTGAAGGACTTCGTTGACCGCTATGTCCTTGCCTTGGAGCCCGTCCTGGACGGCTATCGGACAGAAAACAAGCACTACGCCACCATCGCTGTTGGTTGCACGGGCGGCAAGCACCGTTCGGTCGCGGTCGCCGTCGAACTTTCCAAGCGGCTCGCGCAATATCCCCGGGTCACCGTTACCACAAGCCACCGCGATCTGGGTCGCGAATAATGGGGGTCCTGACCGGACCCCTGCCGCTGGTTCCACCGAAGGGCACCCCGGGCAGCCAGCCCGCCAAGGGCCCATCGGTTGTGGCACTCGGCGGCGGACACGGGCTTTCCGCGTCGTTGTCGGCGTTGCGGCTCCTGACCTCCGAGCTCACCGGGATCGTCACCGTTGCCGACGACGGCGGATCCTCCGGGCGGCTGCGCCAAGAGTACGGCGTCCTTCCGCCCGGCGACCTTCGAATGGCGCTGAGCGCCCTTTGTGACGACACCGATTGGGGACGCACCTGGCGGGACGTCATGCAGCATCGCTTCAAGACTCCGAGCGGACGCCAGGGCTCCTTGGACGATCACGCCATGGGGAACCTGCTCATCGTCACCCTTTGGGAGCTTCTGGGCGACGCAGTGGCGGGATTGAAATGGGCAGGCGCCCTTCTGGGTGCCCGTGGCCAGGTCCTCCCGATGTCCACCCAGCCGTTGAACATCGAGGGCGACGTCCGTGTGCCCTTGCCAGGGGGCGGGTACGAGTTCCAGGTCGTCAAAGGCCAGGCCAGGTGCGCCGTTGCCGGATCGCTTGAAAACGTGAGGCTCCTCCCGGAGGACGCGCGCGCGTGCATCGAAGCGCTGACTGCAATCGAGCTTGCGGACTGGATCATTCTGGGTCCCGGCTCCTGGTACACGTCCGTGTTGCCGCATTTGCTGTTGCCCGAAATGCGCCAGGCTTTGTGCGACACTCCCGCCAAACGCTGCCTCACCATGAACCTCGCCATGGACACCAAGGAAACCTCCGGGATGTCCGCCGCGGATCATCTGGATGCCCTGCGCCATTACGCGCCTGAGTTCAGCGTGGACGTCGTCCTGGCCGATCCGACGTCGATATCGGACGTCAAGGAGTTCGAACGCGCTGCCGGGATGATTGGTGCAGAGGTGGTCTTGGGTAAAGTGGGGGCGTCGAGCCGCCGTCCAGTCCACGACCCGCTGCGTCTGGCATCGGCGTACCACGATATCTTCGGGAATAGTTAGGAACATGCGATGGCACTGACCGCATCGGTCAAGGAAGAACTTTCCCGGCTGGACATCAAGAAGTCGTCCGTCCGCAAGGCCGAAGTCTCGGCCATGCTGCGTTTTGCCGGCGGACTGCACATCATTTCGGGGCGCATCGTGATCGAGGCTGAGGTTGACCTCGCCTCCACGGCGCGGCGGCTGCGCGCCGCGATCGCGGAAGTCTACGGGCACCAGAGCGAGATCATCGTCGTCTCCGGCGGGGGACTCCGCCGCGGTAGCCGCTACGTAGTCCGTGTAGTGCGCGACGGCGAAGCCCTGGCCCGCCAGACCGGCCTCCTGGACGGCCGTGGACGGCCTGTGCGTGGCTTGCCGTCCGCAGTCGTCAACGGTTCGGCGTCGGACGCGGAGGCTGTGTGGCGCGGCGCGTTCCTGGCCCACGGATCCCTTACCGAACCCGGCCGGTCCTCCTCGCTCGAGGTCACGTGTCCCGGGCCGGAATCGGCGCTTGCCCTGGTGGGGGCCGCCCGTCGCCTCGGTATCCAGGCCAAGGCGCGGGAAGTGCGCGGCGTGGATCGCGTCGTCATCCGTGACGGCGACACCATCGCCGCGCTGCTCACCCGGATGGGCGCCCATGACGCCCTCATGGTGTGGGAGGAACGCCGCATGCGGAAGGAAGTCCGGGCCACGGCCAACCGGCTCGCTAACTTCGACGACGCCAACCTGCGGCGCTCGGCCCAGGCCGCCGTCGCCGCCGGCGCCCGCGTGGACAGGGCCCTGGAAATCCTGGGCGACGACGTTCCGGACCACCTCAAATACGCCGGTGAGCTCCGGGTGGCCCACAAGCAGGCCAGCCTGGATGAATTGGGCCGGCTTGCCGATCCGCCCATGACCAAGGACGCCATCGCGGGGAGGATCCGCCGGCTCCTGGCCATGGCGGACAAGCGGGCCGGGGACCTGGGAATCCCGGGTACCGAGGCAAATGTGACCCCCGAAATGATGGACGAATAAAGCACCCGCCCTAGAATCGTCAGGGTGTAGATTTCCGGCCGGTTCGCCGGTCGGATGAACAAAACGAGAGTTACCAACCGGACCCCGGTCCACTACATTGGAGGATTTCGTGACAGAGTACGTACTGCCCGAGCTCGGCTACGACTACGCAGCACTTGAGCCGCACATTTCGGCGAAGATCATGGAGCTGCACCACAGCAAGCACCACGCGGCCTATGTAGCAGGCGCCAACAACGCTTTGGCGCAGTTGGCCGAGGCCCGCGACAAGGGCGACTTCGCCAACATCAACCGCCTCTCCAAGGACCTCGCGTTCCACACCGGTGGCCACATCAACCACTCCGTGTTCTGGAACAACATCTCCCCGGACGGCGGCGACAAGCCCGAGGGCGAGCTGGCTGCGGCCATTGACGACGCCTTCGGTTCCTTCGACGCATTCCGGGCCCAGTTCTCGGCAGCCGCCCTCGGCCTGCAGGGATCCGGCTGGGGTTTCCTCGCCTACGAGCCCATCGGTGGGAACCTGCTCATCGAGCAGCTCTACGACCAGCAGGGCAACGTCGCAGTCGGCACCACGCCCCTGCTCATGCTGGACATGTGGGAGCACGCTTTCTACCTGGATTACGTCAACGTCAAGGCTGACTATGTCAAGGCCTTCTGGAATATCGTCAACTGGGCCGACGTCGCGAAGCGCTTCGAAGCGGCCCGCACGAACGCCACCGGGCTGATCGTTCTCTAGGGAACTCCGTCCCGAACCGGTGAGTGACGCGGAATACACAGGGATGTAACAAACTTCACATTCAGGTGAATTTCGCCCAAATACCGGATTGTCTGCCCCCGCAGTTGCGGGGGCAGACGTAGTTAAACGTAAGATGGGTCACGGAAGGCGGTTAGCCTTCAGCAATGTGGCTGGTCGCCCTCCGATCTGATAATCACTTCTGCCCAAAGATGTGCGGGAATTGTTAGTTGGAATCAAGATCCGACTCACTAGGTGTGCTTGCAAGAGCACCAAGGAGACTGAAATAGTGACCACCCGTATTGGTATCAACGGCTTTGGCCGCATCGGCCGCAACTACTTCCGCGCAGCACTCGCCCAGGGTGCAGACCTCGAAATTGTTGCGGTCAACGACCTCACGAGTCCCGAGGCACTTGCCCACCTTTTGAAGTACGACTCTGTCGGCGGTCGCCTGACCCAGACTGTTGAAGTCAAAGAGGGCAACCTCATTGTGGACGGCAGCATCATCAAGGTCCTTGCAGAGCGCGATCCTGCGAACCTCCCCTGGGCCGAGCTGGGCGTCGACATCGTCATCGAGTCCACCGGCTTCTTCACCAAGGCTGCCGCAGCACAGAAGCACATCGATGCGGGTGCCAAGAAGGTCCTGATCTCGGCTCCTGCTTCGGACGAAGACATCACCATCGTCATGGGCGTCAACCACAAGCTCTACGACCCCGCAGCACACCACATCATTTCCAACGCTTCCTGCACCACCAACTGCCTCGGCCCGCTGGCCAAGGTCGTCAACGATGCCTTCGGCATCGAGCGCGGCCTCATGACCACGATCCACGCCTACACGGCAGACCAGAACCTGCAGGACGGCCCCCACAGCGACCTCCGCCGTGCCCGCGCCGCAGCGATCAACATGGTTCCCACCTCCACCGGTGCTGCCAAGGCGATCGGCCTGGTCCTTCCGGAGCTCAAGGGCAAGCTTGACGGCTACGCCATCCGCGTCCCGGTCCCGACCGGTTCCGCCACGGACCTGACCGTCACGGTTTCCCGCGAAGTGACCGTTGAGGAAGTCAACGCGGCTCTCAAGGCTGCTTCGGAGACCGAGCAGTTCAAGGGCATCCTCAGCTACACGGCAGATCCGATCGTCTCTTCGGACATCGTCGGCGACCCCTCGTCTTCGATCTTCGACTCCGGCCTCACCAAGGTCATCGGCAACCAGGTCAAGGTTGTTTCCTGGTATGACAACGAATGGGGCTACTCCAACCGCCTCGTTGACCTCACGGAGCTCGTCGCATCCAAGCTGGGCTAGGGTAGACACATGACATCTCACACCCTCAACGAACTGATCGCTGAAGGTGTCCGCGGGCGGTACATTCTTGTCAGAAGTGACCTGAATGTGCCGCTCGACGGCTCTACGGTGACCGACGACGGCCGCATCAAGGCCTCCCTCCCGGTCATCGAAAAGCTCTCGGACGCCGGTGCCCGCGTGCTCGTCACGGCCCACCTGGGACGCCCCAAGGGCTCTCCCGAGGCCAAGTATTCGCTCAAGCCGGCTGTTGCACGGCTTGCGGAGCTCGCGCCATTCAAGGTCCAGCTCGCGGAAGACACTGTTGGTGAGTCCGCCAAGGAGTTGGCCGGGTCCCTGGACGACGGGGACGTCCTCGTCCTGGAGAACGTCCGCTTCGACGCCCGCGAAACCAGCAAGGACGACGCCGAGCGCGGCGCCTTCGCCGATGAACTCGTGGCGCTGACCGGTGAGAACGGTGCCTTCGTGGATGACGCCTTCGGTGCCGTCCACCGCAAGCACGCCAGCGTGTACGACGTCGCCACGAAACTTCCCTCCTACCAGGGTGATCTCGTGCACACCGAAGTGGAGGTTCTTCGCAAACTCACCACGGATACCCAGCGCCCGTACGTCGTCGTCCTCGGCGGCTCAAAGGTTTCGGACAAGCTCGCGGTGATCGACAACCTCCTGGGCAAGGCTGACACCATCCTCGTCGGTGGCGGAATGCTCTTCACCTTCCTCGCAGCGGTTGGTCACAAGGTCGCGGGCAGCTTGCTTGAAGCTGACCAGATCCCCGTGGTCCAGGACTACCTCAAGCGGGCTTCCGACGCCGGTACCGCCTTTGTCATCCCCACCGACGTGGTGGTCGCAAGCCGCTTCGCCGCTGACGCCGAGCACGAAGTGGTCGCCGCGGACGCGATCGAGGACAGCTCGTTCGGCGCCTCAGGCATTGGCCTGGACATCGGACCGGTATCAGCAGCGGCTTTCGCCGAGCAGATCAAGGCCGCCAAGACCGTGTTCTGGAACGGCCCCATGGGCGTCTTTGAATTCAAAGCCTTCTCGGGCGGCACCCGTGCCATTGCCCAGGCTTTGACCGAGACGCCGGCATTCACCGTGGTGGGCGGCGGCGACTCCGCCGCAGCGGTCCGGACCCTCGGCTTTGAGGACTCCCAGTTCGGACACATTTCCACCGGCGGCGGCGCCAGCCTGGAATACCTTGAAGGCAAGGATCTTCCCGGCCTGAGCGTTCTGGACCGCTAAGGCTACAAAGCCGGCGGGGCGCCCTTCCTGGAAGGGAAGCGTCCCGCCGGCTTCCCTATCTCAACGCATCTTTGGAGCACACGTGACAACTTCTGCCAACGGAAACTTCATCCGCAAGCCCTTCATTGCCGGCAACTGGAAGATGAACATGGACCACGTCCAGGGCATCACCTTGCTGCAGAAGCTGGCATGGACCCTCTCCGACGCCAAGCACGACTACAGCCGGGTAGAGGTTTCGGTCTTCCCGCCCTTCACCGACCTCCGCGGTGTGCAGACCCTCGTCCAGGGCGACGAACTGGACGTCGTCTACGGCGGACAAGACCTTTCGCAGTTCGACTCCGGAGCCTACACCGGCGATATCTCCGGCCAGTTCCTCAACAAGCTCGGTTGCGTCTACGTCCTGGTGGGCCACAGCGAACGCCGCACCATCCACAACGAGGACGACCAGGTCCTCAACGCGAAGGTCAAAGCAGCCTTCCGCCACGACGTCACGCCGGTCCTGTGTGTCGGCGAGGGCCTTGAGATCCGCCAGGCCGGTACCCACGTGGAGCACACGCTGGCCCAGTTGCGCGCCGGCGTCGACGGCCTCTCCGCAGAGCAGGCAGGCGATCTGGTTGTCGCGTACGAGCCTGTCTGGGCCATCGGGACGGGCGAAGTCGCCGGTCCCGAAGACGCACAGGAGATGTGCGCCGCGATCCGTTCGGAGCTCGCATCCTTGTTCGACGATGCCGTGGCCGCCAAGACCCGCCTCCTCTACGGCGGTTCGGTCAAGGCCAGCAACGCGGCAGCGATCATGGCCGAAAGCGACGTCGACGGTCTGCTGGTGGGTGGCGCGAGCCTGGACCCCGCCGAGTTTGCTAACATTGTCAGGTTCGAGAGCCACCTCAGCGCGGCTTAGTCCGTTTTAGGTTCCGCTCCCGTTTTCCGTTCTTCTGAAAGGCCGTCGTGGACGTTCTTCAAGTCATTCTGCAGATCCTGCTGGGCATTACCAGTCTTCTGCTGACGCTGCTCATCCTCCTCCACAAGGGGCGTGGCGGCGGGTTGTCCGATATGTTTGGCGGTGGCATGAGCTCAGGATTGAGTTCTTCAGGTGTTGCAGAGCGAAACCTCAACCGCTTCACCATCGTCTTGGGCTGCACTTGGGGCGTCGTGATCATCGGGCTTGGCCTCATCATGCGTTTCACCACGGGCGGAGACTCCTAGCACTGCCGCCGTCGGATCCTCGCACTCGAGGTGTCCTCTCATTAGACTGGGCTGCATGGCCTTCACCGCCATGCAGCCGAACTCTCAAGGGGATCGACGATGGTTCATGGTACTTCTGGATTCCGGGGCACACGGGCCGGCGTAACAGCCGGATCGGCCCCAAGGAACCAACCCGACTCGGTAGTCGGCGAAAGCTTGCCGCGTATTCGTGTTCCCTATTGGTGCGCCAACGGACATGAAACGCGGCTTGTTTTCGTTAAGCTCCCCGAAGATCAAATCCCGAGCCGATGGGACTGCCCGAAATGTGGCCTGGTTGCCGTCCGCGAACAGGGCGAAGCCACCATGGAACGTGCGGACGACGAAGTCTTCAAGAGCCACCTGGATTACGTTAAAGAAAGACGCTCCAGCCAGGACGCGGAGATTGTCCTGGCCGGAGCGCTCAAGCGGCTACGCGCCCGCGGGGTCCTTGCGGACGAGCTGTTGGGGGACACGTGAGGCTGCATTCTCATCGATGAGCCACAGGGTCCTCGAGCGGCCACTGGGACCTGAGGCGGGAACCTGGACCGGGTTGGCCCCGGCAAGGGCCAGTCCCACGGCTCCGGCCTTGTCCTCGCCTGCCACAACCATCCAGATTTCCTGGGCGGAGTTGATGGCGGGCAAGGTCAGCGAAATCCTCGACGGCGGCGGCTTGGGGGAGTTCTCGACCCCTACGACCATACGGTCGTTCACCCGGATACCCGCCTGCTCAGGGAAGAGCGAGGCAATGTGTGCATCCGGACCGACACCTAGCAGCAGGATGTCGAAACGGGGCAACTCGCCGGCCTCCTCGGGACGGTTGTCCGAAGTGTCCGCGGCGTGCTCGGCTTCGGCGGCAGCCTTGAGCCGGGCCGCGTAGTCCGCAGCGGCCTCGTCCGCAGTGGCGAACTCATCCGATGAACCCGGTTCGTGCACGCGGGCCGGGTCCACCGGCAGGCTGGAGAGCAACGCCTCATGCGCTTGGACGGTGTTGCGGTCCCTGCTGTCCTTGCCGACGAAGCGCTCGTCACCCCACCAGAAGTTCACCCGGGACCAGTCAACTGCGGGCGCAGCGGGCGAGTCGGCCACCGCTTTCAGGGTGCCGATTCCCACGGTTCCGCCGGTGAGGACCACAGTGGCTTCGCCGTGCTTGTCCTGGACGTCCACCAGCTTGGTGATGAGCCGTGCTGCGATCGCGGCCATAAGGACGGCGGAGTCGGGATGGATGCTTACTCTTGGGTCAGCGCTCACTGGGACGGTCACTCCTTGCTATTGGTTCGGGGCAGTCCCATAGTAATCACTTCTCCGAAGACATCGTCCGGATCAAGGCGGCGCAGTTCTTCGGCGAGGCAGTCCCGCAGGCTGCGGCGCGGCAGCGAAATCCGCTGGGCGGGCTGTCCCGGCTGGGTCAGTTCCGCAATGGTGAGGCCGGGACGGACCAGCTGGACGTCGCCGGTTGCGCGGCTCAGCCGCACCCGGCGGATGCCTGTTCCCGCCGGGTCGGCGACGATCTGGACCGGAGCCTCAAGGAACAGCGTGAGCCAGGCGGCCAGCAGCAGGGTACTGGGTGAGTCAGAAGCACCCTCGACAGCGATGGCCGTGACGGGGGAATCGTCTACCTGGTCCAGCGCCGCTGCGAGCTGGAGGCGCCAGTTGGTCAGCCGGGTCCAGGCGAGGTCGGTGTCGCCTGCCCGGTACGTCTTCCGGATCCGGGCGAGTGCCGCTGTGGGGTCGGCCTCGTTGGCGGAGTCCGTGATGCGGCGGTGCGCGATGCGCCCGATGGAGGTCTCGCACGCGTTCTCGGGTGCGCCGTGCGGCCACCAGGCCACGATCGGCGCGTCGGGCAGGAGCAATGCCGCGACGAGGGATTCGCTTTCCTTGGCGAGCTCGCCGTAGCCGCGCAGGACAATGACCTCTGAAGCTCCGGCGTCCCCGCCCACCCGGATCTGGGCGTCGAGGCGGTTGGGCGCTTCGCTACCGGCGTCCGCGAGCACGATGATGCGGCAGGGGTGTTCGCGGCTGGCCTCGTTGGCTGCCTCGATGGCTTCTTCCTCGAGACCCGACTTCGTGACGACCACGAGGGTCAGGACGCGTCCAAGGGCGATCACACCTCCCTGCTCGCGCAGGGAGGTGATCTTCTTGGAGATCTTGGAGGTGGTTGTGTCGGGAAGATCTACGATCATGGCCTTCTCCAGGTTCGTCCGTCGCGGGCAAGCAGCTCATCGGCCGAGGCCGGCCCCCAGCTGCCGGGAGCGTAAGGTTCGGGCTGTTCGTCCAGTCCGGCCCAGTATTGCTCGAAGGGGTCCAGGATCTTCCAGGACTCCTCGACTTCCTGGTGCCGCGGGAAGAGCGGCGGCTCGCCCAGCAGCACGTCCAGGATGAGGCGTTCGTACGCCTCGGGGCTGGACTCGGTGAACGAGTGTCCGTAGCCGAAGTCCATGGTGACGTCCCGGACTTCCATCTGCGTCCCCGGAACCTTGGAGCCGAAGCGGATGGTGGCGCCCTCGTCGGGTTGGACGCGGATGACGACGGCGTTCTGGCCGAAGTCGTCCTCGCCGTGGCCGCGGAAGAGCAGGTTGGGTGCCCGCTTGAACACCACCGCGATCTCCGTGACGCGCCGGCCCAGCCGTTTGCCTGCCCGGAGGTAGAACGGCGCGCCGGCCCAGCGCCGCGTGTTGATGTCCAGGCGGATGGCCGCAAAGGTTTCCGTCTTGGAATCGGCGGGAATGCCGTCTTCCTCAAGGTAGCCCTGGACCAGTTCGCCGCCTTGCCAGCCGCCGGTGAACTGACCACGGGCAGAGTGGGTGGACAGGTCCTCGGGGAGCCTGACCGCGGCCAGGACCTTTTCCTTTTCGGCACGCAGGTCATCGGCGTTGAAGGAGATGGGCTCCTCCATTGCCGTCAATGCCAGCAGCTGCAGAAGGTGGTTCTGAATAACATCGCGTGCCGCCCCGACGCCGTCGTAATATCCCGCCCGGCCACCGGTGCCGATGTCCTCGGCCATGGTGATCTGGACGTGGTCGACGTAGTTGGCATTCCACAGGGGCTCGAACAACTGGTTGGCGAAACGCAGGGCCAGGATGTTCTGGACCGTCTCCTTGCCCAGGTAGTGGTCGATTCGGAAGACCGCGTCCGGCGGGAAGACGGACTCCACGATGTCGTTGAGCTTGCGCGCGGACTCCAGGTCGTGGCCGAATGGCTTCTCGATGACCACCCGACGCCACTGGCCGTCCCCGGCCTGCGCCAGCCCGTGCTTGGAGAGCTGTTGGCAGACCTGCTCGAAGGCCTTGGGTGGAATTGACAGGTAGAAACCGTGATTGCCGCGCGTGCCGCGGGTCTCGTCCAATTCATCAAGGGTGGCGCCGAGGCGCTTGAACGCCTGGTCGTCGTCGAACTCGCCCTGGACGAAGCGGATGCCCTCGGAGAGCTGGTTCCAGACGGCGTCGTCGAACGGAGTGCGGGAGTGCGCCTTGACGTTCTCCTTGACCTCGTCCGCGAAGTCCTCGTTGCTCCAGTCCCGCCGACCGAAGCCGACGAGCGCGAAGCTCGGCGGCAACAGCCCGCGGTTGGCGAGGTCGTAGACCGCCGGCATGAGTTTCTTGCGGGCAAGGTCACCGGTGACTCCGAAGAACACCAATGACGAAGGCCCTGCGATGCGGTTCAGGCGCCGGTCCCGGGGATCCCGGAGGGGATTGCGGTGGCTTGCCTTTCCCGTGGACCTGTAACCGATTTGTGTTTCTGGCATGTTTGGGTTTGTGCCTTAGCTTTCGAGCGCGCTGGCCTGGCCGGCCAATGCGGCGACGATTTCCTGGAGCTGAGCAACGCCGGCTCCACGATCCGTGAGGTGCAGCCGCAGGACCGGACGGCCGTGGTTCTCGAGAACCTGCGCGTCGCCGGCCGCCTGGGCTGCAATCAGTTGACCGAAAGTGAACGGGCGTTCCGGGATGGCGATGTCGCCGGTCGCGGAAGCCGTCACCTGCAGGAACGAGCCGATGGCCGGTCCGCCCTTGTGGAATTGTCCGGTGGAGTGCAGGAAGCGCGGGCCCCACCCGAAAGTGACCGGCCGGCCGCTGACTCCGGCGAGTTCGTCGCGGATGCCTTCCAGTTGAGCGAACGCGATCCGGTCGAAATATGCCTGGACGCTCAGGTAGCCGTCCGTGCCGAGTTCACCGAGGAGCCCCTTGACGGCATCGACGGCCGTTGCCGCGTCGCCGAGCCACGCACCCCCGCGGACCTCGATCGCGCCGTCGACGAAGTTCGCCGGCGTCGGCTCGGGACGGGCGTCCAGCAGGCCGCGCGCGGCAATCTTGGCTGCCTCGACGTCGGGCTGGTCAAAGGGGTTGATGCCAAGCAGGCGACCTGCCACCGAGGTGGCGAATTCCCAGACGAACATCTGGGTGGCCAGGCCACCGGCGATGGCGGCTTCGTTTTCGCCGAGTTCGACGTCGGACTCCGCACCGACGAGGCGGATCACCAGGACGTCGTCCGCGCCGCCGCTGACCTCCGGAGCGGAAGGACCTGCCACAACCGGCAGAACACCCGTGCCGAGCTTGCCGGTGGACTCGGCGATGAGCTGTTCGGCCCAATCGGCAAAGCCGACAATGCCGGAACCGTCTTCGACGATGACGATCTTGTTGCGCAGAGGGGTGGTTCCGCCCAGCGCGGCACCGAGCCGGAGCCCGATGTTTTCGGGGGAGTCCTCGTTGAGGATTTCCGCTGCTTCCTCGGCCTCATCCAGGAACGCCTGGATGTCGACTCCGGCGAGGCCACTGGGGACCAAACCGAATGCCGTCAGGGCCGAAAAGCGACCGCCGACGTTCGGATCCGCGTTGAAGACGGCACGGTAGCCGGCTTCACGGGAGGCCTTGTCCAGCGGGGACCCGGGATCGGTCACGATGACGATGCGGCTCTTGGCATCGATGCCGGCCTCGGTGAAGGCCTGCTCGAATACCCGTCGCTGGGAGTCGGTTTCCACGGTGGAGCCTGACTTGGAAGAGACCACGATGGCGGTCTCGGCCAGGCGGTCCGCGAG
The DNA here is from genome assembly GCF_052115645.1 of Arthrobacter sp. 2MCAF14. Taxonomy (NCBI): domain Bacteria; kingdom Bacillati; phylum Actinomycetota; class Actinomycetes; order Micrococcales; family Micrococcaceae; genus Arthrobacter; species Arthrobacter sp. 2MCAF14. The sequence goes on along the minus strand of NZ_JBFRHB010000010.1, from coordinate 13,373 downwards.
GGCAGCACCGACCTGTTCGGGGTCTGTGCTGTCCAACACGGTCAGCTCGACGCCAGCGGTGCCGGCAATGACCTCGGGGGCAAGCGAAGAGCCGCCCATGCCACACAGGACAATGCGGGAGACGCCTTCGGCCCGGAGGGCATCCCGGAGTTCCAGGATCCCTTCGACCAAGGGTTGGGAAACGGTTGCCGCTTCCACCCATCCGAGCCGGATGGCGGATTCGGATTCGGCATCCGGACCCCACAAAGTGTGGTCCTTGGCGAAAATCCTCGTGGCAATCCGGTCTTCGACAAGTGCCGGGATGTGCTGCTCGATGGCCTGCTGCGCAGCACCGCTGGCGTCGTAGCTGAGAGTGCTCATGTGGGTTAGGAAGCCTTCCGTGCAGAGGCGAGGGCACCTTCGACGTCGGCCAGAAGTTCCTTCCAGCTGGCGACGAACTTGTCCAGGCCCTCGGATTCGAGGATTGCGACGACGTCGTTGTAGGAGATGCCCAGGCCCTCCAGTGCGTTGAGGACGTTGTTCGCTTCCTCGTACGTGCCGGAGACGGTGTCACCCGTGACCACGCCGTGGTCGAACGTGGCGTCGAGGGTCTTTTCCGGCATGGTGTTGACGACGCCCGCGGCGACCAGTTCGGTCACGTACAGGGTGTCCGGGTAGGCCGGGTCCTTGACGCCGGTGGAAGCCCAGAGCGGGCGCTGGGGGAGCGCGCCGGCCCCGGCCAGGACTGCCCAGCGCTCGGTGGAAAACAGCTCTTCGTAGACCTGGTACGCAAGGCGGGCGTTGGCAACGCCTGCCTTGCCCTTGAGGGCTTTCGCTTCATCGGTGCCGAGGGCATTGAGGCGCTTGTCGATCTCGGAGTCCACGCGGGACACGAAGAAGGACGCCACCGAGTGGATCTTGGAGAGGTCGTGGCCGTTTTCCTTGGCCAGCTCAAGGCCGGACTGGAAAGCGTTGATGACCGCGCGGTAGCGCTCCAGGGAGAAGATCAGGGTCACGTTGACGCTGATGCCCTCGGCCAGGGTTGCCGTGATGGCGGCGAGGCCTTCAAGGGTTGCGGGGATCTTGATGTGGACGTTGTCCTTGTTGACCTTCTTGTACAGGTGCTTGGCCTCGGCGATGGTGCCTTCGGTGTCCCACGCCAGGCGGGGATCCACCTCGATGGAGACACGGCCGTCGACGCCCTTGCTCGCTGCCGCGACCGGAGCGAAGAGGTCGCAGGCGTCGGCGACGTCGGTGGTGGTGATCTCGAAGACTGTCTCTTCGACCGACGAGCCCTTGGCGGCCTCTTCGGCAATCACGGCGTCGTAGTCGCTGCCGGCGGTGATGGCGGCGTGGAAGATCGACGGGTTGGTGGTGACACCAACCACGTTCTTCTCGTCGATGAGCTTCTGGAGGGTGCCGCTGGCGAGGCGTTCCCGGGAAAGATCGTCAAGCCAGATGGACACGCCGGCGTCGGAAAGCTGCTGGGTGGGAGTCGTAGTCATTTCTTTAATCTCCTTGGAAATCTGTTCGTTGCTGTCGGATTCGTCTCGGTCGCGTTTTCAGCTACCGAGACCCGCGAGGGAGTCCTTGGCGGCGGCGGCGACTGCTTCTGCCGTGATGCCGAACTCCTTGAAGAGGCGCTTGTAGTCTGCCGAGGCACCGAAGTGCTCGAGGCTGATGGAGCGTCCGGCGTCGCCGACGAATTCCTTCCAGCCCAGTGCCAGGCCGGCTTCGACCGAGACGCGGGCCTTGACGGCGGCGGGGAGCACGGACTCGCGGTAGGCGGAGTCCTGCTTGTTGAACCACTCGACGCACGGCATGGAGACGACGCGGGTGGCGATGCCTTCGGCCTGGAGCGCTTCGCGGGCGTTCACTGCGAGCTGGACCTCGGAACCGGTGCCGATCAGGATGACGTCGGCCGGAACCGTCGCGCCGTCCTTCGAAGCCTCTGCCAGGACGTAGCCGCCCTTTGCGACGCCGGCGGTGGAGCCGAAGGTGTCACCCTCGGCAAGGCCTTCGCCGCGTGCGTAGGTCGGGATGTTCTGGCGGGTCAGCACGATGCCTGCCGGGTTCTCGTGGTTCTCCAGCATGGTCTTCCAAGCTGCGGCAACCTCGTTGGCGTCGCCGGGACGGACAACGTCCAGGCCCGGGATGGCGCGGAGGGTCGACAGCTGTTCCACCGGCTGGTGGGTGGGGCCGTCTTCGCCCAGGCCGATGGAGTCGTGGGTCCAGACGTACAGCGACGGAACACCCATGAGCGCGCCGAGGCGGATCGCGGGACGCTGGTAGTCGCTGAAGATCAGGAACGTGCCGGAGAACGCCCGGGTCCGGCCGTGCAGCGAGATGCCGTTCACGATCGACGCGGCCGCGTGCTCGCGGATACCGAAGTGCAGCACCCTGCCGTACGGGTTGCCCTTCCATGCGCCGGTGGAGCGCGAGGTCGGGATGAACGACGGCGAACCCTCGATGGTGGTGTTGTTGGACTCGGCGAGGTCGGCGGAACCGCCCCACAGTTCCGGAAGGACCGGGCCGATCGCGTTCAGGACCTTGCCGGAAGCGGCGCGGGTGGAAACTTCCTTGCCTGCTTCGAACACCGGCAGCGCGGCGTCGAGCTCGACGGGAAGCTTCTTGGCCTCGATGCGCTCAAGCAGTGCCGCGCCCTCGGGGTTGGCGGTCTGCCACGCCTCGAAGGATGCCTGCCATTCGCTCCGCTCGGCTGCGCCGCGTTCGACGACGGCACGGGCATGTGCCAGGACGTCCTCGTCAACCTGGAAGGAACGCTCGGGGTCGAAGCCCAGGACTTCCTTCAGTGCTGCGACTTCTTCGGCACCGAGGGCGGAACCGTGGATCTTGCCGGTGTTCTGCTTCTTGGGTGCCGGGTAGCCGATGATCGTGCGCAGCGAGATGATGGACGGCTTGGAGGTCTCGGCCTTCGCGGCGAGCAGGGCGCCGTAGAGCTCCTGGACGTCTTCGACGTATTCGCCGGTCGGGTTGCTTTCGCTGGGGCGGGTCCAGTCCACGCGCTGGGTGTGCCAGCCGTAGGCCTCGTAGCGCTTGAGGACGTCTTCGGTGAAGGCCACGTCGGTGTCGTCTTCGATGGAGATGTGGTTCTCGTCGTAGATCACCACAAGGTTGCCCAGTTCCTGGTGCCCGGCCAGGGAAGAAGCTTCCGAGGTGACGCCTTCCTGGAGGTCGCCGTCGGAGGCAATGACCCAGATGGTGTGGTCGAACGGGCTCTCGCCGGCGGGAGCATCGGCGTCGAACAGGCCGCGTTGGCGGCGCTGCGAGTAGGCGAAGCCCACCGAGGAGGCCAGGCCCTGGCCCAGAGGGCCGGTGGTGATCTCGACGCCGGCGGTGTGCTTGTATTCCGGGTGGCCTGGGGTCAGCGATCCCCAGGTGCGCAGGGCCTCGAGGTCCTTCAGCTCCAGGCCGTAGCCGGAAAGGAACAGCTGGATGTACAGGGTCAGCGATGTGTGTCCGGGGGACAGGATGAACCGGTCACGGCCGATCCAGTCCGGGTGCTTCGGGTCGTGGCGCATCAGCTTCTGGAACAGCAGGTAGGCGGCCGGTGCAAGGCTCATGGCCGTACCGGGGTGACCGTTGCCGACCTTCTCGACGGCGTCAGCGGCCAAAACGCGGACGGTGTCCACTGCGCGCTGGTCCAGGCTTGTCCAAGTCAGTTCTTGCTCTTCCAAATGTGGCACGTAAACCGAGCCCCTCTCTGTGCTGACGGCTGGTGACGGCACATGGCAAGCCTCGGGCACAGGATGGCGCCCGCTGCGAAGTTCCTACCAGCCGTTCACCATTGAAACGTTGATCTATCATCCAGACATGCAAATCTGAGAATACGCTTTCTCGGAAACCTGCGTGAGCTGATCTGCAGACAGCTTAGCCCGGTTCGCCGCCCCGAATGGTGGGAATCTCAAAAAATGGACGCATATTCCGTTTTATGAATCACGGCGGCGGCAAAGTGCCGGTGAACTTTCGGAAACAAAGGAAAGTTCGCCGGTGCCGTGGCGTCGGACAGGCCACGGTATGATATCTGGAGGCCGAACCGGGGTGCCGCCATCGCGGGAAACCTGCCTTGACAACACCAGCAAAGAACAGAGTGACTGCCAACGTGAGCACAACAGATACGCCCCTCAACGCTTCCCCGGCTGTGGGGAAGCGCGGAATGTCCCGTAAGTTCAAGGCGTATCTGGCACTGACCAAACCCCGCGTGATCGAATTGCTGCTCGTCAGCACCCTGCCCACCATGATCTTCGCGCAACGGGGCTTCCCCTCCATCGGCTTGATTCTGGCCACGTTGGTGGGCGGCGCGTTCGCCGCCGGCAGCGCAGGGGTCTTCAACTGCTACATCGACCGCGACATCGACAAGTTGATGCACCGCACCGAAAAGCGGCCCCTCGTGACGGGCGAAGTCACCCCCCGCGAAGCACTCGTCTTCGCGTGGATCCTGGGAGCTGCCTCCATCGCCATCCTGTGGTTCGGGGCCAACCCGCTGTCGGCGTGGCTCGGCCTTGGTGCGATTGTTTTCTACGTTGTCATCTACACGATGATCCTCAAGCGCCGTACGGCACAGAACATCGTATGGGGCGGTGCGGCCGGCTGCTTCCCGGTGCTGATCGCCTGGGCGGCCGTGACGAACACTGTCGAGTGGCCCGCCGTCGTGCTTTTCATGGTGATCTTCCTGTGGACTCCTCCGCACTACTGGCCGTTGTCCATGCGGTACGGCGAGGACTACCGCAACGCCAACGTCCCCATGCTGGGCGCCATCGCCGGTGCCAAGGTGGTTTCCGTCCAGGTGGTTTTGTACGCCTGGGCCATGGTGGTTTGCTCACTGCTTTTGGTGCCGGTGGGCCGCGCGGGCTGGGTGTACGCCATCGCCGCAGTCCTCGCGGGCGCTTGGTTCCTCTATGAATCCCACGCCCTCTACAACCGGGCGCAAGGCGGCGACGTCTCGAACAAGGGAGCCATGAAGGTCTTCCATGGTTCCATCAGCTACCTGACGCTTCTCTTCATTGCCCTCGCGGTGGACCCGTTCATCGGATCCCCGATCATCGGCGGCTGACGCCCGCGTCACCGCAGGACGCTCGCTCACCTATACCGCCTTTTTCCCAAACGCGCGCTCACCTATACCGCCTTTTTCCAAAACGCCCGCTCATTTATAGCGGTAAAACAGAAGACCCTCCCTCACGTCGCATGACGTGAGGGAGGGTCTTTCCTTTGGCTTGCGCAGAGGCCATCAGCCGCCAGGGGCTAGAGCTTCGGGCTGAACCGTGCCACATCCGCCGCGTTCGTGGCAGCACTCATGAGCAGGGCGGCACCCAACATGTGGGCGCCTACAAGGAGGGCGGGGATCCCGTTGTAGTACTGGGCAAAGCCAATGACGGCCTGCAGGACCGTCACGCCGAGCAGCAGCAGCGCCGCGGTGCGGAACGCGCCGCTGATTCCCTTGCGCAGGACGAAGTAGACGGCGAAGACGGCTCCCGCCGTGATGAGGTACGCCGGTACCGCGTGGATGTGCGAGAAGAGATCCCAGTCGAGATCGTTCCGCGGCGCGTTGGCGTCCCCGGCGTGGGGTCCGGCGCCAGTCACCACGACGCCGAGGCACACCGCAATCGCCGAGAAAAGCGCGACGGCGGTCATGACAGGGCTCATGGCGCCCGGAATCGTTGCCAACGACCGTTTCATGAAGCGGCCGGTCCGGCCATAGGCGCGGTTGACCAGGAGCGTGGAGAAGACGACCAGGGCCATGGAAACCAGGAAGTGCAGTCCGACAACCCAGGGGTTCAGATTGGACAGCACGGTGATGCCGCCGATGATGGCTTGTGCCGGAATGCTGGCGAGCAGGCCCACAGCCAGGAGGAATAGGTCGCGGCGTTCCTTGCGGAGGTTCCACAAATACACCAGCATCAGGACGGCGACAGCCGCCAAGGCGAACGTCAGCATCCGGTTGCCGAATTCGATGAAGCCGTGGATGCCCATCTCCGGCGTGTTCACCAGGGAACCGCTGGTGCAGCGTGGCCATGTCGGGCAGCCGAGCCCTGAGGATGTCAGCCGGACCGCGCCGCCGGTGACCACCAGGACCACCTGGCCGATCAGGGACAACATCGCCAGCCTGCGGATGGTGCTGTTGACTTCCGTGGGGAGCTTGGCGGTCAACTGCTGGATGGACTTCGGGAGGCGGGAAGCCGTGCTCACAGTTTTCTCAATTCTCGGTACTCAATTCACGCTGACGGTTCGGTTCCACAACGGGACGCTCAGTTCCATTTGAACCAGCGGACGGCGGCCGCGCCAGGGACGATCGTCCACAGGAGCAGCACAAGGACGTAGGGCAGCGACACGCTGCCGTGGAGGAAGGCGTCCCTGAGCGACTGCCCCAGGGCTCCGGAGGGAAGGAAGTGCACGATGTTCTGTGCCAGGTCCGGCAAGCGCTCGGCAGGAACCACGATTCCGCCGAGGGCGCCCAGCAGGATCCAGAGCAGGTTGGTGATGGCGAGGGTTGCCTCCGGCCGCACGGTGCCGGCAACCAGGAGCCCGAGCGCGGTGAAAGCGGCAGCACCGAGAACCAAAAGCCCCAGGCCGGGAAGCCAGCCTTCGGGGCGCGGATGCCAGCCCAGCAACGCGGCGACGGCACCGATCACCAGGACCTGGAGAACCAGGACGGCCAAGACGGCGATGATCTTGCCTGCAATGAGGCCGGTCCGGCCCAGGGGAGTGGTCGAGAGGAAGCGGAGCACGCCGTAGCGGCGATCGAAGCCCGTGGCGATACCCTGGCCGGTGAATGCCGTGGACATGGCACACAGGGCGAGAACGCCCGGCGTCGCGATGTCCACGCGACTGGCGCCCAAGCCATCGAGCAGCGGTGTGACGGTGAGTCCCACCAAAGCCAGCAAGGGCATGATCACCGCGAGGATCAGCTGCTCACCGTTCCGGATCATGGTCAAGGTTTCGTAGCGGCCCTGTAGCAGGATCCTGCGCATCAACGGCGCGGGCCCGGCGTGGGGTGTGCTGACGGCGGGGGTTGCGCTGGTCATCGGATGTCCCTTCCGGAAATGTCCAGGAAAACGTCTTCCAAGCTGCGCGCCTCCAAGCGGAGGGACGCCGGCATGATGCCCTTCTCGGCCCACCAGGCCGTGAGCTTCGCCAGATGCTGCGGCGTCAGTGTGCCTGCGATTGCGTAGCTGCCTGCCCGGCTTTCGGTGATGGTGAGTTCGTCGCCGATGGCCGCGGCAATGTCGAGGCCGGCCGGGGCATCAAAGAACAAGGTGCGTTCGGTCACCCCGTCCATGGCCTCGTGGCCGTGGCTCAACAAGTCGGCGACGGTGCCCTCTGCGACGTTGTGACCGGCGTCGATGATGTAAACGTAGTCCGCGAGCCTCTGGGCATCATCCATGAGGTGCGTGGTGAGGATGATACCCATGCCGGCGTCCCGCAGTTCGGCGATGAGCTCAAAGACGATTTGGCGGGACTGGGGATCGAGTCCCGCGCTCGGCTCGTCCAGGAAAAGGACCTCGGGGTTGCCGATCAGGGCAGCCGCAAGCGAGAGCCGTTGCTTTTGGCCGCCGGACAAGCGCCGGACGCCGGTGCGGCTGAACGTGTCGATGCCCAGCCGCTCTACGAGTCCGTCCAAGGGAAGCGGGTTTTGGTACATGCCGGCAATGTGCCGAAGCAAGGGGATGGGACGGGCCGACGGCGGGAGGCCGCCGTCCTGCAGCATCACGCCGACGCGTGAACGAAGGTTCGCACCCGCCGTGTCAGGGTCTTCGCCGAGGAGTTCGATGCGGCCGCCCGTACGCTTTTGAAGTCCTTGCGCGCACTCGAGGGTTGTTGTCTTTCCCGCACCGTTGGCACCCAGCAAGGCGGTGATCTGGCCGCGTTCTGCGAACATCGACAATCCGCTGACTACCCGGAGCATCTTGCCGTCAAGGGAAGCCAGCGGGCCAACGTCCTTGATGAGTCCATCGATGGTGAGGACAGGGGATTCGGGGGATCGCACCAGAGTATTCTACGTGAAGTAGTAGGGGTGCGGCGGGCAAGGTCCCGCAGGCCAGCCTTGCCTTACTGGATGCGCGGACTAAATTACGACATGATTGTGTTGTGTATTCCATGAGGAGTTCTGTTTCCGTGCCCGCAAGGCCGCTCGCAAGGCACAGCGCGGTCATGCCTGTGCCCGGTGGCACGGCCGTTGGCGTGGCTGACGCGGAAGACCGTACCCGGGACCGTGTTCTCAACGCCGTGTTGGAGCACGGCCCTGTTAGCGCCGCTGAACTTGGCGACATGCTCGGCTTCACCCCTGCAGCTGTCCGCCGCCACCTGGATCACCTTCAGCGTGCGGGGGTCATCGAGGTAAAACGCGTCGCGAAGGCGGGTGCCGGTGCAGGCCGGCCGGCCCGTCGCTATGTGCTGAGCTCCCAAGGGCAGTCGAAGCTCGGGGACGACTACCTGAACATTGCCAGTTCCGCGTTGCGGAGGCTCCGGGACCTCGCAGGCGAAGAAGCTGTGAGGGACTATGCGGTGGAGCGCTTCGCCGAGATGGAACAGCGCTACGCACCCGAAGTCGACCTGGCTGGCTCCGATATCGCAGCCCGCGCTGTGGCGCTGTCCAAGGCCCTGAGCAGGGACGGATACGTCGCATCGGCTGCGTCGATCGAGACCAAGGCGCCTTTGCCCGCTTCCCTCTCAAGCGTCCAGCTGTGCCAGGGCCATTGCCCCATCCAACAGCTCGCCGCGGAATTTCCCGTTTTTTGCGACACTGAGACCGAACTTTTTTCCCGTTTGGTCGGCGTCGATGTCCGCAGGCTCTCCACCCTCGCGCAGGGCGGGCATGTCTGCACCACCCACATTCCTACAGGCAGGCCAGCCGCCAAGGAGGCCCTCGGGTTTCCGAAGCTGCAGGCCGCGCCCCATGTCGAATCAAACAAGTCGAATCAAACAATCAGTAAGAAAGGCCGTGATGACGGGTCAATTAGCTGAAGGAACAGCAGAGAAAGCGCTAGCTGACGGTGCTGTGATCTCGGAGATTCTGGAGAAGAATCCCGAGCTGCACGGTATTGGCACCTACGAGTACGGATGGGCTGACAAGAACGACGTCGGCGCGAACGCACGCCGTGGTCTCAACGAAGAGGTAGTCCGCGACATTTCGGCCAAGAAGAGCGAGCCGCAATGGATGCTGGACCTCCGCCTGAAGGGCTTGAAGTACTTCGACCGCAAGCCCATGCCTACCTGGGGTGCAGACCTCTCCGGCATTGACTTCGACAACATCAAGTACTTCGTTCGGTCCACGGAGAAGCAGGCTGCCACGTGGGAAGACCTCCCCGAGGACATCCGCAACACCTACGAGAAGCTGGGTATCCCGGAAGCCGAGCGCAGCCGCCTCGTGTCCGGTGTGGCCGCGCAGTACGAGTCCGAGGTTGTGTACCACCAGATCCGCGAGGACCTGGAAGCCCAGGGCGTTATCTTCCTGGACACCGACACCGCGCTCCGCGAGCACCCGGAGATCTTCCAGGAGTACTTCGGCACCATCATTCCGGTGGGCGACAACAAGTTCGCGTCGCTGAACACGGCCGTGTGGTCCGGCGGTTCCTTCGTGTACGTCCCCAAGGGCGTCCACGTTGACATCCCGCTGCAGGCCTACTTCCGCATCAACACCGAGAACATGGGCCAGTTCGAGCGCACCCTGATCATCGCGGACGAGGACTCCTACGTCCACTACATCGAAGGCTGCACCGCTCCGATCTACACTTCGGACTCCCTGCACTCCGCAGTGGTGGAAATCATCGTGAAGAAGGGCGCCCGCGTCCGTTACACGACCATCCAGAACTGGTCCACCAACGTGTACAACCTGGTTACCAAGCGCGCCATCTGCGAAGAAGGCGCCACCATGGAATGGATCGATGGCAACATCGGCTCCAAGGTGACCATGAAGTACCCGGCTGTCTACCTCGTCGGCGAGCACGCCAAGGGTGAGACCTTGTCCATCGCCTTCGCCGGCGAAGGCCAGCACCAGGACACCGGCTCGAAGATGGTCCACATCGCGCCAAACACCAAGAGCTCGATCATTTCCAAGTCCGTGGCCCGCGGCGGCGGTCGTGCAGCCTACCGCGGCCTGGTCCAGATCCGCGAAGGCGCCAAGCACTCCGCCAACACCGTGCGTTGCGATGCTTTGTTGGTAGACACCATTTCCCGTTCCGACACCTATCCCTACATCGACATCCGCGAGGATGACGTGGTGATGGGTCACGAGGCCACCGTTTCCCGAGTCAGTGAGGAGCAGCTCTTCTATCTGATGTCTCGCGGTATGCCCGAGGACGAGGCCATGGCCATGATCGTGCGCGGCTTTATCGAGCCGATTGCCCGTGAGTTGCCTATGGAATACGCCCTTGAACTCAACCGCCTGATTGAACTGCAGATGGAAGGATCCGTCGGTTAGCAATGACTGAAATCACTACTGAAAAGGCGCGCATCGGCGCGCCATCGGCCAAACCGTTTATCGACGGATTCACCGAAGAGGGCGAGAACCTCTCACCGGTCAACACCGGCACCAACACGTCTTCCACCTCGGAAAAGACGTCGGGACAGGCGCCTTCGGCCGGACCGCTTGCGGGCGCATCGGCCAAGAGCCACTCCCACGGCGGCGGCGTTGGAATTCCGGACAGTTCGCGCGCAGGTCGACTCACCTCGTACAAGCTGGCTGACTTCAAGCCCCTCACCGGGTTGGAAGAAGACTGGCGGTTCACCCCGCTCAAGCGGCTTCGCGGCCTTCACAACGAGGTCCTCTCCGGTTCGGCACCGTCCGTCGCCGTTACCGCCCCGGAGGGCGTCGTCGTCGAGACCGTGGGGCGGGACGACGTCCGCATCGGCTCCGCGGCCATCCCGGAGGACCGCGTGTCCGCCAATGCCTGGGAGAACTTCACCGAGGCCACCGTCATCACGGTGCCCGCCGAGCTCCAGCTCGACGGCGAAGTGTCCGTCCTGCTGACCGGCACCTCCACTGAAGCTTCCGCCCAGCACATCGTTATCGTGGCAGGCCGCTTCTCCAAGTCCCGGATTGTCCTGGACCACCAGGGCAGTGCGATCGTTTCGGAGAACGTCGAAATCCTCGTCGAAGACGGTGCCGACCTGACGGTCATCTCGCTCCAGGAGTGGAACGACGACGCCGTTCACGCCTCTTCGCAGCAAGCCAAGCTGGGCCGTGACGCCAAGTTCAAGCACATCGTGGTCAGCCTCGGCGGCGACGTCGTGCGCATGACTCCGTCCACGCGCTTCACCGGACCGGGCGCGGAAGCCGAGATGTTCGGCTTGTACTTCGCCGACGCCGGCCAGCACCTCGAGCAGCGCCTGTTTGTTGACCACGCCGTGGCCAACTGCAAGTCCCGCGTGCTGTACAAGGGTGCCCTGCAGGGCCGCAACGCACACACCGTGTGGGTGGGCGACGTCCTGATCCGCAAGGAAGCAGAAGGCACCGACTCTTACGAGGCCAACCGCAACCTGGTCCTCACGGACGGTGCACGCGCGGACTCCGTGCCGAACCTGGAAATCGAAACCGGCCTGATCGAGGGTGCCGGCCACGCCAGCGCCACCGGCCGCTTCGATGACGAACACTTGTTCTACCTCATGGCACGCGGCATCCCTGAAGACGTGGCCCGCCGTTTGGTGGTCCGTGGTTTCCTCAACGAGATCATCCAGCAGATCAAGGTACCGGAACTCGAAGAGCGCCTGACCGAAGCTGTTGAGCGCGAGCTCGCCGCGAGCGACAACTAATTCAAGCCAAGCAGGGAAAACAGACTATGAGCGAACAGCCACAAGGCGAACTGGTATGCAACGCCAACGAGATCCAGGTCAAGCAGGCGCTGCGCATCCTGATCGATGACTACCCGGTAGCCATCGTCAAGGACTCGATGGGACAGATCCACGCCATCGGCGACACCTGCTCGCATGCGGACATTTCGCTCGCCGAGGGTGAAATCGAAGGCTGCGCGATCGAATGCTGGGGCCACGGCTCCCAGTTCGATCTCCGCACCGGACAGCCCTTGCAGCTCCCTGCCTATGACCCCGTCCCCGTCTTCGCCGTCACCCTCGACGGCGACGACGTCTACGTGGACGTGACCAACGTTGTGAATGGCGCCTCAGTACAGAACTACTGAGCGCCAAGTGCCTAAAGACTTACGAAAGAAAGAAGAGCATGTCTACTCTTGAGATCAAGGACCTGCACGTCAGCATCGAGACGGAGCAGGGCACCAAGGAGATCCTGAAGGGCGTCAGCCTGACCATCAAGACCGGCGAGACCCACGCAATCATGGGCCCCAACGGTTCGGGCAAGTCCACCCTGGCGTCCACCATTGCCGGCCACCCGCGCTACAACGTCACGAGGGGCACCATCACGCTCGACGGTGAAGACGTCTTGGCCATGAGCGTTGACCAGCGCGCCCGTGCGGGCGTCTTCCTGGCCATGCAGTACCCCGTAGAGGTTCCGGGCGTCACCATGACCAACTTCCTGCGCACCGCCAAGACCGCAATCGACGGCGAAGCTCCGGCCCTCCGCACCTGGACCAAGGACGTCAAGGCGGCCATGCAGCAGCTGCGTATCGACGCCGACTTCGTACAGCGCAACGTCAACGAGGGCTTCTCCGGCGGCGAGAAGAAGCGCGTGGAGATCCTCCAGCTCGAACTCTTCAAGCCGAAGTTCGCCGTGCTTGACGAGACCGACTCCGGCCTGGACGTCGACGCGCTCAAGGTCGTCTCCGAGGGCGTCAACCGCGCCCACGCCACGGGCAACATGGGTACCTTGCTCATCACCCACTACACCCGCATCCTGCGCTACATCAAGCCGGACTTCGTCCACGTGTTTGTTGATGGCCAGGTTGTCGAAGAGGGCGGCCCGGAATTGGCCGACCGTCTCGAAGAAGAAGGCTACGACCGTTACGCCACGGGCGCCGGCGCAGCCACCATCGCTGCTGCCGCAGCAGCACAGGCCTAGTTAGGACTCCCGCCATGACCGAAATCAACGCGGCTCGCACCAGCCTCGAGGACGTCGAGGAGGCGCTCAAGGATGTCATTGACCCGGAACTCGGTGTCAACGTGGTGGACCTTGGGCTGCTCTACGGTCTGAAGTACTCGGAAGACGACGGAGCGCTGCTCATCGACATGACGTTGACGACGGCGGCCTGCCCGCTGACGGATGTCCTCGAAGAGCAGGTCGGCCAGTCCCTCGACGGCATCGTGGACGACTGGCGCCTCAACTGGGTATGGATGCCGCCATGGGGTCCCGAGCGGATCACGGACGACGGCAAGGACCAGATGCGGGCCCTCGGCTTCAACATCTAGGAGTCCCCACCGCCTGCTTAGAGTACGTCGACGGCCGGTCACCTTCCAGCGAAGGTGGCCGG
>NZ_JBFRHB010000009.1:0-119671 GCF_052115645.1 Arthrobacter sp. 2MCAF14 | reverse complement strand
ACATCGGCCGCACCACCCGGGTCTTCCCGCCCCACATCCGCAAAGCCATCATCGCCCGCGACCAAGGCTGCGCCTTCCCCGACTGCACCATCCCCGCACCCTGGTGCGAAGCCCACCACATCACCTACTGGTCCAACGGCGGCACCACCGGAACCGACAACGGCACCCTCTTATGCACCCACCACCACAACGTCATCCACAAAGAACACTGGACTATCACCCTGGAAACCGGCGTGCCATGGTTCAAACCCCCGCCCCACGTCGACCCCCGCCAAACACCCCGACGCAACCACCACTTCAGACCCACCCGGACATAAAGCTGCCCCGTTGAAGTCCACCCGAATCCGTTGACATGTGACCAAATGGTCACCTATTCTGAATGCATGGACGCCGTCTTCAAGGCACTCTCCGACCCCACCCGCAGGGATCTGCTCGACGAGCTCTTCCGCGAGGACGGGCAGACGCTCAGCGCGCTTGAAGCACGGTTCGACATGACCCGTTTCGGGATCATGAAGCACCTCAAGATCCTTGAGGAAGCCGGGCTGGTTGTGACCCGCCGTCGTGGTCGCGAAAAGCTCCATTACCTGAATCCGGTACCCATCAGGCTCGTCCACGACCGCTGGGTGAGCAAATATGCAGAACCGTGGGCCGCTGCGTTGAGCGACCTCAAGACCAGATTGGAAACTCCCGTGGAAAAGATCTTCGAAATCTACATCAAGACCACTCCGGAGCGGCTTTGGGAAGCCATCACGGACAGCGACACCCGCAGCAAGTACCAGTTCGGCAACACCCACACCGCGGACTGGACGCCGGGCGGGCACTACGAGATGCACAATCCCAAGGCCAACGGAATGGTCCTGGGCGAAGGCGAAAACGTGGAGGTCGATCCGCCGCGCCGGCTCGTCCAGACCATGCGCGCGCTCTGGGGCGAGGACGTCAAAGCCGAGGGCACATCACGCGTCACCTGGGAGATCGAACCCGTCGGCGACTCCTGCCACTTGACCGTCACCCACAGCGACCTTCGCGAAGGCGGCAACGACCAGATCTACGGCGGTTGGCCGATGATCCTCTCCGGCCTGAAGACCTGGCTGGAGACCGGCGAGGTTCTCACGACTCCGGGTTCATTGATGTATTCATGAGGCTCGACGGCGGCGCGACCCGCCGCTTTTAGGCTCTGGCCGCCGGAACGAGGGCCGCGTTGAGGTACTCCAAATGCGCCAGCGTCGGGGCAGTCACGTTCGCCGCGTATTTCGAGTGCTTGGTGAGGAACTTCTTGATGAAAGGGCACACCGGCACGATCCCGAGTCCCTCGCTCACAGTCTCGTCTAGGGCAACTTCGGCGAGCCTGCCCGCCAGCCCTTGGCCGCCGAACTCCTCGTTGATCACGGTGTGGTAGAAAATCCGCTGCGGGGACCCGCCGTCGTCGTACGCTTTGTACGCGGCCTTACCGATCACGTGGCCATCAGCGAGCACTTCAAAGCGTTCGCGGTCAACGTTGTGGCGGAAGGTGGCATCGGTCATCGCTGGCTCCTCGGTTAGGTCCTTTTGACCTACCCTAACCTCGGAGTCCGGGCGCTTTGTTCCCAAGTTTTCTCCAAGTCAACATTTGGACTTGGAGAAAACTTGGGAGTTACAACTAAGCCGTGACGATGTCGCGCGTGGCGTGGTCGTACGTGAAG
This sequence comes from Arthrobacter sp. 2MCAF14, assembly GCF_052115645.1. Classification (NCBI taxonomy): domain Bacteria; kingdom Bacillati; phylum Actinomycetota; class Actinomycetes; order Micrococcales; family Micrococcaceae; genus Arthrobacter; species Arthrobacter sp. 2MCAF14. The sequence goes on along the minus strand of NZ_JBFRHB010000009.1, from coordinate 117,992 downwards.
GTGATCTTGCCGCCGTCGTGCTGTAGTTCGTGGTTGGCACCGTCGCGCGCGCCGAACGCGCCGTAGTTCTCGTCCCACGAGCGGTCCAGCGCAATCTTGTAGGTGTAGAAACCGGCAGGCAGCGTAGCGGCGAGGGTCCACACCTTACGACGGGAATTGAACTTCATCTGCACCTCGTCGTACTGCGGAGCCCAGTCCTCCGGCGCGCCGAGAATCGTGTTGAAGTCACCGGCGATCGCGACGGCGGACGGTTGGTCGAGCTTCTCGACGGCGGCAGCCGCTTTGGGTGCGGCAGCTTTCTTAGGCGCTGCCTTGGAGGCCGGTGCCTTTTCCGCGGCTGCTTTAGCGGCCGGTGCCTTTTCTGCAGCGGGAGCCTTCTTTGCTGCGGGCTTCCTGGCGGCGGCCTTCTTGACGGGGGCCGTCGGCAGCGGAGTGTCTGCCGGGACGGGGATGCCCTCAGTCAGCGCCGTGACGAACTCGTCCGGCTTGGCGAAAGCGACCGTGGCACGAAGCCCGTCGTCGGTGATGGTCCAGCCCGAGCGGCCCTTGACCAGCCAGCCGGCCTTGACCAGCTTGGAGGTCTCCGTCGTCAGGCTCTTATGGCCGCGCGGAATGCCTCCACTGAGCAGCTCACTCTCGCGCTCATCGAGCGGGACACGGACAATCGCCTCTGCCAGGATCTCGCCGGCATTCAATGACTTCTCGGACCACGTTCCCTCAGCCAAGACGTCCAGGACGGTCTTGAGGCGGGCACTGCTTTTTTCGACGGTGGACTTGGCCACTGGGTCTCCTTCAACGGCGAACATTCCTTCAGCAGTCTGCCAATGTTCTGTAAATTCTGGCGACTATTCTGGGTAAACACCGTGTGTCGTGTCCCACTATTACGCCCAAACGGTCGGCAAGTGATGGAAGGCTCTCGGGTACCGGTCAGTAGCTGGCGGTTGGGGTACCCTCGAAGGCCTCCCTTACTACCCCGAAGCCTTCTCCCACTGCGAAACCTCGGCCAACAGTTCAGACTTCCGTGCCTCGTCCGCGAACGACGAACGCACAGAGTTCGCGGCCAGGCGGGCCCGGTCAGCAACAGACAAGCCGTGCACCGCGACCAGTTGCTCGAAGTTGTCGTCCACGTAGCCGCCAAAGTACGCGGGATCGTCCGAGTTCACGCTGACATTCAGCCCGGCTGCCAACATCGCAGGCAAAGGGTGCTCGGCGAGGGTATCCACCGCGCGCAGCCGGACGTTGGACAGGGGGCACACTGTCAGGGGAACCTGCTCAGCCACCAACCGCTCAACCAGGGCCGGATCTTCCATGCATCGGATGCCGTGGTCGATCCTCTCAGCGCCAAGCAGGTCGAGAGCCTCGTACACATACGAAGCAGGGCCCTCCTCGCCGGCGTGCGCGATCCGTCGCAGTCCGGCCTCCGCCGCGCGGCCGTAGAGTCGTTCGAACTTCGACGGCGGATTGCCCACCTCGGCCGAGTCCAAGCCGATTCCCGCAATCGGCGCCTTCATCGCGAGAAGCTGGTCTAAGACCTCCAGCGCAGATTCCTCGGACATGTCCCTCAGGAACGCGGCAATCAGGAGCGTCGAGACGCCGAACTCCTCCACCGACGTCGCGAGTGCGGATGCCACACCGTTCACGCACGTCTCCAGCGCTACCCCACGCGAGATGTGCGCCTGCGGATCCATCATGACCTCGACGTGCCGCACGCCACCGGCCGCGGCGCGTGCCAAATACGCTCTGGTCATGTCCGCGAAATCCTGCTCGGTGCGCAACACGGCCATGTTGGCGTAGTACAAATCCAGGAATGACTGCAGATCCGTGAACTCGTACCGTGCGCGCAGTTCGTCCAAATCCGCGTACGGAAGCTCAATCCCGTTCCGTTCCGCGAGCGCGAAAATCAGCTCGGGCTGAAGCGTCCCCTCGATGTGTAGGTGCAGTTCGGCAACCGGAGGTGCCGCCGTCGTCGTCGATTCGCCAAAAGTGTCCACCCGACAAGAGTAGGACGAATACTCAACGCACCCCATCTGGGCACCCGGCAAAGCGGGGTTCAGGGCAGAAAGCGGTTGATTCTCCGCAAGAGGGACCCAAACACCGAATGGTGCTGCCAGCGGCGGGCCATTACCGCGCCGCGGGCTCGATCAACCGACCCCAGAACTGCAAGCGCCAGCCAGTTTCCGGCAGGAGTCTCCCGCCGACGCGCGGCGCTTCGGAGCGAGACAGTACAAGACATGCATACTCCCGCCTCCGGATGTGCTCCAAGCCGGACGATCTTGGCCTCCGGATACTCGGTGCCGCAACACCAGCAAGCAAAACCGCTATGTACTTCATGACCGAATTCCGGCGCAGCTTCCATGGAACAAGTATCGCCGCCAAAGCGATCTTCAGGGCCCCGATACCACGAGCGAGGGGAAGGCCACACCGCGCCAACTTGGATCTACGCGGTTCGGCCCCCAAACTGAAAGGATGCAGACCTTCCTCCCGTTCCCCGATTTCAAGCAGAGTGCTGCCGTCTTGGACACCGCAAGGCTAGGCAAGCAGCGTGTCGAAGCACTGCAGATCCTTCGCGCACTGGTGATCCCCGAGTTCGGCCGGCCCTCCCACCCCGCTATCCGCATGTGGATGGGCTACGTTCCCGCACTCACTCTCTACGGCCTGGCCATGGTGGACGAGTGGGTCGCCCGCGGCAATCCGGACAACACCCGCGCCAGCATCACCGAGTTCGCACCCCAGGCAGCCCACCCGGACTACGCCTCCAAGATTCCGATGCCGCCGTGGCTCGGCGACGCCGATTTCCACTTGAGCCACCGCTCCAAGCTGCTCCAGAAAGAGCCCCGCTTCTACGCCGAGCTTTTTCCGGACACTCCGAACGACCTTGAGTACCTGTGGCCCGAGCCCAGTCACGAGTTCATCCCCGAAGACCCCTACGACGACTTCATTTGGGTGCTTCGCGCTCCGGTGGGCGACGTCGAACCCGAGAAGATCGACAAGGTGGGGATGCCGGCAGCAGGCAAGGCCAAGGCCGCGAACATCGACGGCGACGGCTACCAATTCGTCTACGCTTCGGAAACGTCCCGTCGCCCGGGCAAGACCGCCCGCAAGGCCCCGAAGGAACTGGTGAAGAAGCCCACCCGCAACCGCCAGCGCCAGGACGAGGCCTTCCGGACGCTCCCCGGGAACACGCCTGTCCTCGTCCCCGTCAAGGGCGGCGCCAAGTTTGCCCTGGGCAAGATCCTCGGCCGCCCGATCACACTGGAAGACGGCCGTTTCGGTCGCAACTTCGAGGTCACCAAGATCATCGACCGCACGGACTTCGACTACCCGGCCTTGTTGCAGGATCCGCGGGCGTTCTTCCCGATCCCGGCACCCTAGCGGCTCGAGTTAGACGCGAACGACGGCGGCGCTCCGGTTCCTGAGGAAAGGAACCCGGGTGCCGCCGTCGTTTTAGTCGTTGCGGCTACTTGTTCTGCCGACGGACGAGCGCCCGCATAACCAAGATCTCGTAGGCCACCAAGGCGACGACCCAAATGTAGTCATACCAGCGGGCGTCGAATCGGACGAGCAACGCCAGCAGCCCAAGCGCTGCACCCAACTGGGTCGTGACGATGGCCAACCAAGGCGTGGTTTTCACCTTATCCACAAGAAATGACCACCCCTCCTGCCGCGAAAAGGACACCCGCACCGTAGGCGGCCCAAGCGATTTTCTTCCCAATGCTCATTTCTCTCCCCTTGAGTTACAGCACGAGTGATAAATCTAAGCCCACGGGCGTAACGATAGTTTGGAATGAGTGGTCTAATTGCCAAATTGGGTGCTGAAAAGCACCAAATTGAGTGTCATCCAAGTGAGATTAGTGAGTATTTCGAGAGCCCCATGGCACTCGGGTTCCTTTGAGAGGAACCGGAGCATTCTCCCCATGTTTGAGGCTGCGAAGCCCCAAAAGGAGGCGACTTGTCGTGTCGCAAGCGCTTTCCCACATCAATAGTGGGGAAATTACTGCACCCACTGTGCCCATTCCTCTGGCCGCACCGAGGGACGCCCGAGAAGGTAGCCCTGCCCTGCGGTCATGCCCAGCCTGGCGACTGCGCTTAACTCAGCCTCGGTTTCGATCCCTTCGGCGACCAGGGCTGCCCCGATTTCCTTCGCGAAGCCGACCATGGCCGCCCCCAGGGCCCGCTGGCCCGGGTCAGTGTCGATGCCGGCGATGATCTCCCTGTCCAGCTTGATCACATTGGGCTTCAGCAACAGGATGTGGCGCATGGACGCAAAGCCAGCACCTGCGTCATCAACGGCGATTCTCAAGCCGCGGCAGCGCAAAGGTGCAAGCGCCGCTGCGAGGGGACCATAGTCAACAACGTGGTGGCGTTCCGTCACCTCGAGCACGATCCGGCCCGTCGATATTCCACAGTGCGCAAGAATATCGGAGAGTCGCGCGTCAAGGCATGCCCGGGGTGAGAGATTCACGGAGACCGACAACGCGACTGGCAGCCCCTTCGCAGCCGCGAGGGCGGTCTCGAGGGCAAGAATCTCAAGCTCAACATCCAGTCCAACGGTGGTAGCCTCGGCGAACATCGTCTCGGGGGAAATGCTCGGAGATCCCGGGAACCGCGTCAAGGCTTCAGCCCCAACGATTGAGTCTGATTCCAGGGAGCGGATGGGTTGGAATGCCGTCATCAAGGAACGCCTGGCGAGCACCGCCTCGATCCGGCTCCTGATCTCGCCGGTAGCCAGCGAGTCCCGTGTCCGGGGATCAAGGGCCCTGCTGGTCCCCTCAAAACCACTTGGGCGTCCAGCGGCGTCGCGAAGTGCTCTTCCGGACACCTCGACCAGAACCCTGCTGCCGTCCTTGTGACGGCACACGGTGTGAAGTCCGGACCACCCGGCGGCAGCGTCCTGAGTGGAGGCCCTTCCCTGCAGGGCGTCGGCCAGATCATCAGGGTCAATGATCAGACGGAAGTGCCTGCCTAGTAGCTCTGAAGGCTCGTAGCCGATCAAATCCACACCCGCCGGGCTGGAGAAGGTGAAGCGCCCGTCAGGTCCAATGGTCCATAGCCATTCCCTGCTGGTGGTTAGCACCGTGTCCATCAAGCGGGTGGTCCGGGAGGCTTCAGCCCGCTCCCGGAGCTGCTGGCGCACCAAAGAAAATGATGCGAAAACGACTGCCGGCACCACGAGCAACGAAAAAGCATCCGAAATCCAGACCGGCCATCCCCAGGCTTCCCAAGAATCATCGCCGAAGAGGTAGGGCATCCCCACCGCCAAGGCAACACACAACTCCATGGCGAAGATGGCATACAACCACCATCTAGGCCTGAAGGTCCGTGTCCTCTTCCCCTGCCCGCGCGTTCGAATCATGGCCCCCCTGGCACAAGCTAACGCTGCTGATCTCCTACATGATGCCACTCATACGTCGGGAATCAGCAGCATCCCTTCAGAATGATCAGCCTTCGAGTGTCGGGGCCGGACGACGGGTGTGCGGCTACTTCCCCAACCCGGCCCGTCGCAACGCTTCGGCCATGGCCGTATTGACCGGCGCTTGAGGGGCGGCCACTTTCGGAGGAACCGCCTTGCGAGCAGGCGCACCCTTAGCAAGAACCGCCTTCGCGCCCTGTCCACCCTGCGGCGCCGCCGGGCGCCGCTCGCGCTCGCCGCCACGCCCACCGCCCCGCGAACCGGACCCGCCCGCGGTGCCGGGTTCGTCGTCGAGCCTGAGGGTGAGCGAAATCCGCTTCCGCTCCGGGTCCGCCTCAAGGACCTTCACGCGGACGACCTGTCCGGACTTCACGATCTCGCGGGGATCGGACACGAACTTGTTGGACAGCGCGGACACGTGGACCAGTCCGTCCTGGTGTACTCCGACATCCACGAAAGCCCCGAACGCCGCTACATTCGTGACGGTGCCTTCCAGGATCATGCCGGGCTTGAGGTCCGAAATCTTCTCGATGCCTTCGGAGAACGTCGCCGCCGCGAATGCCGGCCGAGGGTCGCGGCCCGGCTTTTCGAGCTCGGACATGATGTCGCGCACCGTGGGCAGGCCGAACGTCCCGTCCACGAACGCCTGAGGATTCAGCGAGGACACGGCAGCTCCGTGAGCAGCAGCCACGATCTTCCTCGCCACCGAATACGCTTCCGGGTGGACGCTGGACGCATCGAGCGGTTCCGCTCCCCCGGTGATCCGCAAGAAGCCAGCGCATTGCTCGAACGCCTTGGCACCCAGCCGCGGCACCTTCTTGAGGTCTGCCCGCTTAGCGAAGGGGCCGTTCTCGTTGCGGTACGCCACGATGTTCTCGCTGAGAAGCGGCCCGACGCCGGCCACCCGGGCCAGCAGCGCGGGCGACGCCGTGTTCACGTCCACGCCCACCGCGTTCACGCAGTCCTCGACGACGGCGTCCAGCGAACGGTCGAGCTTGGCAGCCGTGACATCGTGCTGGTACTGCCCCACGCCGATCGACTTCGGTTCGATCTTCACCAATTCGGCCAGCGGATCCTGCAAGCGTCGGGCGATGGAAACGGCTCCGCGCAAGGACACGTCCATGCCGGGCAGTTCAGCGGCCGCGAGCGCAGACGCCGAGTACACGGAAGCACCGGCCTCAGAGACCACTAGTTTCTGCAACGTGGGACCGCCGGATGCTGCCAGCGACTTGATGAGCTGAGCGGCGAGCTTGTCGGTTTCGCGCGACGCCGTGCCGTTGCCGATCGCGACGAGCTCGACGCCGTGCTGCCGCGCCAAGCGCTCCAGCGTCACCAAGGCCTCGTCCCACTTCTTGGCCGGGGCGTGGGGATAGACGGTGTCGGTGGCTACGACTTTGCCGGTGCCATCGACGACGGCCACCTTCACCCCGGTGCGCAGTCCAGGGTCCAGGCCCAGCGTGGCGCGGTTTCCGGCAGGAGCCGCAAGGAGCACGTCCCGCAGGTTGGCGGCGAACACCCGCACGGCTTCATCCTCGGCCTGGGCGAACATGCGGCCGCGCAGATCGTTGCTCAAACGGTCCAGGATGCGCGAGCGCCAGGCGATCTGCGCGGTCTGGACAAGCCACGAATCGGCGGGGCGGCCACGCTCGGCGACCCCGAGGCACTTGGCCACAGCGTTCTCGTACCGGCCGCGCGCGGCGGCTAGGGCGTCGTCGTCGGCTGGTTCTGCTTCGGCGAGGTCAAGCTCAAGGACTCCGTCGTTCTCGCCGCGCAAGAGCGCGAGCACGCGGTGGCCGGGCATTCCGGAAGGCACTTGGGAGAACTCGAAATAGTCCTTGAACTTTTGCCCCTCGGTTTCCTGGCCCTTCTTCACGCGCGACACCATCCGCCCCTGCGTCCACAACCGCTCCCGCAGCGTTTCGGCGAGATCGGGGTCCTGGGAGACCCGCTCCACGAGGATCGAACGCGCGCCGGCGAGCGCCGCAGAGGCATCGTCGATGGAGTGCTCGGCGTTGAGATACGTGGCGGCCTCGCGCTCAGGTTCAAGCTGCGGGTTCGCGAGGAGCGCATCGGCGAGCGGTTCGAGGCTGGCTTCGCGGGCGATCTGCGCTTTGGTGCGGCGCTTGGACTTGAAGGGCAGGTAGATGTCTTCCAGCCGGGACTTGGTATCCGCGCCGACGACGGCAGCCTCCAGTTCCGGAGTCAGCTTGCCTTGAGCGGCAATCGCCTCAAGCACAGTTCGACGGCGGTCCTCCAGGTCCCGCAGATACCGGAGCCGTTCCTCGAGCTCGCGCAACTGGGTGTCATCGAGCGTCCCGGTGACTTCCTTGCGGTACCGGGCGATAAACGGAACGGTGGATCCGGCGTCGAGCAAGTCAACCGCGGCCTTGACCTGCCAGGCCTTCACACCGAGCTCGTCGGCGATCAGTGCGTGGATGGCGGCGTCTACTGACTGGTGCTGGGGAAGATGAGTCACCCTGACATTTTGCCCTACCTAAAGACGGCGCGGAGTGCTGTAGTTGAAAGAGCCGCCGTTGATCCGGTCAGGAATGCTACTCAAGGAAGAGGCGCATCATGCAAGAACTGCTCATCATCCTGCAGGACGGCTTTGACGCAGATGACGTAGAAGTCACCGTCAACCACAAAGAGGCCCACCACGAGCGCGACGTATCGACCAGGGAGATGCTGGGAATGGCGGCGGAGATCTCCGTGGAGTTGCCCGCGAAGGGATCCACCGTGGGCGTCGAGGTCACCAGCCGTCAGCTGAGCGCAAGCAAGAAACTGCATGGAAAAGCAAAGAGCCTGCTGGTTTCCATCGAGGACGGGGAACTGGTGATGCGGGAAGGCACGGGGCGGGAAGCGTTTCTCTAGCTTCCGGCACTCAAGTCCTGACCCACAAAGGGAAGCGTCACGGCCCGCGGGCCGTGACGCTTGATGGGTGCGAAAGTTGCGGTTAGCCCAGTTGCGCCATGGGGGTCTTGGCGGAGATGTGCTCCACCAATTCGCCTACGCGCTCCTCGGTGTAGTTGCGGGCGATATCGCCCTGGCTGATGATGCCCACCAACTTGTGGTCGGTGATGACCGGAAGGCGCCGGATCTGGTGCTTTTCCATCAGGTCGATAGCGGCATCGATGCTGGCATCTGCATCGATCCAAATCGGCGTGCCCTGGGCAAGATCTGCCGCGGTCAGCCGGTCAGCATCCAATCCCTCAGCAACGCACTTGACCACAATGTCGCGGTCAGTGATGAATCCTTTGAGTTTTCCATCACTGCCGCAGATCGGCAGGGAACCGACGTCCAGATCGCGCATCAGGACAGCCGCGTCACGCAGCGACTGCTCTTCCTTGACGCACTGGGCATTGGTGGACATGAATTCGCGCACAACACTCATGAGTCCTCCTTGATCGATTGGGTATCGACGCGGACCCCCGGCACCGACGCCGATGCTGCCAGCCTACGCTTGGGGTTTGGCTGTGGCCAGATTCTTTTTGCTCCCGCCGGTCTTACTCGGCGCTCCGCTGGTCTTACTCGGCGATGTCCTCCGCCCACAGTTCCGGATTCTCTTCCTGGAACGTGCGCATCATGTCCACGCACCGCTGGTCATCGAGGACCACCACCTCCACGCCTCTGGACCGCAGCAGCTCGAATTCGCCGTCGAAGGTGCGGGCCTCCCCCACCACCACGCGCGGGATTTTGAACTGGATGATGGTGCCCGTGCACATGGCACACGGTGCGAGGGTCGTGTAGAGGGTGGTGTCCCGGTAGCTCTTCTGCCGACCGGCGGCGCGAAGGGCCGACATTTCCCCGTGCGCGATGGGATCGCCTTTCTGGACGCGTTCGTTGTGCCCGCTCGCGATCACCACCCCACCGCGGGCAAGCGCTGCGCCGATGGGAATGCCGCCCTCGCGAAGGCTTTTTTGGGCTGCCTGGTATGCGGCTTCGAAGGCGGGGTCTTGGGAGGTTGGGGCGTCAGACTGGGTCATTCGGAGCCTGCTTTCCGGGTAGTGGGGATCTTCCGCTACTTGTTCTATAACTTATATAATAAAGACGGAGGTGTGAGTGATGATCCTCAACGTAGACCTAGCCAGCGACGTGCCGATCTACCTGCAGTTGCGGGACCAGATCGTGGAGGCGATCGCCGACGGCGTGCTGGCCGAGGGCAGCTCGTTGCCGGCCACCAGGACGCTCGCCGCGGACTTCGGGATCAACTTCCACACCGTGAACAAAGCCTATGGCCTGTTGCGCCAGCAGGGCCTGATCCAGCTCAACCGCAAGACCGGCGCGGTGGTGACCCCGACGGTCGCGGACCCGTCGTTTGGCGCGGAATGGACCACGAGGGCACGGACCCTGCTGGCCGAAGCCGTCGCGAGGGGACTATCGGCCGACGAAGTTCTCACTTCCTGCCGGTCGATACTCGATTCATTTGGAACCACGCAGCCAGAGGAAACACCATGACCGTTGCTATTGTCCTGAGTTCCGCGTTGGCGGCACTGGTGCTCGCCATCGCGCTGGTCCTGCCCGCGATCAACAGCCCGACTGTTCCCTTCGGGGTCCGCGTACCGGCCCAGCGTGCCGACGACCCGACCGTGGTCAGGCAGACCCGCATCTATCGTTGGCGGGTTCTCCTGAGCGGGATCGTCGCCATCGGGGTCTGCCTTGCCATTTACGGAATGACAGGCGAAACGTTGCTATTGCCGCTGTCGGTGCTGGTGCTCGTCGGCTTCTGGTACGGCTGCTTCTTCCTGGCCAACCACGAAATCCGGGCGGCCAAAGCCGCCGGAGGTTGGTATGAGGGCGTCCGCCAAGTCATCGCGGTGGACACCGAATTGCGGACCGATCCACCGCGTTTTCCCTGGCTCTGGCTGGCGCCGGCATTGATCATCACAATCGCCACTCTGGTGATCGGCGTGATCATCTACCCGTCCATGCCGGACGTGCTCGCGGTGCACTACGGCGCAAAAGGCATGCCCAACCGATTGGCCGCCAAATCGATCGGCACCGCCTTCTCACTGGTATTCGTGCAGATCGGCGTGAGCGCGCTGCTCGTGGGCATCGCCGCGGCGATCCTCTTCCGCAGCCGGCCCGACATCGACCCGGCGCACCCGGCAGGCTCGGCGCACTGGCACCGCCGGTACATGCTGCTCGGCGCCAAGGCACTCCTCGGATTGCTCGCGATGATCGACCTGGCAATGCTGGGGTCATCATTGCTGATGTGGACGGGCACTGTCACGCCATGGGCGCCGCTGGTGGTCGCGCTCCCGATCCTGGCCGCCGTCGCGGTAGCCGTCGTCGTCTTCGCCAGGAACAACCGCGCGCGTGACGAGGGCGAGGAGGACACCGGGCTAACCCATCGGGAGGACGACAAATACTGGCGGAGCGGTTTGTTCTACGTCAACCGAGAAGACCACGCGCTGATGGTTCCGCGGCGCTTCGGCTTGGGATGGACCCTCAACTTCGGCAATCCCAAGGCAGCCATGATCCTGGCCGGCGTGGTGGCGCTCATCGGCCTGGTGGTCACCCTCCGTTTCAGCGGCTGACCCCCACTGCCAGGGCTGCCTTACTGTCGGACCGCACTGATAGCTTGGCTTCATCAGCTCAACGGTCTGGGGGCACGGTGTTTTTTCTCGATTCAGTAGACGCAGGGCACGAGCGGGATCTGGTGTTTTCCGCCAGCGACCTCGTCACGGCCTCCACGTGCGAGTACCAGTTGCTGCGCAAGTTGGATGAGAAGCTGGGCCTCTCGCAGAAGCCGTCCTTCGCCGTCGATGAAATGCTGGAGCGGACCGCCGCGCTGGGCGACGTTCACGAGCACAGGGTGCTGGACCGTTTCGTGGCTGAGTTCGGCGCTTGGGATCCGCTTGCGCACACGGGCGTGTTCGACGTCGTTCCCGCCGAAGCGATGGACCGCGCCACCCTGCAAGCCAAGCATGCGGAATCGATCGAGGCGCTGCGATCGGGCGCGGATGTGGTCTTCCAGGCGGCATTCTTCGACGGCCAGTTTCACGGACGGTCCGATTTCCTCGTCAAGGAGCAGGACGGCAGCTACGCGGTGTACGACACCAAGCTCGCGCGCCACGCCAAGGTCACTGCGCTGCTGCAACTGGCTGCCTACGGCGACCAGCTGCTCAAGGCGGGAATCACTCCGGCCCCGGATCTGACCCTTGTTCTCGGGGCTACCATCCAGCGGGACGCTGCCGGTCCGGACGCTGCTGAAGCGAACGGCCGTGGCGGCTTCGACTATGTGCATAGCAACCACCGGCTCGCCGATGTGCTGCCGGTCTTCCGTGAACGCCGGGACCGCTTCCTCGCATTGACGGACGCGCACCGATCGCGGCTGGAGCCTATCCAATGGGGCACGCCCGGAGTCACCGCGTGCGGGCGCTGCGACTACTGCAAAGAACAAGTGCGCCTCAACCGGGACCTGCTGATGGTGGCGGGGATGAGGATCACTCGGCGCAAGAAGCTCATGGAAAACGGCATCTTCACCATCGACGCCCTTGGCGAGATGCCCGACGCCGCGGATTCCGCCACGCGGCGACTGCAGGAACAAGCCCGACTGCAAACCGGAACAGCCACACCCGATGGCACAGTCAATTACAACGACAAGACGGGCACTGCGAAGAGCATCAGCTACTCCGTCCTGGAGTCCAACTCCCTGGCCCGGCTCCCCCGGCCCGACGCGGGAGACATCTTCTTCGACTTCGAGGGAGACCCCCTGTGGCAAGACCCGGTAACGGGCCGCTGGGGACTTGAGTACTTGTTCGGGGTCGTGGAAAATCCGACGGAGCCGGGCGGATCTCCGGTGTTCAAACCGTTCTGGGCACATTCCCGGGCTGAGGAACGGCAGGCGTTCCTCGATTTCCTCGACTACGTGGAAGAACGCCGCATGAAGTATCCGGACATGCGGATCTATCACTACGCGGCCTATGAGAAAACCGCGCTGCGGAACCTATCGGTCATCCACACCGTGGGCGAAGCCGCCGTGGACAACCTCCTCCGCGAAGGCGTGTTGGTGGACCTCTACGACACGGTGCGGCACAGCATCCGCATCTCCGAAGACTCTTACAGCATCAAGAAACTCGAGCCGCTGTATATGGGCAAGCATTTGCGTTCGGGCGACGTGACCGACGCCGGAGCCTCCGTGGTTGCCTACGCCAACTACTGCACGGCCCGGGACGCGAACCGCGACGATGAAGCGGCAACCATCCTGGCGGGCATCTCCGACTACAACGAATACGACTGCCTCTCCACCCTGGAACTGCGGAATTGGCTACTGGGTCTGGCAGCGGAACGCTCCATTGAGCCCGGTTTTCCGGCCGCTTCGGGACCCGAGCTACCCGCGGAGACCGAGCCGGACAAGTACGAGGCCGCGCCCGAGGAAACAGCCCTCCTCGACTACCTTGCGGAATTGCCGGACGATTCCCTCCGCTCCAACGACAACCGGGCGGTGGCCATGGTGGCGGCCGCGGTCGGCTTTCACCGGCGTGAGGACAAGCAATTCTGGTGGGGACACTTCGACCGCCTGGACCGGCCTGTCTCCGAATGGGAAGACACGAGGGACTGCTTCATCGTGGAAGGCGGCGAAGTGCTGGAAGACTGGGCCAAGCCGACTCCCCGCAGCAACCCGGCACGGAAGGTACGGCTGTTCGGCCACGCCGCCGATGGCTCCGGTTTCGCGCCCGGTAAGAAGTACTTCCGGATGTACGGGCCTCCACTCCCCGATGCCTTCCTCGGCAAGAACGAAAGCACTCTCGGCAGATCGGGAATGTCCGGCACGGAGGTGATCGAGGTTGGCGATCCCGACGCCCTTGATGACAGCGGCGCGCTTTCGGGGCCCGACGACGGCGCCTCGGATGCGGTGACCATTTCGGAGCGACTGCCCAAGGGTGCCGACGAATACTCGCAGCTTCCCATGGCTCTGACGCCCGACGCTCCAGTCAATACGGACGGGCAGAGGAAGGCCTTGAGCGAACTGGCCATGAAGCTTCGTTCCACCCTGCCGTCATGGCCAAAAGATCCGGCCTTGGACCTGTTGCGCCGGATCCCCCCGAGGCTGGCCGCGCTTCCGGAACTGCCCGCCGTCGGATCCGGCGACGATGCATATGCGGACGCCATCACCGCCGCAGTATCGGATCTGGACCAGTCATACCTGGCAGTGCAGGGGCCTCCCGGCACGGGCAAGACGTACGTTGGCTCGCACGTCGTCGCGCGGCTGGTGCGTGCAGGTTGGAAGGTAGGGGTTGTTGCACAGTCCCATGCAGTAGTCGAAAACCTGCTGCACGCTGCGGTGAAGGCCGGGGTGGACCCTACGCTCATCGCCAAGGAAATGAAACATGATGACCCCGTCCCATGGGACAAGCAGGCCAAGGATGACCTTGAGCGGCTTCTGGCCTCCGCGGAAGGCTGCTTGATCGGCGGCACGGCGTGGACCATGACAGGCCGAACCGTTCCTGCAGGATCCCTGGATCTGCTGGTGATCGACGAAGCCGGACAGTTCTCGCTCGCCAACACCCTCGCCGTGAGCCGGGCAACAAAGCGACTGCTGCTCCTCGGCGACCCGCAGCAACTACCGCAAGTCACCCAGGGCAAGCACCCCGAACCGGTCGATGAGTCCGCACTCGGCTGGCTGGCCAACGGCATGCACACGCTGCCCGCGGAGCTCGGCTACTTCCTGGCGACGTCGTGGCGCATGCACCCGGATCTGTGCGCTGCGGTGTCGGAGCTGTCCTACGATGGCCGGCTGCATTCAGCACCGGCTGCTTCGACGCGGCGTCTGTCCGGAGTTCGGGCCGGCGTCGAGTGCGTTTACGTCCAGCACAGCGGCAATTCCACGCAGTCTCCGGAAGAAGCCGCGGAGGTAGTCCGCCAAGTCAGGGCACACCTTGGCCTGGCTTGGCTGGATCCGCGGGAATCAGCCGAGGAACGGCCACTGCTTGAAAAGGACATCCTCGTGGTTGCTGCCTATAACGCCCAAGTGCAGCTCATCCAGCACGAACTGAGGGCGGCTGGACTTCGCGGCGTGCGGGTCGGGACCGTGGACAAGTTCCAGGGCCAGGAAGCTCCCGTGGTGATCGTGTCCATGGCTGCATCCGCTGCCGCCGAGGTGCCCCGCGGCATGGAGTTCCTGCTCTCGCGCAACCGGATCAATGTGGCGGTGTCGCGCGGTCAGTGGCGGGCCGTCGTCGTACGCTCACCGGAGCTGACCAACTACCTGCCCACCCAACCAGAAGGGCTGGAGCACCTGGGCGGTTTTGTGGGACTGTGCCAGCGCAGCAGCCCAACTGACTCGCATTAGTTGTCGTTTTGAGGGCTGAAAACGACAACAACTGCGAGCTAGTTGGGCAAGCCCAGCGCCTCATCCAGTACAGCCCCGAAGTTCGCGGCGTCGTGGGCGAAGCGGCCTAGGAAAAGTCCGGACACGCCCCGCAGTTCAGGCAGGAGCCCCGGTTTGGCGGAGCCACCGTAGATGATCGGCAGCCCGGCGAGGCCATGTTCGGCGAGCAAGCCCCGGAGGTGATCGACGACGTCGGACACATAAGCCGCGCGGGCTGGCTCGGCAGCGCCGATGGCCCACACCGGTTCGTACGCGATAACCAGGCAGGCCGCCGTCGCCCAGTCGTCCCGTACAGCGGCCGAGATCTGCCTGAACACGAACGACGCCGACACTGCCGGATCGGCGACGGACTCCTCGCCGACGCACAGCAGCGGGGTCAACCCTGCATCCACCGCGGCCCGGACCTTCAATGCGACCACGGCGTCGTCCTCGGCGAAGTGCCGGCGTCGTTCCGCGTGTCCGATCTCCACGAGCCGCACACCGAGCTCCGCCAGCAGCGACGGTGACACTTCACCCGTCCACGGACCCTCAGCCCAGCCACAGTTCTGCGCGCCCAGGCGCAGCGAAGAGCCTTCCAGAATCCGGACGGCGTCCGGCAACATGGGGAACGACGGGATCACAAACGGGACCACCCGCCCGGCCACAAGGGCCGGACGGGCGTCCACTTCACTTCGCACTTGCTCCAGCCAAGACATGCTGTGCCGGTAGCCCATGTACATCTTGGTGCTGACCCCGATGTACAACGGGCTACTTGCCCAGGAGATCGTCGGCCTTGTTCCTGAATGCCCGGGTGCCGTACATCATGGCGGCCGCCAGGAAGGGCAGGATTCCGAGGGCGTAAACCCCGGCGGATCCGGTGGGGTCTGCCGTGGCGCTGTTGACCGCGGTCCGAAGGATCGGAGCCACGAAACCGCCAAGGTTGCCCAGCGAGTTGATCAAGCCGATGCCGGCCGCGGCTGCCGAACCGGCAAGGAACGCCGTGGGGTAGGCCCAGACGACCGGTCCGACGGCGAGGAAGCTGCATACCGCGAGGGTAATGAAGATCATCCCCAGCACCGGCTGGTGGTTGGTGCCGGCCCACGCCGAACCAAGGATGCACAGACCTGTCGATACGAACAGCACCGTGCCGAACATGCGTCGCTTGGCAACCGTGTTGGCTGCCCGGCCGATCAGGTAGCAGGAGAAGATGCCGAAGAACCACGGAACCGCGATCAGCAGGCCGACGGCGAGGCCCACCTTCTGGCCTGTCAGAGAAGAAACCTGCTGCGGGAGGAAGAAGGTGACGCCGTAAACGGCGATCTGCAGGCAGAAGTAGATGAGGGTGAAGTACCAGACGCGGCCGTTGCGCATCGCGGCGAACACGCCCCGCGGCCCGGTTTCATCCTTGACCGTGTCCTCTTGAGTCATGATCTCCTTGAGCGCGAACTTCTCGTCAACGTTGAGGAACTTGGCCTTCTCCGGGCCGTTGATCAGGAAGAAGAACGCCGCAATGCCGGCGAGCACCGCCAGAATGCCCTCGGTGAAAAACATGACCTGCCAGCCGCGGACGCCGGGAAGCTGGTCGCCGATGTTGATGAGCCAGCCCGAGAGCGGGTTGCCGATCATTTGGGAGAACGGCTGCGCGAGGTAGAAGATCGCGAACATCTGCACTCGCACCTTGTTCGGGAACCACTCGGCCAGGTACATGATGACGCCCGGGAACAGGCCCGCCTCGGTCACGCCGAGCAGGAACCGCAGGATCACGAAGGACGTCTCACCCTGCACGAACGCAAAGCAAGCAGAGACGATGCCCCACGTGATCGCAATACGTGCGAGCCAGATCTTCGCGCCGACCTTCTTGAGCAACAGGTTGCTGGGGATTTCAAAGATCGCGTACCCGATGAAGAAGATACCGGCACCGAGCGCGAACGCCCCGGCTGAGACGCCCTTGTCGGCGCCGAGCGCAGCTTCGGCGAAACCGACGTTGGTGCGGTCGAGGAAGGAGACCACATAGAGGATGACCAGCATCGGCATGAGCCGTGTGGCAGCCTTCCGGATCGCCGATTTCAGGACCGGCGAATCCAGCATCTCCTTCGTGGATGAAGTGGCAAGGGACATCGAAACTCCTCTTTGAGTAATGACCGTTGAGTAATCAGTGTTGAGTAATCAGTGTTGAGTAATCAGGTTTCAGGCATTAGTGCATGTACAGGCCGCCGTCGACATTCAGCGTCTGGCCCGAGATGTAGCCGGAGTCTTCGCTGATGAGGAAGGCGATGGCGGCGGCGATGTCCCGGGTGGAGCCCACGCGGTTCACCACGAGGTCCTTGGTGAGTTCGTCCTTGCGTTCCTCGCTGAGGGTGCCGCCCATGATGTCGGTGTCGATGGGGCCGGGAGAAATGGCGTTGACGGTGATGTCGTACTCCCCCAGTTCGCGGGCGGTGGCGCGGGTCAGCCCGATGACTCCGGCTTTGGCTACCGAGTACGGAGTCTTCGAGAACGTCCCGCCCCCGCGTTGCGCGGAAACCGAGGAGATGTTCACGATGCGTCCGATCCGGTTCTTGACCATGGATTCGGCCACGCGGCGGGTGGCGTAGTGGACGCCGTTGAGGTTGATGCTCAGGACACGGTTCCATTCGGCGGGCTCGAGTTCTAGGTACGGAATCGGGGAGCTGACGCCGGCAACGTTGGCCAGGGCTACGATTTGCGGCAACTCGGCCTCGAGCGTGTCGATAGCCGTGCGTACGGATGCTTCATCGGCCACGTTGGCGACCACGCCATAGGCCTTTACGCCGTATTCGGCGGCGATTTCCTTGGCGGTGCTCTTGCAGAGGGCGTCGTCGAGGTCGATGATGCCGATGTTCCAGCCCTGTGCTGCGAGGTAGTTGACGGTAGCCCGGCCGATGCCGCGCTCGGAGACGGCGCCGGTGACGATTGCGGTGCGTTCTGCGGGGAAGGTGCTCATGGGTATTCTCCTGTGAAGGTCGGGACTAGTTGATGGGGGCCGGGCCGAGCTCGTCGAGGAGCTTCTGCATGGCCACGTAGGCCTTGTTCCGGTAGGCGATGAGTTCGGGCGTCCGTTCCGCCGGGACGTTGAGGAAGCCTGCCCCGGTCTTGGTGCCCAGCTTTCCCGCCTCCACGAGGTCGCTCAGGATCTTCGGGGTCGCGAAGCGCTCCGGGAATCCGGTCTGGAGCGACTTGTAGCAGAAGTTGTAGACGTCCAGTCCGGCCATGTCCGCGATCGCGAATGGACCAAAGAATGGCAAGCGGAAGCCGAACGTCGTACGGACCAGGGTGTCGACGTCGTCGGCTGTTGCGATCCCCTGCTCCACCAGCTGCGCGGCCTCGTGGAAGAGCGCGTACTGCAGCCGGTTGAGCACGAAACCGGTGACGTCCTTGACGACGGCGGTTTGCTTGCCGGCCGCGTGGACGAGTTCGCGGGACGCAGCCACGGTCTCCGGCGTGGTGCCGGCGTGGGGAATGATTTCGACGCCCGGGATGAACGGGGACGGGTTGGAGAAGTGGACGCCCAGGAACCGCTCCGGACCCGCGACGGCCTCGGCGAGATCGGCGATGGAAATAGTGGAAGTATTGGAGCCGATCAGCGCGTCCGGACGGGCAGCTGCGCTGATGCGGGCCAGGGTCTGGTGCTTGATGTCGAGGATCTCCGGGACGGCTTCTTCGATGAAGTCGGCGTCCGCCACGGCCTCTTCGATGTCCTTTGCGGCCCACAGATTGGCCTTCAGGATTGCCGTGGAACCTTCCGGAAAGAGGCCCGCGGCCACGAATTCATCCGACTCGACGAGCAGGCGGTCGTAGTTCTTCTGCGCGATTTCGGCGGACACATCCGCCAGCGCCACGCGCGCCCCGCCGAGGGCCAGGACCTGCGCGATCCCGCCGCCCATGTAACCGGATCCGACGACGGCGATCTTTCGGGCCGCCGTCGTGGTGCTTGTTGATTCAGTCATGTCACACTGCCTTTGTGTAATCGGGCTCGTAGGAGCAAATGGCGTCCACCTTGGCGGCGGAGGATGATGTTTCGTCGAAGTGGTGGCCCAGCCATTCGTCCACCAGTTTCTTGGCCAGTTCCAAGCCAATCACCCGCTGTCCCATAGTCAGGACCTGGGCGTTGTTGCTCAGGACCGAGCGCTCAACGGAGTAGCTGTCGTGCGCGGTGACGGCCCGGATTCCGGGAACTTTGTTGGCCGCGATGGCCACGCCAAGGCCCGTGCCGCAGATCAAGAGGGCACGGTCTGCTTCGCCCTCGGCAACTTTGCGCGCCGCGTCCACGGCAACGTGCGGGTACGCCGTGGAGTCGTTGGCGCCGACGCCCACGTCGGTGACGGACGCCACCCGGGGATCGGCTTCAAGCAACGCCACGAGCGCTTGCTTGTATTCGACGCCAGCTTCGTCATTGCCGACGATGATCCGCCAGCCCTCTGATGCGCTCATGCTTGAACTCCGTTTCCTGCCGGGGACGCCAGTTGTGAATCGATGTGTTGTGAGATCCTCGCCGTGATCAGCCCGAAGGAGAACGCGCCGGGATCAGGGTGGCCGAGACTCTTCTCTGCGAGCGGACGGGCCCTGCCCTTGAGCGGACGCAACCGCGCCGTCCCAGCTGCCGCGGACTCGGCCGCCGCAGCGGCAGCCGCGAGCGCCCGGTCAACCGGAGCTCCGGCGTCGAACTCTGTGAGGAACGCGTCCCGGAACGGCAGCAGCGCGTCCACCATGGTCTTGTCGCCAGGTTCGGCTTTGCCGAGTTCGGTGATCGCTGAAACGAACGCCGTGACGGCGGCCGCCGCGTCTTCGCCGGAGTAGCCCGCTTTGTTGCCGAGCGCCTGTCCGGCCGCAATGATCGCCGAACCCCACAATGCGCCCGAGGTACCGCCGGCGCGTTCGCTCCAGGCCTCCCCTGCCGCCGCCAGGATCCGGCCGACCGAGGCTCCGCTTGCCGTTTCGGCGGCGGCGAAGGCCGCTTCAACGCCGCGTCGCATGCCGATGCCGTGGTCGCCGTCGCCGGCAATCGCGTCCAGCTTGCCGAGTTCTTCTTCATGCTCGACGACGACGTCCCGCACCTGGGCGAGCACGGCTACGGCCTGTCGGCCGAGTCCGGCAGCAGCCGCGGTGGGCTGCTCGACGTCGCACTCGTCCACCG
The DNA here is from genome assembly GCF_052115645.1 of Arthrobacter sp. 2MCAF14. NCBI lineage: Bacteria > Bacillati > Actinomycetota > Actinomycetes > Micrococcales > Micrococcaceae > Arthrobacter > Arthrobacter sp. 2MCAF14. The sequence continues at coordinate 98,117 of NZ_JBFRHB010000009.1, read as the reverse complement.
CGGTGACGCTCGCTTGGTTGCGGGGCGGGCGGGGCGCGAGGTTGCCCTTGCGGAACGCCGGGGTGTCCGCGGGTGCTGCCCAATACTGTTCGAGCTCCTCGTCCAGCCACAGGAGCGTCAGCGAAAGACCGGACATGTCCAGGCTTGTCACGAGCTCGCCGCACTCGGGCTCGACCACCGTGAGTCCTGCCTTGCTGAGGAGCTTTTCGATCTTGCCGAAGAGCAGGAAGAGTTCGTCGTACTTGACGGTGCCGAGGCCGTTGACGATGGCCACCACGCGCTTTCCGGCGTCGTCCGGTTTGTCGTTGAGGAGCTTGGAGACGAGCAATTCGGCGAGCTCGGAAGCGGTGGGCATTTTGTGCTCGGAAATCCCCGGCTCACCGTGGATGCCCAGGCCGAGGGACATCTGGCCCGCCGGAACGTGGAACAGCGGATCCGAGGCGCCCGGAAGGGTGCAACCGTCGAAGGCCACCCCCAGGGAGCGCGTGCGGTAGTTCGTCTTGATGGCCAAGCGCTCGACGGCGTCGAGGTCCAGTCCCGCTTCGGCCGCGGCGCCGGCGATCTTGAAGACCGTGAGGTCGCCCGCGATCCCCCGGCGCTTTTCGATCTGGTCCAGCGCTGCGCTGGCGATGTCGTCGGTAACAGTCACGGTGCGGGTCTCGATGCCTTCGGCATTGAGGCGCAACTGGGCCTGGCCGAAATGGAGCACGTCGCCGGCGTAGTTGCCATAACTGAGCAAGACGCCGCCTCCGGCGTTGGCTGCTTTGGCCACGCGGTAGACCTGGCCGGCCGCCGGGGAAGCGAACATGTTGCCGCAAGCCGAGGCGGTTGCCAGGCCCGGCCCGACCAGACCGGCGAAAGCAGGGTAGTGTCCCGAGCCGCCGCCCACTACAAGAGCGACTTGTCCGGTGGGGACTTCGGTGGAACGGACCACTCCGCCGTCCACTCGGGCAACATAGCCGCGGTTGGCGGCGACGAATCCGTCCAGCGCATCGTCCGCGAAGTCTGCGGGGTTATCGAAAATCCTTGTCATGGTTCTAGACGCCAGCCAGCTGGGAGGATGCGGAGTGGGCGGAGCCGGAAGGCTGCTGCCGGCCCTGGGCGACTTGGCTCTGGCCGAGGATGTAGTTCTCCGTCTTCGGAAGAACATGTCGTCGGAGATATTTCTGGTTGCTCGCCGTGACGCTGAGCCCGTCGCCGCCGTAGTGCTCGGTGCACAGGATGCCTTGGAAACCCACCGAGAGCGCGAGTTTGAAGGCCTCGCGGTAGTTGATGAGGCCGCTCTCCATCGGTGCGGGCATGGTGATGTAGCTGTCACGGGCTGCGTCTTCGTCGCGGATGTAGTTCTTCATGTGCCAGTAGTTGGAGTACGGGAGGGTCTTGGCCACCATCTCGCGCCAGTCCTCGATGGGACGGTGGAGGCGGATGAGGTTGCCGAGGTCCGGGTTGAGGCCTACGTTGTCCAGCCCGATGTCCTGGACCAGTTGGACCGAGGAATCAGCCGTGCCGAGGTAGGTGTCCTCGTACATTTCCAAGGACAGGAGGACACCGACTTCTGCGGCGTGCTCGCCGAGTTCCCGCAAGCGTGCGACGGCGTTGCCCCAGGCCTCCTTGTCCCCCACCGGATCCTTGTAGCCTTCCACCGTCCAGAACCACAGCTGCTTTTGCTGCTCTGCGGTGATGGCCTGATGGAGTCCGAACGAGACCACCTCGCAGCCCAATTCGGCTGCCGCGTCGATGGTCCGGTGGCTGTACGCCAGGTTCTCAGCCCAGTCGCGGGCGTGGATGATGCTGCGGCGGATGGCCGAGATGACCGGGATGCCAATACCTACGTGCTCCGCGGTCTGTTTGAACTCGGCGAGGCGTTCCTTGCTGAGGTCTCCCGGACGGACCCAGCTGTCCGTGAGGTCCGCGTTGGCAATTCCTGCGTCTTTGACTTCCTGCAGGACCTCGGCCCAAGCGGCAGCATCGGCGTCGTTGATGTGCTGTCCCGTGGCGTCCGTGCCGGGGAACTGCAGCAGGGCCGCGGTGATGGGCCAGGTTTCGGCGGTGTAAGCCATAGTTTTCACTCCTTCGTGGAATCCTGTTTCCTATAGGATTTACTATCCGAGCAAGGCTGTCAACATATTTATTCGGACTTCCGCAGGCCGGCCCCGGCTTTCCGCACCCTTACCCCGCGTCATCGAAGATCCTATATGTCTTACATATGTTTGTGAAGAGGGTCACGAGGTATCGAGTTCGCAACGCACACAAAAGGCCCGCCGTTAGACGGGTCTTGAGGGTCTGGCGGCGTCGGGTCGCCGTCTTGGATCGCCGTCGGACTCGGCCTGGGGCGGCAGGAGAACAAGTCAGCGGGCGTCAGCGATGCCGTCCGGCGACGTCTTACTCAGCAGGTGCGTCGGCAATAGCCCGGGCCCGGACCTTGTGCACATGGTCGGCCATGGCGGCCGCGGCCTGTTCCGGGTCACCGCTCGCCAGCGCGTCGAGCACTACTTGGTGCTCCGCGATGGCCTGGTCAGCGTCGGTGATGCCCACTCCCCCGAACAGCCGGAACCGCTGGACTTGGCCGCCCAGCGCGGTGTAGGCGGCAAGCATGAATTGGTTGCCGGACTGCTCGGCGATCAGCTTATGGAAGCGCTCATCGGCCTCGAGATAGTCCCGGAATTCCATGAAAGACGGGCCTCGGGGAGCCGTCTCCAGGTCCTTCACGGCCGCTCGCAAATCCGCCAATCCGTCAGGAGTGATCCGGCTGCACGCCAGACGGGCATTCACGGGCTCAATCGCGAGCCGGGCCTCCATGAGCTCGGCAAAATCTTCGCGCGTGAAAACCGGGGCTACCCTGTAACCCTTGAGGGCAACCCGGCGAACCATGCCTGTGTGCTCCAGCCTCGCCAGCGCTTCGCGCACAGGGGTCGGGGACACATCCAGTTCCCGCGCCGTACCGTCGATGCTGACCGCGGCTCCCGGTTCGAGCCGGCCGTCCATGAGCCACGCGAGAAGTTCCTCGTAGACGTGGTCGGCGAGAACCTGGCGGCTGACGGGTCGGCCGGGCGCGCGGTCCCGTGAGGAAGCGAGTTTCATAGACAAATCCTATAGGAATGGTCTGTTTGTGGCGGCTTCGGACGCTCTGCGCCAGCCCGGAAATCCGGCAGGAGGGGGCCCGCGAGGGGGTTAAACCGCGACGGCGGCACCTTTCGCAGGTGCCGCCGTCGCGGTTCGGGGGTTCTAGTTGGCGTAGAACGGGTAGTCGGTGTACCCCTTGGCGCCTTCACCGTAGAACGTGGACGGATCCGGCTCGTTGAGCGGGAGGCCTTCACGCCACCTGCGCGCAAGGTCCGGGTTGGCGATGGCCGGGCGGCCGACCACGACGGCGTCGGCGTGACCGTCGGCCACGAGCGCCAGGGCTTCTTCCCGCGTGGTCACTACACCGAAGCCGGTGTTCACGAGGAACGTGCCGTTGAACCGCTCGCGCAGATCCTGCACGAGTTCACCCTTGGGCTCATGGTGGAGGATGCTGAGGTAGGCGAGGTTGAGCGAGGCGATGGTGTCAACCAGGACTTCATAGGTGGCGCGGACATCGGCGGGGTCGGTCTCAGCAATCCCCTGGACCGAATGCTCCGGGGAAATCCGGATGCCGACCCGGTTGGCGCCCAAGGCTTCAACCACCGCGTTGACGGTCTCGATCACGAAACGCGCACGGTTTTCCGGAGAACCGCCGTAGCTGTCAGTGCGGACGTTGGTGTTCGGTGCCAGGAATTCGTGTAGCAGGTAGCCATTCGCCGAGTGCAGCTCGACGCCGTCGAATCCTGCCTCGATGGCGTTCCGGGATGCCGTGACGATTTCCTGAATGACCGAGGGAAGTTCATCGGTGCTCAGTTCGCGGGGCACCGGGTACGGCTTCTTGCCGTTCGGCGTGCGCACTTCACCGTCGATGGCCACGGCACTGGGTGCCACGATCTCGTGACCGCCGGTGATGTCCGCGTGGGAAACGCGGCCGCCGTGCATGACCTGGGCGAAAATCCGACCGCCCTCGGCATGGACAGCGTCCGTCACCTTCTTCCAGCCCGCGATCTGTTCCTCCGTGACGAGGCCGGGCTGCCCCGGGTAGGACTGCCCTGCAGGCGTGGGGTAGGTGCCCTCGCTGACGATCAGCCCGAGGGAAGCACGCTGCCGATAGTGTTCCGCGACCAGCGGGCCGGGAACACCCTCGACGCCCGAACGGAGGCGGGTCAGCGGCGCCATGACCAAGCGGTTGGGAAGTTCAATCTCGCCGAGAGCCAAAGGGGAAAACAACATGGGCAGTGCCTTTCAAACGGGAACAGGTCCACTGGCGGCAACTGCCGCGCGCCTGCAACTATTCCTGTTGAGACGGGGATCACACGACGACGGCGGCGCCCCGCCTTCCGCAGAAAGGTCGAGTGCCGCCGTCGAACGCTGCGTTTTTGCTAGGGGTGCACGATGATCTTTACGGCGGTGTCGTTGTGATTGATCAGGGTGTCGAAGCCCTTGTCCACCAGGTCTTCCAGCGCAATGCGTCCCGTGATGAACGGCTTGAGGTCCACCTTGCCTTCCTGGACCAGTTGGATCGCAGCGGCATGATCTCCGCGATAGGCGATGGTTCCCCGAAGGTCGATCTCCTTGAGCACGATCTTCTGCATATCCACCGTGGCCGGCCTGCCCCAGATGGACACGTTGACCACCACCCCGGCAGGCCTCACGACATCCAGCATCGTGTCCAGGACGGCGTTCACGCCCGCACATTCGAAGGCGGCGTCCGCACCGGCCCCGTCAGTCAATTCCAGTACCCGCGCTTTGACGTCCTCTTCGCTGGGGTCAACGAGGTAGTCTGCAACGCCCGAGGACAGCGCTTTGTCCTTCCGGGCGGCGGAGAGCTCCGTGACGATCGTGGTGACGCCGAGTCCTTTCAGCACCGCCGCGGTCAACAGCCCGATAGGTCCGGCACCCCCGACGACGGCGACCGTACCCGCCGTCAGCTCCGCCCGCGAGACGGCGTGATAGGCCACCGACAAGGGTTCAATGAGTGCGGCTTCGTCCAACGGGATGTCTCCCACTCGGTGGACCCAGCGTGCGTCCACGACGATCTTCTCGCTAAGACCACCGCCTCCTCCTGCGAGGCCGATGAATCCCATCCGGGTGCACAGGTTGTAGTTCCCGGCTTTGCATGGTCCACACTCATCGCACACGAAGTAGGGCTCCACCACCACACCGTCCCCTACCGCTAGGCCTACAACACCGTCGCCCAACTCCTCGACCGTGCCGGAGAACTCGTGCCCCATGGTCACGGGCAAGTCCTCGCCTGCCAGCGGGTGCGGGTGGCCCGCGTGCGGAATGAAGATGGGACCCTCCAGGAATTCGTGCAGGTCTGTTCCGCAGATACCGCACCAGGCAATGCCGATCTTTACCGCGCCGGGCCTGAGGGTGGGTTCGGGAATGTCTTCCACCCGTATGTCCTTTTGACCATGGAATCGTGCAGCTTTCATGGGATACCGCCTTTCAGCGCGTGTGGTGCGATGGCTGGAGTTCGTACACGGGGGTCGGCAGGCCCTCCGCCCTGGCCTTGAGCTGCAGAGCCAGGTAGGTGGAGTAGTGCCGGCTTTGGTGCAGGTTTCCGCCGTGGATCCAGAGGTTCTGCACGTTGGTGGGCTTCCACATGTTGCGCAGTTCCCCTTCCCAGGGGCCCGGGTCCTTGGGTGTGTCGGAACCGAATCCCCAGCATTTCCCGACGGCGTCCGCCACCTCGGGCGAGACGAGGTCGGCGAGCCAGCCGTTCATGGAACCGTACCCGGTGGCGTAAATGATGACGTCGGCTTCCAGTTCCGCACCGTTGTCCATCACGACGGCGTTGCCCGTGATCTTGCTGACTTGTCCGTTCGCGAGCTTCACGCGTCCGTCGATGATCAGCTGGGACGCGCCGACGTCGATGTAGTAGCCGGAGCCGCGTCGCAAGTACTTGAGGAACAGGCCCGAGCCGTCCACTCCAAAATCGAGATCGAAACCGGCTGCCTCAAGCTGGGAGTAGAACTCGGCGTCGCGCTCCGCCATCTGCTGGTAGACCGGGATCTGGGCCTCTGGCAGGATCCGGTACGGCAAGGAAGCGAAGAGAAGGTCGCCCTTCTCGGTGGTGACTCCGTTGGCGAGTGCCTTTTCCGAGTATAGATCGCCGAGTGCCAGGTCCATCAGGGACTCACTGCGGGCGATATGCGTGGACGAGCGCTGGACCATCGTGACATCGGCGCCGTGTTCCCAGAGGTCCGCGCAGATATCGTGGGCCGAGTTGTTCGAGCCAATCACTACGGCTTTCTTGCCCGTCCAGTCTCCCCCGCCCGGGTGCTTGGAGGAATGGTACTGCTGCCCCAGGAAGCTCTCGGCGCCGTCGAACACGGGGACGTTCGGGTAGCCGGAGACGCCCAAGGCGAACACCAGCTGCTTCGGACGCAACGTGACTGGTTCGCCGTCGCGCACGACGCTGACTTCCCACTCTCCGCGGTCCTCGTCCCAGCGGGCGTTGGTGCACTCGGTCTTGGACCAATAGTTCAGTTCCATGATCTGGGTGTAGTGCTCCAGCCAAGCGCCGATCTTGTCCTTGGCCGCGAAGACGGGCCAGTCGTCCGGGAACTTCATGTAGGGCAGGTGGTCGTACCAGACGGGGTCGTGCAGGTGCAGCGACTTGTAGCGGTTGCGCCAAGAGTCGCCCGGGCGCTCGTTCTTCTCGACGATGATGGTGGACACTCCGAGCCTGCGCAGCCGCGCTCCGAGGCCGATCCCCCCTTGGCCACCGCCGATGATGACAGTGTTCGGCTGCTCCTCGTAGCCAAGCTTGGCTTCCCGCTCTTCCTTGAGTTCGAGCCAGGACTTGCGGCCCTTGCTGATGTGGTGGGCCACTCCTTGGTCCCGGTTGGGGCCCTTCTTTTCCTCGAAACCCTTGAGTTCCTGCATGGTGGTGAGAAGGGTCCAGCACTTGCCGTTGCGCAGCCGAAGGTGCGCGTGGCCACGGGCCTGCGCGGTTTCAAAGTCGACCCAGGCTTCCGCGTTGGCGGCATCGCCAGTGGCATCTTCGGCGAGTCTCCAGTTGCTTGGCCGCACGTTCGGGAGCGTGGCGTCGAGCATGCGCTTGATCTCGGGCTTGCCCTCGAGGGTCTTCAAGTTCCACGTGAAGGAGACGAAGTCGCGCCAATACGATTCGTCCTCGAACAGTTCCAGCGCAGCCTCGGTGTTGTTGCTGCGCAGCGCTTCATCGAACTGCGCCAGCCAAGCCTCGGCTATGCCGTTTGCGGTCTCAGGCATTTTCTCCTCTTTCCATCGCTGACGATGAGCCAATTCCCGGTTCCGTGGCAACTGTCCGGTGAGTGACTCGCATCACAAGTAGATGTCTCAGGGGGTTACAATCGGGTGACACGGGCTCTTTTCCTTGTTCCCACGCGGGTGAGGGCCGTTCGATCCAGCAATTCAATGGTGAGTTGGGAGTTTGCGCATGCGTCATGGCCCGAGCGCGCTGATCCCGGATCCGGGACTGCGATTCTCCTCTCCGCTGGAGTACGCCAAGACGCTCCGCACTGCCCACGAAGCTACGTTGTCCGGCGCCCCGCACCCCCTCCTGCCTGCCTCACTCGTGGAGTCTTGGCAGCGGTCCATCGCACTGGGCATCAACCCCGATCGGCACAGCCCGGCCCACCGCCACGAAGTTGCCGAAGCCCGCTCGCTCGGGGCAGGGCACCGCTTGGCCAGCGTGGTTCCGGCGCTCTCGCAGCTACTAGCCGATGAGTCCGCCGCGGGCCGGCACCTGGTGATCGTCACCGACCACTACGGCGAGGTGCTCTGGAGAATCGGCAGCGGTTCCGCACTGCGGCAGGCCGATTCCCTCGAATTCGTTGAGGGCGCCGATTGGTCCGAGGCGGGAGTCGGCACCAACGCCATCAGCGAGTCCCTCATCTCGGGCAACGCCGCCCAACTCTTCTCCGCCGAGCACCTCGTCCGGACCCACCACGATTGGGCGTGCACCGCAGCGCCCATCCGCGACCCCTTCACCGGGGACATTGTCGGGATCCTTGATGTTTCGGGGCCGATCGATTCGGTGACGCCGGACAGCCTGCGGATGGTGCGTTGCGGCGTCCGCCTCGCGGAGGAACTCTTGCGTTCGGAAGGCGCGACGGCGTACCCGGGTCAGCGCGCCGCCGTCGGGCACCCCCGTCCCGGCTCCGCTTCGACGCTGTTCTTGCGGCTGCTCGGCGACAAGCCGACAGCAGAGCTCGACGGCCGCGGTGCGCTCCCGGTGACACTGCGCCGTGCGGAGATCTTGGCGTTGCTCGCTTCCAGGACGCAGGGGTGGAGCGCCGACGAGCTCGCCTATCAGCTGCATGGCGAAGATGGTGCCGCCACGGCCATCCGGACGGAGATGCACCGGATCCGCGCGTTGCTCGGCAATGTGGTGGAGGCGAATCCTTACCGTTTTGCCTCTGGCGTGACAGTGCTGACCGACGCCATGCTGGTCGCCCAGCATTTGCGGGCCGGGCGGGTGCACGATGCAGTGGCCGCCTACTCCGGGCGCATCCTGAACCGTTCAGCGACCATGGCCATAGAGCTGATGCGCGACGAGTTGGACCAGGCCGTCGCCGCGTCGGTTCGGGCAAGCGGCGACGCGGAGCTGATCAGCCGTTGGTGTTCCACGGACATGGGCTCGGACGATTCCGAAGCCGCGATGGCCTTGGCGAGGCTCATGACTCCGGACGATTCACGGTTCCAGCTGGTACGGGCACGAATGGACAGGATCGACAGGGAACTTCGGACGTAGGCACTTCGCTTTAGGGGACGCCCGGGCAGCCTTCGCCCCGCGGATTCACGATGCAGTTGTCGGCGTAGTTGCGCGTGATCGACCTCCAGACGCTCACCTTCTGTGACGGCGACGCAAACTGCCCGGTGCCAGGAATCGGCATGTTCGGGCCACCATTTACGGAATAGGTGCCGCGGAAGGTTGTGGTCACGGATACCTGAAAGTCACCGGCCTGTTGATACACGTGGCTTGTTCTGGTCTTTTGGCCCCATTCCGCCTCCGGGAGCGCCCCGCCTGCAAAAGGTGTTGGCCCGAGGCTGTTGCCGTCCCCGTAGGCGTAGGTGTACTCCACGGGGGTAGCGACTACGTGGACTCGCTGGCCGAGGAGTGTCACATCGAATTGCTGCTCAACGGCGTCCGCGAAGATGTTGGTTTCAGCGCCCTTGAGTGTGTGCGGGCTAGGCTGGGCGGTCAGATCCGCCGGTTTGATCGGAAGGTTGCGGAAGTCGCTGTCAATTCTCTCCGCAATGCGCTGAAAGAGATCCTCTGGCTTTTGGTCGTACAGGCAGGACGGACCGTTGTTACCCGATTTCCAGTCGACCCACGTGGGGTTTGAAATCGCTTTAGGTGCGACCTTCCAAATAACCGGAGTTCCAGACTTTCCACCTGGCTCGCGGGGCGGGCATTGCACCTGTCCGGGAAGGCACTTCTTATCTAAGGCATCCTCGTCAACCTGGCATTGGAGCTCTGCCTTGTATTGGTTGGGGTCGTCGCTGACGTGGTTAGGTGGGGCGGGGACGATTTCGCCGGTTTGGGGGTCACGGATCCAATTCTCAGAACCAACGTTCACGCCGTGTTCCTCGAAGTCGGCGATAATCGGGCTCTCCGCGATCCTTGCCGTCGCTGGGACCGGGCAAAACAGCGTCGCTGAGAACACCAAACCTCCAGCGGAAAGGACGCTCAACCTCCGCATCATTAGCGAATCAGTCCGAGGTCTATAGCCGTCCAACCGTTCGCGTCGAATTTTGTAACCATTTGGCTGGCCCTGTTTGAACCCTTTGTGGGTTCTTGATAGAGAGTCCCATCAGGCTTGTGTATGGCGACAGGCTGGTGGATCACTTGAACTGTGGCATGCTGCGATTCCGCCCCGGGGACGAACTTCGCGCTGACGGACGGCGTCTGGAGAGTCCCGCCGGCTATCCACTTCCCGTCAGCCCAAGCAATCTTGATCGTGTCTTTCAATCCTGTACAGAAAACACAATCTGGGCCCGAGATTCGCTCGACTATTGAGGCGTCCCCAGTCTCATAAGCATACGAAAGCGCCTGGAACCAGTACCTCGCAAACGCCTCCACCCCTTCCTTGCTGTTCGCCTTCGCGGCGTCCGGCAACACGGGAACCGGCACGTTCTCGGCTTTCCCCTTGGCGTCCGCGGGTTTGTAGGCTGCCGTCGGGGTCGGAGAGGGCTTAGCGGTGGCACTTGCGGAAACTGTGGGTGACGCAGACTCCGGCTGGGTAGTGTTCCCACAGGCGGTCAGCGTCAACGCCGCTACCAGGCTGACAATGACGAACAGGCGGTTGCGAGCAGAAAACGAAGTGCGTGGAGTCATGGTTTGCTATCCCCAAATAGTTTTCAAGACTAAACGTTTCCCAAAATGGTAGCTTACTTCCCCATCTTGGCGGGAGAGTTATCCACAGGCTCACCTTCACTACCCCGCATCACTTCACCAGCGCGGCCCAACACAACAAACACAAACCAAAGGCCTCGACGACGGGACCGCGGCCAGGCCGCCCATCCGTCGTCGAGGCCCATGGGGCCTTTGAACTCCCGCCTACTTCTGGGCCGGCAGGACCAACTCCCCCGTTTTATCCGTCGACAAGGCGAGCGAAGAGATGAACTGCGGTTCGCCGTCGGGCCCGTCCTGGGCGGAACGGACCATATCCGGACGCTCGAACTCCAGTCCCGTGACGTGGCACAACAGCTTGGCGTCGCTCGGGTTGCCGTCGGCGTCGAACATGGGCAGATCGATGCCGTCGTCGGAGCGGCGCAGGTAGTACTTCCCGCGAGTCAACAAGGCCAGCGCGGGCGGCAGCACAAGCGCCAGCCCGACGGCGAAGATCGGCGAGTATGGCTGCGCAGCCGAACCGAAAGCGCCGAAGAACACCGCAATCGAGACAACCGCTGACACCAGCATCGAGATGAAACCGACCGGGTTGACGGCGTAAAGCATGCCGCGGCGGAATTCGGGAACCTTGGGCGAAATCTTGAGCAAGTATTTATTGATGGCGATATCGGACGCAACGGTAACCACCCAGGCCATGGCGCAATTCGCGTAGAAGCCAAGGATCGTATTGAGGAATTCGAACATGTTTGCTTCCATCAGCACCAGCGCAATCACCAGGTTGACCACCACAAACACCATGCGCCCCGGGTAACTCTTGGTGATCCGCGTGAAGCTGTTGGTCCACGCGAGCGAGCCGGAGTACGCGTTGGTCACGTTGATCTTGATTTGCGAAATGACCACGAGCACCACGGCCAAAGTCATCGCCAACCACGCCGGCATCATTTCCTGATACACGCCAAGGAACTGGTGCACAGGCTCGTTCGCGTGGACGGATGCGGCCGGATCCAGGTTCGCGATCAGATAGATCGCAATGAACATGCCCACGATCTGCTTGATCGCGCCGAAGATCACCCAGCCCGGGCCAGCCAGGATCACGGCACGCCACCAGGCACTGCGGTTCTCGGCAGTCTTGGGCGGCATGAAGCGCAAGTAGTCAATCTGTTCCGCGATCTGCGCCATGAGTGACAGACAGACACCCGCGGCCAGCATCACGGAGGCCAAGTTGGTGCCCTCCGCTCCGGATTTGCCTGTGAAAGCGAAGAATTCCCCGATGCTGTCCGGGTGCGAAATCACCAAATACCCCACGGGAACCACCATGAGCAGGAGCCACAACGGGGTGGTCCACACCTGCAATTTGGACAAGGCTTTCATCCCGTAAATCACCAAGGGAATGACAATAAGCGTGGACGCCGCATAGCCGAGCCACTGCGGAATCCCCAGCCCAAGTTCCAGGCCTTGCGCCATGATGGAGCCCTCAAGCGCGAAGAAGATGAACGTGAAGGTCGCGAAAATAACGTTCGTGACCACCGAGCCGTAATAGCCGAATCCGGACCCTCGTGTGATGAGGTCAAGGTCGATGTTGTAGCGCGCCGCGTAGTACGCCAGAGGAAATCCGGTGGCGAAAATGACGACGGCCGCCACCACAATTCCGAAAATAGCATTCACGGTGCCATAAGAAATACCGATATTCGCGCCGATAGAGAAATCAGCCAAATAGGCGATTCCACCGAGCGCACTCGTCGCGACCACGCCCGCACCCCACTTGCGGGAGGACCGTGGTGCGAACCTGAGCGTGTAGTCCTCCAGGCTCTCCTTTGCTGCGCTCATCGCATCGGCATTGCCCGCCGTACGGCTCCCGGTCGCTAGCGCGTCGGAAGGTTCGACGACGGCGACCCCCTCCGGTGAGCGGCCTGCCGCCGGGGGTTCAAGCACTTGAGTTGTCTTCGAATCGTCAGTCATCCCCGCAACTTCCTTTGTCTGGACATGTTTCCCCTCTGAACATGGCCTTGACGCTATCGGCGGGATGAAACTACGGAGTCTCCACGATGTTTCCGCGCTGTAACTTATCCAGCGAGCCGGCCGCCAAGATTGCAGCTCCGGGTTTGTGGACGTCCAACAAAATCACGTCCACACAAGCCCACTACCGTCATGAAGGAACGCACCATCCCCCGCAAGTAACGGCCGAGGAGCATCATGACCACCCAGCCAAACCCAAGGCGTACGTCCACATATCAGATCCTGGAAACAGCGCGCGAGCAGGTCCTCGCGAAAGGCGAAGGCCTCAGCGAATCCCAACTGCTCGAGATCCTGGAGCTTCCGGACGAGGCCATCCCCGAAGCCCTGCAGCTCGCCCACGAAGTTCGCCTCGAGCACTGCGGGGAGGACGTGGAAGTAGAGGGAATCGTCTCCATCAAAACTGGAGGGTGCCCTGAGGACTGCCACTTCTGCAGCCAATCGGGCTTGTTCGACAGTCCGGTCCGCGGCGTCTGGCTCGACATCCCCGAGCTCGTGAAGGCCGCCAAGGAAACCGCCGCCACGGGGGCCACGGAGTTCTGCATCGTCGCAGCCGTCCGCGGACCGGACATCAAACTCATGAACCAGATCAAGTTCGCGATCGACCGCATCAACGCGGAAGTGGACATCAATATCGCCTGTTCCTTGGGCATGCTCACCCAGCGCCAAGTGGACCAGCTCGCCGAATGGGGTGTCCACCGCTACAACCACAACCTCGAAACCGCGCGCAGCTACTTCCCCGAAGTCGTCACCACCCACACCTACGAGGAACGCCTCGACACCTGCAACATGGTCAAGGCAGCCGGTATGGAACTTTGCTGCGGAGCCCTGATCGGCATGGGCGAAACCACCGCCCAGCGAGCCGAACTCGCCAGCCAGCTCGCAGCCCTCGAACCCCACGAAGTCCCACTGAACTTCCTCAATCCGCGCCCCGGGACTCCCCTCGAAAACCAAGGAATCATGGACGGCAAGGACGCCCTCCGCGCGATCGCGGCGTTCCGCCTCGCCATGCCCCGGACTGTGCTGCGTTACGCCGGCGGCCGGGAACTGACCCTGGGCGACCTCGGCACCCGCGAAGGCCTCATGGGCGGCATCAACGCGGTCATCGTCGGCAATTACCTCACCACCCTGGGCCGTCCCGCCGACGCAGACCTCAACCTCCTCGTCGAGCTGAACATGCCCATCAAGGAACTCCAGAAGTCGCTGTGACCACTACAGTCACACATAGCTACTGCGGTCTCTGCGGCGAGCCCGCCGCGCAAGGCGACCCGGAAACGCAAGGCGAGCGCCCGACGTCGGACGCTCACCGGGGCTGCCAACAGCGCCTCGCGATGGAGCCTCCCCGCTATTGCGCTGTTTGTCGGCGCCGCATGAAAGTCCAGGTCACACCACTCGGCTGGACCGCCGAATGCTCGCGCCACGGAAGGCTGACAACATGAGCGTCATCCAGCGGGACCGCGCGAGCCTTTGGCATCCGTACGCTCCGGCGTCGGGCACGCTGCCGTTGTGGGAAGTCGAAGACGCCGACGGCGTGACGCTGCGGCTCCGCGACGAAACCGGCCAACGCCATGAGGTGCTCGATGCCATGTCCTCCTGGTGGGCAGTCATCCACGGCTACCGGAACCCCGTCTTGGACGCCGCGGCGAAGCGCCAACTAGACACATTCAGCCATGTGATGTTCGGCGGCCTCACCCATGAACCCGCCGTCGAACTGGCCGAACGGCTCGTGGCCATGGCCCCTGCTGCGGCGGATCGGCCGCGGTTGGAGCGGGTTTTCCTGGCGGATTCGGGATCGGTGTCCGTGGAGGTGGCGCTCAAGTTGTCGGTGCAGTTCCAGACCGCGTCGGGGTTCCCCGAGAGGCAACGGTTCCTCAGCATCCGCGGCGGTTACCATGGCGACACCTTCGCGGCGATGGGCGTGTGCGACCCCGTGGACGGCATGCATTCAGCGTTCCCCGGGCTACTCGCTGCCAATCTGTTCGCCGCGAGGCCACCCGCCGCGGGCGCGCCACCCGAGGAAATCGCGGAGTGGCGGGCGCACGTCGAGGACCTCGCGGCGGAACATGCCAACGAACTCGCCGCGATCATCGTGGAGCCCGTGCTTCAAGGCGCCGGCGGCATGTTCATCTACGCCGGCGAATGCCTGCGCATCCTCCGGAACATCGCCGATAGACACGGGATCCTCCTGATCCTGGACGAGATCGCAACGGGCTTCGGCCGCACGGGCGAGGTGTTCGCCGCGGAGCATGCCGGCGTGGTTCCGGACATCATGTGCGTGGGCAAAGCCCTCACCGGCGGTTACCTCACGCTCGCCGCGACGCTCTGCACGGGCGAGGTGGCGGCCCGCGTTTCGAGCGGCGGCGCGGGTGCCTTGCTGCACGGACCCACCTTCATGGGCAATCCGCTAGCGTGTTCCGTGGCCAATGCGAGCCTGGGAATTCTCGACGGTGGCGCCTGGCGCAGCGATGTGGCCCGGATCGGCTCGGGGCTCGCGGCCGGGCTCGAAGCCGCCAACGCGTTCGACGCCGTCAAGGAGGTCCGCACTATCGGCGCCGTGGGCGTCATCGAGTTGAACACGGAGGTGGACGTCGCCGCAGTGACGAGTGCCGCCGTCGGGCGCGGCGTTTGGCTGCGGCCCTTCCGGAATCTCGTTTACGCGATGCCGCCCTACATCAGCTCCGCCGAGGAGGTCCGGCGGATAGCCGAAGGCATGGTGGCGGCCGTGGCCGAGGTACACGGCCCATGAGCAGATCCATGACCGCATGGTTGGAACAGCAGGCCGCAGTCCGCGAGCGCCGGGGCCTCGTCCGCACACCCATGACGCGCCTCGATGGGGACTCGGCCGTGGACCTGGCGAGCAACGACTATCTTGGCCTCGCGACGGACCCGAGGCTGGCAGAGGCTGCGCGGGAAGCGATCGGCCGCTGGGGAACCGGCGCCACGTCCTCGCGACTGGTTGCCGGTACCACGGCGCTGCACCTGGAGCTCGAATCCGAGCTTGCGAGCCTCGCCGGCATGGAATCCGCGTTGGTCTTCTCTTCCGGATACTTGGCCAATCTGRGGGTCACTACCGCGCTCGGCGGCCCCGGGACTCTCATCGTGGCCGACGAACATTGCCATGCTTCGCTGATTGACGGTTTTCGCTTGAGCCGATCGAGGGTGGAAATGGTCCCGCACAACGATCTCGGCGCAACCGAGCACCAGCTGCGGACCCGCGCGGAACCCCGAGCCTTAATCGCGGTCGAGTCCATCTACAGCGTCTTCGGCGACGCTGCCCCGCTCCCCCAGTTGCTGGCATTGGCCGAAGAGCACGACGCGATGCTCCTCGCGGACGAAGCCCATAGCCTCGGGGTTGCGGGCCACGGAGCGTTCGAGGGCTTTGGCTCGGTAGCGGGAACGGAGCTCTCGGGCCACCCCAACGTGGTGCTGACCGCGACCCTTTCCAAGTCGCTCGGCAGCCAGGGTGGTGCCGTGCTTGGCAGTTCCCTGCTCCGCGAACACCTCGTCAACAGGGCCCGCAGCTTTATCTTCGACACAGGGCTCGCACCAGCCTCGGCTGCGGCAGCGCTGGCCGCCGTCGGAATCATCCGCGCTGAACCTTGGCGTGCGGCGGCCGTCCATCGGAACGCGGCCAGCCTCACAGCGGGACTGGCACCCGCGCTACACGCGCCAACACCACAGCGGCGCGGCGCCGCCGTCGGGCCCGCTGGCGCGTCGCTTCAGGCGGCCGGCGCCGTGCAATCCATCCCCATGCCCTCTGCCGCGGCGGCGCTTGCGGCAAGCCGGTCGGCACATGTGGCGGGTGTCCGGGTCGGTTGCTTCCGGCCACCCTCGGTTCCCGACGGCGTCTCGCGCCTCAGGCTGACCGCCCGCGCCACCCTCACTTCCGACGACATCGACTACGCGTGCGCAACGTTGCGCCGCATCCTGGAGGAAACGCCATGAAACTGCCCCACATAGTGCTGGTCACCGGAACGGACACCGGCGTCGGCAAGACGGTCACGACGGCGGCGCTTGCGTCCGCGCTGCAGGCTGAGGGCCGCTCGGTGTCCGTGTACAAGCCTTGCCAGAGCGGCGATGTGGTGGGCGACTCCGACTGCACCGAAATCGCCCGCTTGGCTGGACCGCTCACGGCCGAGGCCGGCGTCGTGCTTCAAGAACCCCTCGCCCCAGTGCCCGCAGCCGCGCTGGACGGAATCATGCTGCCGCCGATTGCGGCACATGCCGCACGCGTCCGCGAACTGGCCAGCACGCATGACCACGTTCTCGTGGAAGGTTCCGGCGGTCTCCTCGTGGAGTTGGACGCCGACGGCGGCACGCTGGCAGATCTGGGCAGTCACCTTGGAAGTGACGCGACTTTTGTTGTGGTCGCCCGCCCCGCATTGGGAACCCTGAACCACACGGCACTGACACTCGAGGCCCTGGAACGCAGGGACCTGGCCATCCATGGCGTGATTCTGGGAACCTGGCCGGACGACCCGGGCGTCCTGGAACACGGCAACCGGGCGACGCTCGGCGCCTTGCGGCCGCTCCTTGGAGTGCTCCCCGAGCGCGCCGCGGACCTCCCGCCCGTCACGTTCAGGGCGGCCAGTGTGCACTGGTTGAGCGGTTTGGACTGCTTGAACGGGGCCTCGTCATGAGCGCCGCTTCCGCCGGCGTCCAGACGTGCCCGTATATGGTGCTGCGGGAGCCCGCTGCGGTGCGGGAGGTCCTGCACCGGCCCGAAGACTTCAGCTCGGCGAACGCCCTCATCGCTGTGACACCGTTGTCCGGACCGTCATTGCGCGTCCTGCAGCGTGCCCGCTTCGCCCTGCCGCCCGTGCTGGCCAGCAACCACAGCGATTCCCATGCAGGCATCCGCAAAGTAGTGGCCGGGTACTTTACCCCCGCAACGGTGAGTGCTTTCGAGCCACGTATTCGCGGCATCGCGCGGGATGCCGGTTCCGACGCGGCCGCGCTCTTGAATGCGCACGGACAGGTGGATCTGGTGCAGGCCGTGGCCGCTTACCCGCCGGCGATCGTGATGTTGGAGCTTTTGGGTCTCCCCGTGCGGGACCTTCCGGAGCTCAAAGCCTGGAGCCTGGACTCCCTCGAACTCTTCTGGGGCTGGCCGGATCCTGAGCGGCAACTGGAACTGGCACACAGCGCGGCAGAGTTCTACGGCTGGCTGCGGGAACTCGTCCTCGAAGCTGTGGCCTCACCCGGGCGGAATCTCTTCAACTCCTTGGCGGAACACGGTCTCAGCACTCCAGAGATCTGCTCCCTCGGCTACTTCCTGCTCATCGCGGGGCAGGAAACCACCACTCAGCTCATCAGCACGGCACTATTCCGGCTTGCCGGGGGGTCCACAGGCTTTGCCTGGAAAGACGCAGCTTTCGGCACCACGGCCCGGGATCTCATCCGGCACATTTTGGCCACGGAATCTTCGGTTCCGACGTGGCGTAGGGTTGCTGCAGAGGACACCGTGCTCGACGGCGAGCACATCCCGGCTGGTGCCGAAATCCTCTTGGAGCTCACGGGGAACCACTCGTTGTCGGAGCAGGGTCGTACGGCGTACGGGCTGGCCTTCGGCTCAGGGATTCACCGTTGCCTTGGTGCGAAGCTCGCGGAACTGGAGGCCGCCGTCGTCGTGCAGGAAACCGCGGCAGCGCTGCAAGGCGTTCGTTTGGCAGATCCGAACCCCGAGTGGCTCCGCCTGTTGTCCTTCCAAGCGCCGAGGACGGTCAGCGTCGAGATTTGAGGAAGTCGGTGGACCCCAAATTCCCCAACGCTCGCTCACATCTAACGGCAAATTCCCGGACGCTCGCTCACATCTAACGGCAAATTCCCCAACGCTCGCTCACATCTGACGAGCGCGCGTCCGTGCCCCAAGATTTACTTATGGGTTGCCGAAGGCGTTCAAGTCCTTGCCGGAGCCAGCCGATATCCCACGCCGCGTACTGTTTGCAGCCAACGCGGGTTCTGCGGGTCGTCGCCGAGCTTGCGGCGAAGGTTTCCAATGTGGACTTCGACGGACCGTTCTTCGGCGTCGCTCGTGTAGATCCCGACGTCGTAAGGTTCGTTCCGGAGGCCGCGCACAAGGTCCGCTTTGCTCAAGACCGTGCAACCTGCCTCAAGCAAGGAGTACAGGAGATCGAACTCCGTGGGGGTCAGCCGTACGTCCTGGCCGTCGATGGAAACGGTCCGCGTCGCATAACTGAATACCAGCCCGTTGTGCCGGAAAGTCCGTTGGGAAGGCGGAGCCTCCCCTTGATGGATTGGCGTGGCTCCTGAGCGCGGGCGACGCATCATCGCGGCCACCCTGGCGCGAAGCTCCCGGGGCCGGAAAGGCTTGGTCAAATAGTCATCGGCGCCGGACTCCAAGCCCAGGAGGGTATCCAGCTCGTCGGCCTTGGCCGTCAACATGACGATATATGCATCGGAAAAGTTCCGGACCTGGCGTGCCACCTCGAAGCCATCGATATCAGGCAAGCCCAAGTCCAGGGTGATGACATGTGGCTGCAAATCACGCGCTGCCCGGATACCGGCTGCCCCGCTCGTCGCCATATGAACCTCGAAGCCAGCTTGGCTGAGGACAACGCGGACCAATTCCCGGATGTCGTGATCGTCTTCTATGACAAGCCCAACCCGTAATTCAGTCATTTGCAGCCCTCCCAGCCCGCTACGAATGGAAGTATATCGGGCTGCCGGTATCCTTTCTGGCATGCGACGCGACCTTGAACAATTGCGAATTTTGGCCTTATGAAACGTCCGTTTGAATGGGATGCCAAAAGCGGCCGGGTGATGTTCTTTCAACATGCCTTCCATGAGTACTCACTCAAGGATCGCGTCGCGCTCAGCCAATTGCCGCTGACCGTGACGGTGTGCCTCACTGCGGTCCTGGTTGGCCTTTACTTCCCCGCAACCCTCGGCAACCCCCTCTTTGTCATCTTCCTGGCTACCCAAGCGGCAGCGTGGGTGCTCTGCTACGCAGTTCCGTGGGACAGACTCCCCTTTCCGACATTCCTGGCCATCCCGCTCCTCGACTTGGTGTCCATCGGGCTAGGGCGGGAGGGAGGACAAGACAGTCCCATCGGAATCAGCCTCCTGACCGTCTTTCCCGTCATTTGGCTTTGCGCCTCGGGGTTGTATCTACGCTCTGCCCTGGTTGTTTCCTTCCTGGGGCCGCTCGCCATGATTTGGACGCCGCAATTCATCCATGGAACGTACACACCGCAGGATCTGCTACGCGGGTTGCTGCTGCCCATCATGATGCTCGGCATCGGCGTTTCCATCGGCGTGATGACCCAAAGCATGGTCGCCCAGCAGAACCGTCTTGAGGAAAGGGACGCCGCGCTGCTCCGCGCCTTGGCGGACAGCCAGGAGAAGGAACGACTGCTCAACACGGTTCTTGAAACCGTCCACCTTGGTGTCGTGGCTATTGACGCCGACGGCCGCGAAATGATGGCGAACCGCAAGCAGCGGGAGAACCAAGTGCTCGAGGCTTCTGGGGACACCGATCGCCACGGCGAGCCAGAGCTCTTGGTTTTCGACGCCGACCGCGTGACCCCCACGGCGTCGGATCGCCAGCCGATGCGCCGTGCTGCGTTGCGGCAGGAGTTCACTGACTACCTCGTCTGGGTTGGGACGGGCAGGGAACAGCGCGCTTTCACCACCAGCGCGCGGTCCATGAAGGACTGCGACGGCAGCTATCTGGGTTCAGTGGTCGTTTTCGGCGATGTCACGGCACTTGTGGACGCTCTCGCTGCGAGGGACGACTTCGTCTCAAACGTCTCCCATGAGTTCCGCACCCCGCTGACGTCCATCACAGGGTACGTGGACCTTGTGCTGGAGGAGGCTGAAAACCTCCCGACCTGGGCGGTGCAGCAACTTGAGATTGTGCAACGAAACGCGGACCGGCTCCTCTCCCTCGTCTCCGACCTCTTGGCAGTCCGTTCGGGCCACATGATCGTCCAGCCACACGCGGTGGACGTATCCGAACTGGTCAAGTCGAGTGTCGCCTCGGCCGAGCCGAAAGCGAACGACGGCGGAGTGCGGCTTCACGTCGACGCCCCCGAACGCCTCGAGGCGCACGTGGATGCCAACCGCATTTCCCAGGTGCTGGACAACCTCATCTCCAACGCCATCAAATACTCCCCCGACGGCGGCGACGTCCGCGTCACGCTGCTGCAGGAGGAAAGCGCGGTGGTATGCCACGTCAAAGACACCGGCATGGGTATGGACAAGCAGGACCAGGCGGACGCCTTCACTCGGTACTTCAGGGCCGGAAACGTCCGCAATACGGCCATTCACGGGGTCGGTTTGGGTCTTTCCATCTGCAAGGCAATCGTCGATGCCCACGGCGGGACCATCGGCCTTGAGAGTATCCCCGGCGAAGGAACAACCTTCACATTCCGCGTTCCGGCCTGACCCTCGCTCACAAACAAGCCACCCCCAACCAACGCTCGCTCACAAACTGCGGCCCCCTTTTGGTTTTGGGCGCCATACGTGAGCGAGCGTCCGAGGAAAGACCCACATACGTGAGCGAACGTCGAGGAAGGACCCGCATATGTGAGCGAGCGTCGCAGGGTGCGCTGCGTAGACTGAGGATATGGGCGAGAGCCGCGACCTGCTGACGCCTGAGCAACGCAGCCTGAACATGTCCAAGATCCGGGGCAAGAACACCAAGCCCGAGCTCTTGGTCCGTCGGCTCCTGCATGCCAAGGGTTACCGGTACCGGCTCCATGGCCGGGCCGCGGGCGGGAAGTTGCCCGGCAGCCCGGATCTCGTGTTCGCCGGCCGGCGCAAGGTGATTTTCGTGAACGGATGCTTCTGGCATTTCCACGATTGCAAGGCAGGCCAGCACGCACCGAGCGGTAACGCGGATTTCTGGGCAGCGAAGCGCAATCGCACCCGGGAGCGCGACGCCGGACAGCGCGAACTGCTGAGAGCCTCAGGTTGGGAGGTTCTCACCGTGTGGGAATGCGAACTGCGGGACCGTTCGGCTTTGGAGAATCAGCTCACGCAGTTCCTCGACGGCGGCCGAACAGGAAGTAGCTCAGCGGCCCAAAGAAATTGATAAAGCTTGCGGCCCGCCATACGGCTTTGTTACCCCTGATCTGGGCCGCGGGGGTCTTGGAAATGCTGCGTTGTGCCGCGACCAGCAACGCCAACTGTCCTGCACCCACCACGAGCATGCCCACCCGTTGCCCAGGGGTCATGTCCTTCCAGGACTTCTTCTTTTTCTTGCCGTGCATGATGCCTCCATCTGCGGTGACTTGCTCTCTCAGGCTAGTCCGCCCACCGCCCGGACGGAACCGGTCCCCACCGCCCTGCTGAGGAGGCCCCTTATAGTCGCGCCTGGCGGACCACTTCTCCCCAGGACTGCTGGGCCAAGTCGGTGACGGCGGCAAGGATCTCCGCCGGTGGCCGGGACAAGTCCAGCGGGTACTCCACAATGTCGATGTCCGTGTTGAGGATCCGCCGCAGCTTCATCTCTCCCTTGCCCGCGTAGACCAGCCACGCCGTGGGAACTTGCAGCGCGGTGCAGTAGGCCAGGAGTTGGTAGTGGTCCGCGTTCAGCGAAGCCCCGGAATCCGTGGCCGAGGCGTATTTGGAGTCGTAGACCACTACGGGCCTGCCTCCCAGGAAATGCACGGCGTCGGGGCGCACTGTGAGCCGGTCCGAATCCCGGACAGCTTCGTTGAGGGTGGCGCCGTATTGGAGCCGCATTTCACCCGGATGTGCCCGCATGGCCGCCCGCAAAGCCACGCCCACGAATTCCTCAAACACAGTGGACATGTCCACGACAAACGAGGCGGTCTGTTGTTTGCCCTCTCCCGCTTCGGCAGAGGCGTTCCGCAGGATGAGCTCGGCCAAGCGGAGGACGGGATGGTAGCGAAGGTTCATCCGGTTGGCCTGCCACCGCGGGAGGGGCGCTCCGGACTGCAGCCGCGTGACGGCGTCGAGCTTTCCCTTGAGCTGCCGCAAGCGGCTCAGGACGTTTTGCCGCACGCCGGGAACCTTGCCCATCCGCTCAAGCGCGGCACGCAGGATGCGGTTCTCGGCAATGTCCTCGGTGAATTCGTCATAGGAGACTTCCAGCGGAACAAGCATCCCGGGGCGGCGTGAGATCTGGTCGGAGATCCGGATGCGGCCCTTGACCGTCCTGAGGGACTCGTCCACGGTGAGGTACCCCTGCAGCGGACCCCTGCTGAGGGCCCGCTCCGCCAACTGGGCGAGGGACTCCGCGAGGGCGCTCCACAAGTCCTTGTGCTCGACGGCGGCCACGGAATCCTCGCGGAATCCCTGGTCCCCGGCGTAGCTGAGCAGAAAGAGCAGCCGGTTCAAGCCCAAGCGGTCCTTGGGCCGTACCTCGAACTGGACGGTCGGCGTCCGCACAGACCCGACCTTGCCCACAGGCTCGATGCGGTAGAGGCCCATTCCCATGGGCGAGGCCTTCGCGAGCCCGCTCGAGTTGAGGAGGGCGGCGGCGTCCGGATCAAGCTTGTCCACGAGGCCACCGGAGAGCTCGTCCATGACGATGTGCCGCACAGCCGGAGCCTTCGTGGAAGCGCGGACCGCTGGCTTTCCGATGCCCGGCGCTCGGGCCGGCCGCGGTGGCGCGGTCTTAGCGGACCGCAAGTCGACCCAACAACTGGTCCAGACCGAAGCGATCCTCCAGCTGGGCCCGGTTCAATTGACCGTGGTAATGCTCCTCCAGGAGTGGCATGAGTTCGTACTTCCAGATCCTGCGCAGCCCGGCAGGGTTCTGGGCCGCGTTCTTCATGAAGTAGGAGGGGCCGATCATCAGGTCCCGGTCCCAGTCGTCGATGGAGCCGTTCAGGGCGTCAAGCAGGTCCGCGTTGAGGGTGTCCAGGCCGCGGGCCGTGAGGAAGCGTCGGAGGGAACCGCGGATCGGTTCCACCTTCGGGTGCAGTTCCACGAACGCGAAGCGGCGGCGGATGGCCGCATCCATCATGGCGATAGAGCGGTCCGCCGTGTTCATGGTGCCGATGATGTAGAGGTTGTCCGGCAGGCTGAACGGTTCGTTGGGGCTGTACTGCAGGTAGATGCGGTCGTCGCGGTATTCCAGCAGGAAGTACAGCTCACCGAATACCTTCGCCAGGTTGGCCCGGTTCATCTCGTCGATGATGAGGAAGTACGGCTTGTTGGAGTTCCCGGGCTTCGCAGCTTCTTCAGCGAGGCGACGCAGCGGCCCGGCCACGAGCTTGAACGACACCTGGCCGTCATCGGTCTTGTCCGGCCGGTACCCCTCGAAGAAGTCCTCGTACGCATAGGACGGGTGGAACTGGACCAGCTTGACGCGCTCGTCGGTACTGTCGCCGGCGAGCTGGGCCGCCAAGTGCTTGGCGAGGTAGGTCTTTCCCGTTCCCGGAGGGCCGTAGAGCACTAGTTGGCGGTTCTCCTCGAGGAGTTCGGCGATCTCGGTGAGTGGCTCGAGCTCCATGTGGAGGGAAGCTGCGAACTCTTCAGTGAGGGGCCGGAACCCTTCAATCACGGGCTCGACGACGGCGTCCGGGGCGGCGGTTTCCTCGCCGTCGGATTCGGCTTCGGCGGGCAGGAGGGACTGCAGAGACTGGATGACCCTGGTGACGTCCACGACGATCCCCGAAGTGGAGAGCTGGCGCTGGACGTGCCGCGGAGCCTCGGAAATCGGGTGGGTCTCATCGAACCAACGCACCTTGCGGCGGAGCCGGCGGTTGTCCTCGTTGTGTTCCGGTTCGCCCAGGACCACGCCGATCCTGATAGCTCCTGAGTTCTGGAACAGTGCGAGGTCGCCGGGCTTCATCACGGTCAGGAACGCGAAAACAGCGGTCTTGGTGTCTTCCCGCTCCACGTAGCCGAGGTGCTTGTAGTCCTCGTCCACCGCATGCTGGACGAGGCCTGCCGTCACGCCGGGGGTGAGTTCGCGGAGGTGTTCGACGTCGAGTGTTGCCTTTTCCTCGTCCCGCCAAGCGGCGAGGAGCTCGGCGGAGTCCTGGTGCGTGCGCAGCAGCCAGGCGCGGCGTCCGGGATCTCCCACTTTGCGCCATTGGCTGACGAGCTGGCGATCGTACCAGTCGATGCGCTGGCCGGCCTGTTCGTCCAGGTACAGCCGGATGCGGTGCACGTCCGCGGTGATGTCGGTTTCCGTTTCGCCGTGGGCGCCACCAACGAGCGAGGCGAAAGCGTCCCGGATTTCGCGCCGTTCAACGTCGGCGACCACTGGCTCGAAGTAGCTGGGCCACGCCAAGTATTCGATGCTGCGCCGGATGGCCGGCTGGTCCTCGGGGGTTGCCGCCGCGAGTTCGTGGAATTTCAGCGGGTCCTTGAGGGCCTTGTTGATGCTCGCGTTGGACTGGCCATCGACGTGCGCCACGAAGCGGCACAGCCACGTCAGATGGTCCCAGATGGTCCAGTTGAATTCGGCTGTCCGGTCACGGATGACGCCGTGATCGGTCATCCCCTGGTAGAGCTCCTTGGGGAGCTCGAGCTCGGGATCGAGCCAGGACGCGGCTTCGGCAACGCGGGCACGCTTCACCTTGAGCGATTTGACCTCGTGTGCCAGGGGCAGAGACTGCAGGAAGAGGAGTTCGACGGCGAGCAACTTGGCCTCACGCGAGGCCCCTTCCAGGTTTTGGCGCAGGTTGGTCATCATGGGCGCTTTGGCGTCTCCGACGCCGCGTTCGAGGCGCTCCAGGAGCTCGCCGGCGGCGTCCACCGTCCAAGTGCGGGTACTGGCGTCGAGCGCCGAAGCCTTGCCTTGAAGCCCCGGGCCCAGCACGAACCAGGCCGCATCTTCGATCTCCTTGGAGATACCGGGGGCGCGGGTCAGTGGGGTTTTGGTGGAGGGAGTCACCATGCCAACTTACATGGTTTATCTTGGTGCTGGCATCAGCAAAGTCGGCACCCCCGCCACATGCGTCCCGCCTCTTGCGTTCTGCCACATGCGTCCCACATCTTGCCTCCTGCCGCATGCGCACCGAGCCGGCGCACCCCCGGAAGTCAGTGCATTCCGAAGCGGTAGCTGGCGGGCACCGGCTCCCCGGGGCACACTTCCTGCCACAGCTCGGCGATCCCGTCCTCGCCTTCCCGGATGTCTGGTATCTCGACGCCGTCCCGCAACATCCGTGCGGCCTCCTGGCCTTTGCCGACGCCCGCGAGGGCGAGCGCCGTCAGGAAACGGATGCGCCCGACGTCGGACATTCCGGCAGGTGCCTCGCTCGCCAGGGCGAGTGCTTGGGCGGCGTTTCCGTGCCGGATACTGAGGGTCATCACTTCGCTCAGCAAAGGGAGGTTGGAGGGCTCCAACCGGCTCGCTGCCGCAAGCTCAGCCAGGCCCTCGTCAGTCTTGTTGCTGGCAAGCAGCGCTAGGGCGTGGCCCCTTGTGGCGAGGACCTTGGAACGGGGCGAGAGGTCCTCGGCAACCAAGGCGGAACCGTACCCGGCGATCGCACCGGCGAGGTCCTGGCGGGCGTGCTTCATCGTGGCCAGGTGGAACTGCGCTTCCGCTCCGCCATCCTTTGCCAGCAGTTCTTCCCAATCGGCTCCAGTCACGAAGGTCCCGGCGCCCAGGAAGCTGGCCCCATCCAGCAGGCTGTGCCACGGGCCCGTTTCCTCGATGGCCTCAGGGGTTGCATCGTCGGCGAAGGGAGTGCCGATTTCGTCCAGCCACGCGCGGCCTGAGTGTCGCCGTCGGGCACTCTCCAAAGCACCCCAAGCGCTGCCGCGCGCCAGCATCTCGTCCGGAGGCAGGGCATAGTTCCGTGCGGCTTCGGCGAGGGCGACTTCGAGCTCCTCGTCCGGGACGAGCTCTTCGAGCCGAGCGCTGGCGTGGGTCACGGCTGCGTCCCAATCCTGGCCGTGCGACGTCAGCGGATCCAGCTTCGCGTTGCCATAGGCCTCCACCCAACTCCACTCGGCGCCGGCAGGCATGGCCAGATGCTCGAACTGGGTCTGCGCGAGCCCGGCCTGGATCTCTGCGTAGGGGCCGGCCCCGGGGCTGAGCCATTCCTGCCAGCGTTTCCCGCCGTCGCCCTGACCCCAGACGAATAACTTCTTCCCGCGCAGGAGGCTGGTAGACAGCATGGCGAGGCCGTCGCCGTCGTTGTCTACCGCGGCGATCCAGTGCCGATGGCCCGGCTGGATGTCGAAGAAAAAATCCGCTGCGTGCGGGCTGTTCACGAGCCAAGTGGCATCCGTGCCTTGGTGTTCCGTGGGCCGGACGCGGGCGATGTCGGTGGTGTAATCGCTGCCGAAAGCCTCCGTCGCGGGCGCGATCACGCGCGTTTCCGCCGTCTCGGGAACGGCCGCGTTGCTCCACCAGTACATGGGGACCTCGTGGTCATGGGGGTTCCGGATCCGGACCGCCGTGAGGAGGACGTCCGAGTCCTCGGGAAGCCACATGTCCACTTGGAAAACCACCTCGCGGAGGCGTTCGAACTCCCACATGCGCAGGACGTCGTGGCCTTCGGGAGTCTTGACGATGGCAGTGTGCACCGGATCGCATGTAGTGGGCGAGTGCCCGCGGGTGCCGATGTTCCATTCGAGCCCGCCGGCGAACCAGGCCTTGCGCAGGGCGATGTTGGCGAATTGCAGGGTCCCGTGGGTGTGGAGGAGTTGCTTTCCCGACCCTTTGTCGAAGAGCTCCCACAGCCGGCCGCCCAAGGTGGGAAGGACAACGGCGCGCAGTCTGCTGTTCTCAAGCACGACGGCGGGCACTTCGTGGGCGGTCCGCTCGCGCGAGTAGCCGTCCTGCATCAGGTACGGGAACATGTTCGGCACTTGGCCGTAGCGGGCCGCGGCCTGCAGCTCCTCCGGAACCCCGTCGCCGATTCTGTAGGGCTGGTCCAGTTCAGCCGTGACCACGGGCAACGGGCTCTTGGGGCCCAACTCCGCCATGTTCAGGGTGATAGTGGAGAAGCTCAGGTTTTGCATCTTTGCGACTCCTGGGGGCTATTTTCGATCGCAATGCTTCACCCATCTTTGACCCAAGTCACCGCTGTGTAAAGGGAACCACCCAACTAGCTCGCAGTTAATGTCGTTTACAGCGCCCAAAACGGCATCAACTGCCAGTGAGTTGGGCATGTCACCGGGAGGCGGCGCGTGCGGCCCTTACCAGGTCCCGGTTGGTGACCATGTACGCCGTCGGGTCCGAATCGCCGGGTGTACCGATGGAGTCCCCCCGGTTCTTCCACGTCGAAACCGTGGTCTTGGCTGACAAATGGACCGCGCTCAGTCCTGCCGCGTGCAGGGCGGGGATATCGTCCAGGGCGAGTCCGCCGCCTGCCATGACTTCAAGCCGGCCCGCTGCCCGCTGGACCATACGCTCGAGGGTCGCGATCCCCGCCCCCACCGTCGCGGCGCCGCCGGAGCTGAGCACCCGCGTGAACCCAAGTTCCACGAGCTGCTCGACGGCGGCCGCCGGGTCCGGGGTGTGGTCGATGGCCCGGTGGAAGGTCAGTTGGGCGTCGGGGTTGGTCTCCAAGGCGGTGACGACGAGCTTTCGCGTGGCTTGGACGTCGATATCACCGGCGGCCGTGAGGACTCCGATCACCACTCCGTGAGCCCCTTGGGTGAGCAAGAACCGGATCTCGCGGTCCATCGTGTCCAGATCCGCGCCGGAATACAGGAAATCTCCCGGCCGACTACGGATCAACGGGTGGATCTCCAGCCGCCCATTGGCAGCCTCCTGCGCCGCTTCCATCAGCCCTTGGCTCGGGGTCAGTCCCCCGAGCTCCAAGGCGCTGCAAAGTTCGATCCGGTCCGCGCCTTCTTCAGCGGCAACGGCAGCGCCCTGGGCACCGACGGCGACGATCTCGAGTTTCATGGGGAAACTCTACGGCCACCGGGATGCACAGGGCGTGGGTGGTGCCGAGACCGTGGATGTGGCCCGTGGACTGCGTTCGGGCGGGAACCCAGTCCACGGCCCGCACCCACGATCTCGAGCGGACACGCTAGGCCCGATAGGGCGCCAACTGCTCCTTCTGCTCGGGAGTGAGCCTGCGGACACGGCCCGTGGACTCATCGACGAACGCCAGATGGGTACTCGCGTTGACGCAGTCCTGGCCGGTAACGGGATCCTTGATGACGTAATGGAGGTCAAAGCTTGCCCCCTTCACGGCGCCTACCCAGATCTCGACAACGGCCGGTATGTTCCGGTATTCCAAGGTCCGGACGTACCGGACCTTGTGCTCCACCACAAGGGTTATGACCCCGTCTTCAACCGAGTCGAAGACGGAGACCGGCGCTTCCACTCCGGGGAGTCCGGCACCGCGGGGCGGACCGAAAGCCGCGATGCGGGCCTCTTCGAGCATGCGCACGATCTGGACGTTGTTGATGTGCCCGTACGCGTCCATGTCTCCCCAACGCATCGGCACCTGGACCGTAATTCGCGCGCTCAGCTGTGCACCGCCGTCGAGTCATCCACAACGGCTTCCCCGGCATCCTCACCAGCAAACTGCGACATGTAGAGGCGATAGTAAGCGCCTTGCAATGTGAGCAGTTGGTTGTGGTTGCCCTGCTCCACGATGCTGCCGTTTTCCATCACCAGGATGGTGTCGGCGTCGCGGATGGTGGACAAACGGTGGGCGATGACAAAGCTGGTGCGATCGGTGCGGAGGGCAGCCATGGCCTTCTGCAAGAGCAGCTCGGTACGGGTGTCAACGGAGCTTGTGGCCTCGTCGAGGATCAACAGCGAGGGATCGGAAACGAAGGCCCGCGCGATGGTGATGAGCTGCTTCTCGCCCGCGCTGACGTTGTTGCCTTCCTCGTCGATGATGGTCTGGTAGCCATCCGGCAGGGCACGCACGAATCGGTCCACGTACGTGGCCTTGGCCGCCTCCATGATCTGTTCCTCGGTGGCGTCGAGGTTGCCGTACTTGATGTTGTCGTAAATGGTGCCGCCGAATAACCAGGCATCCTGGAGCACCATTCCCACCTTGGAACGAAGCTCGGAACGGCTCAGCTCCTTGATGTCCACCCCGTCCAAGGTGATTCGCCCTGAATTGAGCTCGTAGAACCGCATGACGAGGTTGACCAGGGTGGTCTTGCCCGCGCCAGTGGGGCCGACAATCGCCACGGTGTGTCCGGGCTCCGCGCTGAGGGAAAGGTTCTCGATGAGCGGCTTGTCGGCAACGTAGCTAAAGGACACGCTCTCGAACTCGACATGGCCGTCCGTGCGCGGGGGCAAGTGACGGACCGCGTTCTCCGGCATTTCCTCATCGGCATCCAGGAACTCGAAAACACGCTCAGCCGAAGCCACACCGGACTGGAGCATGTTG
Source organism: Arthrobacter sp. 2MCAF14 (assembly GCF_052115645.1). Lineage (NCBI taxonomy): Bacteria > Bacillati > Actinomycetota > Actinomycetes > Micrococcales > Micrococcaceae > Arthrobacter > Arthrobacter sp. 2MCAF14. The sequence continues at coordinate 68,429 of NZ_JBFRHB010000009.1, read as the reverse complement.
GCCATGCCGGCGATCTGGCCGAGCGGCTGGGTGAATTCACGCGAGTACTGGATGAACGCCGTGGCGTCGCCGAGGCTCATGGAACCCGAGGCCACACGCAAACCCCCGACGACGGCGATGCCCACGTAGCTGAGGTACGAGACGAAGTTCATCGCCGGGAAGATGATGCCCGAAACAAACTGTGCCCCGAACGAGGCCTTGTAGAGGGCTTCGTTGCGTTCGTCGAAACGCTCCAGCATGTCCGCGTCACGCCCGAAGACCTTGACGAGCTCGTGGCCGGAGAACGATTCCTCGATCTGGCCGTTGAGCGAGCCGGTGTTCTTCCATTGGGCGGCGAAGAGCTTCTGGCTGCGCGAGCCGATCACGCCGGCAAGGACGCCGGAGAGCGGCAAGGCAACCAGTGCGATCAGGGCGAGCTGCCAGGACACGATGAACATCATGATGGTGATGCCGAAGACTGTCAGCACCGAGCTGACCAGTTGCGCGAACGCCTGCTGCAGTCCTTGCTGGACGTTGTCGACGTCGTTGGTCACGCGGGAGAGGATGTCGCCGCGCTGCCGGGTGTCGAAGTAGTTCAGGGGCAAGCGGTTGAGCTTGGCCTGGACGTCATTGCGGAGCCGGTTGATGACCTTCATGACGATCTTGTTCAGGATGTAGCCCTGGGCCCACAGGAAGATGTTGGCCACGAAGTACATCAAGAGCACAATCGAGATCAGGAACGTGAGCTTGGAGAAGTTGATCCCGTTGGTGAGCTCCATTTTGGAGACCATGTCGGCGAAGTTGTTCTGGCCGGCTTGGCGGAGTCCTTCGGCGAAGGCCGCTTGGCTCACGCCGGGAGGCAATTGCTTGCCCATGACGCCGCCGAAGATGACGTCCATGGCGCTGCCGAGGATCTTCGGGGCGATGACGTTCAGGACGACGGAGACCACCACGAGGCCGATGACGAAAACTACCCCGGCAGCCTCCGGCTTGAGCAGCCCGAGAAGCCGCTTGGCCGACGGTCCGAAAGCCTTGGCTTTCTTGGCCGGCAGGTTGCCGAACATGCCGCCGTCGGCTTCGCCCGGGGTGTATTCGGTTTCTTCGATGTCGTCATCTTCCACGGCCGTTACGGTACCGGCTGCGTCGGCATCGTTTGCTTCCGCGGCTTCGCGGGCAGCCTTCGCTGCTTCGGCCTTCGCGGCCCAGCCGCGCTTTTGCTGATTCTGTTCGCTCATGCCACTTCCTCCGCGCTCAGCTGGGATTCGACGATCTCTTGGTACGTGGGTGACGTTTCCAGGAGTTCTTCATGGGTGCCGCGGTCAACGATTCTGCCGTTGTCCAGGACCAGGATCTGGTCCGCGTCCGCAATGGTGGAGACGCGCTGGGCCACGATGATGACCGTGGCATCCTGCGTCTTTTCCTTGAGCGCCCTGCGAAGGCGGGCGTCCGTGGCCACATCCAAGGCCGAGAAGGAGTCGTCAAAGAGGTAGACCTTGGGCTGTGTCACCAAGGCCCGGGCGATGCAGAGGCGCTGCCTCTGGCCACCGGAGACGTTGGTTCCGCCCTGCGCGACCCGACGGTTGAGGCCGGAGGACTTTTCCATGACGAAGTCCTTGGCCTGGGCGGTTTCCAGCGCATCCCAGAGTTCCTGGTCCGTGGCGTCAGTCTTGCCGAAGCGCAGGTTGTGCTCGATGGTTCCGGAGAACAAGTACGGCTTCTGCGGCACGGCGGCCACCCGACTGGTGATTTCATCGCGGTCCAGGCTGGTGACCGGAACGCCGTCGAGCAATACATCGCCGGACGCGACGTCGTACAGGCGCGGCAGGAGCGACACCAAGGTGGTCTTGCCTGCGCCGGTGGAGCCAATGATGGCGAGGGTCTGGCCCGGTTCCGCGGTGAAGGAAATGTTGCTCAACACGGGAGCTTCGGCGCCGGGGTATTTGAAGGTGACATCGCGGAATTCGACGCGCCCCTTCTTTTCCGCAGGGGCTACGGGCGCCTTTGGATCGTGGATGGAGGGTTCGACGTCGAGGACCTCGCCGATGCGGTCCGCGCACACGGAGGCGCGCGGGATCATCATGGCCATGAAGGTACCCATCATGACGGCCATGAGGATCTGCAGGAGGTACTGCAGGAAGGCCGTCAAGGAACCCACCTGCATGTTGCCCGCATCCACCCTTTGGCCGCCGAACCACAGCACTGCCGCTGTGGAAAGGTGCAGGATCATTCCGATGGCCGGGAACATCAAGACAAAAAGGTTGCCGATCTTGACGGAAACCAGGGTGAGGTCCTTGTTGGCGTCGCCGAAGCGCTTAGCCTCGTACGGTTCACGAACGAAGGCCCGGACCACGCGGATGCCGATGATCTGTTCGCGCAGGACGCCGTTGATAACGTCGATCTTCTTCTGCATGGAGCGGAAGAGCGGCATGAGCCTGACCACGATGTAACCAACCACCGCCACGAGGACAGGCACCGAGACCCAGACGAGCCACGAGAGGCTGAGGTCTTCGCGCAAGGCCATGATGATGCCGCCGACGCACATGATGGGCGTGGACACCATGAAGTTCAGGCCCATGAGCATGAGCATCTGGACTTGCTGGACGTCATTGGTGCCGCGGGTGATCAACGTGGGTGCGCCGAAGCTGTTGACGTCCTTGGCCGAGAAGCTGCTGACCTTGCGGAAGACGTCCCTGCGCAGGTCGCGGCCCATGGCCATGGCAACGCGGGATCCGAAATAGACCCCCGCGATGGCCGCAATGACCTGACCGAGCGCGACCGCGAGCATCAGGGCTCCGGTTTGCCAGATGTAGTTGGTATCCCCCCGGGATACCCCTTCATCGATGATTTTTGCGTTGAGGCTTGGAAGGTAAAGGGTGGCAATGGTAGACGCCAACTGGAAGATGATGACGGCCAGTATCTGCGGCAAATACGGCTTGGAGTAGCGCCGTATCAGGGTGACAAGCATGCCCACGGATCCTTAATGAGAGTGCGCGAATGAATTAATGCGAATGACTAAATGCTGCGAATGACTAAATACATAGGTAGCAGCAGGCGCTGACAGTATTAGTCCCTCAACTCTACGAAATCCGTTGCCTCAGCGAAATATCGATAGCCGAATATCATCCTTGCGGCGTAGCTGAGCCGCTGCAGCGCTTCCAAACTCGCTGCAGCGGCTCCCGCCACACATTCCGGGGCGGTTGCCCGCCGGCGCTTAGCCGGCGTGCCGCCCGGTTTCCCCTGCCCTCGAGGCGTCGCCGGCGAGGAGCAGCAAGGCAGCCCTTTCCTGGCGACGGCGTTCACGCTTGAGTTCCTTGCGCAGCGCGGCCAACTCCTCGGCGATCCGCGACTGCTCGACGGCGGTGGCAAGTTGTTCTTGCACGCGTACCTGGAGCTCGCGCTGCGCCCTGCTTAGCTGAAGCTGTTGCTCGGCCAGCAGCCGTTGGGTGCGGGCAAGCTGGTCCTGGACCTCGCGCAGGCCGGCGGCAGGATCAGGCCGTTCCTGCGTCAGGATCCGGGCAAACTCCAGGTCCAGGTCATCGTGCTCCTTCTCGGCCGCCGCACGGGCGCGGCTGGCCCCCAAGGGGGTGCCGCCGTCGTCGGCTGCTTGGGCAAACTCAGCGGATTCGACAACAGGAAGCGCGGAGGTGTCCAGAGTCATGCCGGCCTCGCCGGAGGCGTTTGCCAACAGCTCCTTCTCCGGCGATGCATCCACGGTCTTCCGCAGCGGAACTTCTTTGATGAACAGCACGGCGATGAACGCGACCAGGGCAATGACTGCGGAGATGAGGAAGATCTGGGCGGTCGCGTCGCCATAGGCGGCACGCATGATGTCGCGGATCGGGGCGGGCAAGTCCGTCAGATCCATGCTCGCGTTGCTGGAGCCGCCGCTGACCGGGATGTGTGCCGCAGCGAGGCCTTGGGCGGCAAGGTCCTTGACGTGCGTGGCCATGATGGCACCGAGCACCGAAACGCCGATCGCACCGCCGACGGAGCGGAAGAACGCCACGGACGCGCTGGCCGTGCCGATGTCCTGGGCGCGGACGGTGTTCTGGACCGCGAGGACCAGGTTCTGCATGAGCAAGCCAAGGCCCAGGCCGAAGATGGCGGTGTAGCAGCAGGTGATCCACAGTTCAGTGGTGTGGTCGATGGTGCCGGTGAAGGCAAGGCCCCCCGCCAGCAACACGGTGCCCGCCAGGAGGAAGCGCTTCCACTTGCCGAAGCGGCTGATGAGCTGGCCGGAAGCCACCGAGCCCAAGAGGTTGCCGGCAATCATGGGCAGCGTGAGAAGGCCTGCCTCGGTGGGCGTGGCGCCGCGGGCAACCTGGAAGTACTGGCCCAGGAATGTCGAGGAGCTGAACATCGCGATACCGACGGCCACGGAGGCCAGGATCGCCAAGGCGGTGGTGCGCTGGGAGATGATCTTCAGCGGGATGATGGGCTGGGCCACCTTTGATTCGACCAGTACCAGCAGTGCCAGCAGAAGCACGCCGCCGCCTACCATGAGGGCTGACTGCCAGGAGATCCAGTCGTAGTAGTCCGGGTTGCCGGCGAAGGAAACCCAGATCAGGAGCAGGCTCACGCCCGATGTCAGCAGGATGGAGCCAAGCCAGTCGATCTTGGCCGGGCGCTTGATGTGCTGGATCTTGAGGGTCACCTGGAGCAGAATGAGCGCGACGACGGCGAGCGGCACACAGACGAAGAACGTCCAGCGCCAGCCGAGCGAGCTGTCAACGATGAAGCCGCCGAGGAGCGGGCCGCCTGCGGTACCGACTGCCATGACTGCGCCCATGTAGCCCGAGTACTTGCCACGGTCACGCGGCGGAATCATGGTGCCGATGATCGCTTGGGCCAGTGCGGTGAGGCCGCCCAAGGCGATGCCCTGGATGACGCGGGCGGTCAGCAGGAAGGGAATGCTCATGGAGAACCCGGCCATGACCGAGCCGGCCACGAAGATCACGATGCTCAGTTGGACCAGGAGCTTCTTGTCGAAGAGGTCGGCGAGCTTGCCCCAGATGGGCGTGGTGGCGGCGTTGGCCAGCAGTGCGGCCGTGATGACCCACGCGAAGTCCGTTTGCGTGCCGTGGAGATCGGACATGATGGTCGGCAGCGCGTTGGCCACGATGGTGCTGCTCAGGATAGCGGTGAAGAATGCCGCGAGGAGGCCGGTCAAGGCTTCCATGATCTGGCGGTGCGTCATGGGCGCGGATGACGCCGGCACCGCCGTCGAACGTTCTTGTATTCGGGTTGCCATTGCTGCTGCTCCTAAGCTGTGTGGTTCGAGTGGTGGGAGCCGGCCGCCGTTGCCCGGACTGAGTGGTTGAGTGATGTGGTCAATTTCTCCAGGACCTGCCCTGCCTCCAGGGCGTCTTCCTCGCTCCACTCCGCGAGGTAGGCCCGTAGATTGAGGCTGCGCTGTTCTTCGAAGTCCCGGACCTTCTCAATCCCGGATTCGGAGAGGGCCACCAATTGTGCGCGGCCGTCGGCGGGATCGGGACGCCGGACCACCAAACCGAGTTCCTCCAGTTCGGCGATGTGCCTGCTGAGCACCGGGGGGCTGACGCCAAGTCGGGATGCGAGCTTCGTGGCCCGGGACTCCCCCTCGCCGATGAAGCGCATGACACCCTGCAGGGCGAACCCGACGTCGGCATCTTTCGCGATGTTCGCGGTCACGATGCAACGCAACACCCGCTGCAGATCGAAAATCTGATGGACGAGTTCGGTTGCTGTGCTCGATGCGACAGCCATGGAAGACACCTCACTTTTGTTTGCCTAAAGCAACTATACGCGAAACTGATTGCTTTGGGAAACTAATGATGTGTGAGGTGCGTTAAACACCAAGCGCGAACTGGCAGGTAATGCCCTCATCTTTCGAAAAAGGGGTCATTATCTGCCAGCTCGCGCTGGGATTTGAGGCGTCCGGAGTGTCAGTCGCCCAAGTGCGTGGGGCCGAACATCTTCAGGAGGGTTTCAACCACGACGACGTTGGGGCCGTCCGCGGCGAAGCTTTCCTTGAGCGCGTCCCCGACGTCGCCCGGGTCCACCCTGCGGGCCGGGACACCGAAGGCCTCGGCGAGCTTGACGAAGTCCGGGCGGGCGAGTTCCGTGGCCGTGGCCTTGCCGAAGGCACCCACCATGTATTCGCGCAGGATGCCGTAGCCGCCGTCGTCCACGATCAGCCACGTGACCGGGACGTTGTGCTGCTTGGCGGTGGCCAGCTCGGAGATCGAATACATGGAGGATCCATCGCCGGAGACGGCCAGCACGCGACTGGGTTTGCCCACCGTTTCCAGTCCCACGGCACCGCCGATAGCCGCCGGGAAGCCGTAGCCGAGGCCGCCGGCGCCCTGGGCCGAGTGGAACTGGCCCTCGCGGGAATCCCAGCAGCTCCATCCCCAGTACGCGGAGATCGTCATGTCCCAGAAGGTCTGCATGTCCGCCGGAACGGCTTCGCGGATATCGGCCATGAACTTCAGTTCCTTGCCGAGGTCCTGCTCTTCAAGGCGAGCCTTGACCTTCGCGAGGGACTCCTTGACGAGGTCCTCGGGCGTAGTGCCGTGCCAATCCGGTACCGCCGCCGTCGCAGACAACGCCTCATCCAAGGCAGAGTCGAGCGCGGCAAGCGCCTGGCCGGCGTCGGCGCGGATGCCCAGGCCGGGCCGGTTGGACTCCAGGACTCTCGGTTCGGCGTCGATCTGGATGATGCGCCCGCGCGGCTCAAAGGTGAAGTAGTTGGACGTCACCTCGCCCAGGGAGGAACCAATGACGATCAGCACGTCGGCATCTTCGAGGACGTCCGTCATGTGGCGGTCTTCGATCCAGGACTGCAGGGACAGCTCGTGGGTCCACGGGAACGCTCCGTTGCCACCGGGCGTGCAAATCACCGGGGCGCGGAGTTTCTCGGCGATCGATAGGAGCGACTTCTCGGCCCGGCCACGGCGCGTGCCGCCGCCGGCGATGATGGCCGGACGCTCCGCCGTCGAGAGCCATTTGACCGCTTCCCGGATCAGCTCCACACGCGGCGGGTTGTCGGCCGCTTCGGCGAGGGCGTCCTCCACCGGCGGGACCATGATGGGGTCCAGGAGCACGTTCTGCGGAATCTCGATCCACACCGGACCCTGCGGGGAGGAAATGGCCTCGGTCCAGGCATCCTGGATGGCCGAGGGAATCCCGGAAGCGTGCTGGATGAGGCGCTGGCTCTTGGTGACGTTCGCGGCCGAGGCCTTCTGGTCATCGAGCTGGTGGAGCATGCCTTTCCGGCGCGCACCCAAACCCTCCAAGGGGATCTGGCTCGCCACGACCACCATCGGCACGCCGCTCGCGTACGCTTCCTGCAAGCCGGCCAGGGACGTCAACGCGCCCGGACCGGTGGACAGGAACAGCACGCCGACCTCGCCCGTGGCACGGGAATACCCGTCCGCGGCGAAAGCGGAGTTGTTCTCCACTCGGGAGGACACGAAATGCAGATTGCCGCGGCCCATCGCGTCGAACAGGCCCAGGGCGTGCTGGCCAGGGATCCCGAAGACCGTCTTCGCGCCGAGCGCCTCGAGAGTCTCGACGACGAGGTCCCCGCCGTTGCGCTGGTCCGTCACTTCGTGACCGCCGCGGCGAAACCGGCCGGGCGCCGGGATTCCTGGCCAAGGGCCTGTGCGGCGTAGCCGTTCGGGGCGCCGTGGCGGTTGCCTTCGACTGCGTTGTCCGCCATGAGGGTGACGAGTTCGTAGGCAACGTGGCTGGCCGCGACACCTGTGATCTCAGCGTGGTCATACGCCGGGGCGACCTCGACGATGTCTGCGCCCACGAGGTTCATGCCACGGAAACCGCGGATGATTTCGAGGAGCTCGCGGCTGGTGATGCCGCCTGCTTCAGGCGTGCCGGTACCCGGGGCGTGGGCCGGATCCAGGACGTCGATGTCCACGGAAATGTACAGCGGGCGGTTGCCGATGCGGTCCCGGATCTTTGCCACGGTTTCGAGGACGCCCTGGTAGTAGACGTCCGCCGAGGTGACGATGCCGAAGCCGAAGCGGTGGTCGTCGTCGAGGTCCTTCTTGCCGTAAAGAGGGCCGCGGGTACCGATGTGGCTGATGGCCTCGGTATCCAGGATGCCTTCTTCGACGGCGCGGCGGAACGGGGTGCCGTGCGTGTATTCGGCGCCGAAGTAGGTGTCCCAGGTGTCGAGGTGGGCGTCGAAGTGCAGCATGGCAACCGGCTCGCCGGCGCGTTCTGCGGCGGCGCGGAGCAGGGGCAGGGCGATGGTGTGGTCGCCACCGAGGGTCACGAGCTTGCTTCCGTTGGCCGTCAGATCCAGTGCGTTCTGCTGGATGGTCTCGATCGCCTCGTTGATGTTGAACGGGTTCACGGCCATGTCGCCGGCATCGGCAACCTGGATGTTCTCGAAGGGGCTGACGTCCCAGGCCGGGTTGTACGGGCGCAGCAAACGGCTGGCTTCACGCACGTGGTTGGCGCCGAAGCGGGCGCCGGGGCGGTAGGAAACACCGGAGTCGAAGGGGACGCCGACCACCGTCACATCGGCCTTGGACACCTGGTCCAGGCGGGGCAAGCGGGCATAGGTGGCAGCACCGGCATAGCGCGGGATTCGGGCCGAATCAATAGGACCAAGGTTGCCGTTGGCCTCAATACGAAGCTCTTCCAAAATGCGCCACTCCTTTGTGAATAGGTGGATCGGACAGTGACTGTGACACCAATCATACACTCAAAGTTGCCTTATATGCATCACTTGTTTACACCAACAAAGACCACCAAACTCCCCACAACAAGACCGGGCCGGGCTCCCCCAAGAGCCCGGCCCAGCTTGTCACTCCATGCTCCCTCGCGGGCTGTTTGCCCCCAAAGGGCGTCACTTGGAAGTCTCCGAATGACACTTGGTGGCCTTCCGAGTCCAGCACGACGAGGCTGTCCATTCCGTTTTTGACATCGTTGGGCAGCACGAAGGAAAGGGTGTTTTGCTGCGTGGGGAAGAACCAGCCCAGACGGTATCCACGCTTGTTCAGGTAGACGTAGTACCACTGGCCATACTCGACGTTGTGGACCGTCACGGCTTGTCCAGTACGGTATTTATCCGTTCCGAGCCCCAAGTCCAGCGGCGGATTCGTGCCGATGAGATCCTGGGCAGCCAAGGCAGGCTCCGAGCCGGGCATTGCCGGCTTGACCTTCAGCGCGAGCGCTTGCCTGGCCAATTGAAGGGACGTAACCTTGGCGCCGTTGTTCGCATTGACCGGGACGGTCATCGCCGGGAGTTGCTTTGCCGCGATGTCGGCGTCGCTCAGAGTGTAAGTGGAGGTGAGGCTGACCGACTCAGCCAAGGCCAGGGTTGGCTTGGACAATCCAATGGCCGGAGCCGAAAGGTCCGTCAACGCCACATTGCCGCTGTTGGTGACCGTGTAGGCGAAGGTCACCGTATCGCCCGGACCGGCAAACCCGTCTCCGTCCACATCGTTGAACGTGGACACCACCGCTCCGCTCAACTGGGGATTGCGGACCAGCAGGTCCACCTCGTCGCCCGTAACGGTGTAATTCTGGGTGGCAGCCCCACTCCCCGTTACCTGCCAGACGGTTCTGGGGACGAAGAATCCCTGGGCCACTTCGTCTGCCGTCACGGTGTGCTGCGGGGTGCCGCAGAGGTAATTTCCCCACACGCCAAGGGAGCTGAACCGGCAGTTGCCCGAACCCGGCGGCAGGAACGGCTGGAAGTTGCCGGACTGCGGGACAACGGATTCCGTCACATTGCCGGTGCTGTACACCCGGAACTTGTAGGGCACGGTGTTCCCTGCCACATACGGCTTGGTTGCCAGGTCCCTTCCGGCGTCGTTGCGGGCGCCGAAAATGTAGGCGCCCACCACGTTGCTGGCGGAACCACCCGCAACCGTCACCGAGACGGGCGCGGTAATCGATGACGCCCCGACGTTCAACCTTGCGGTCAGGGGTACCGCACCTGCCTTGGCGTACGACGGCGCCGTGACAGTCAGCTGGACAGTCGCCGAGGCGCCCGGATCGAGGGAGGCGAGCTGCGCCGTCGTCGACGTCCAATCCTGCAGGGCGTCGAGGCTGACGGTCGAAGCGGGAAACGGTGAACTGTCCTTGTTGGTGACGGTCACACTGAGCTGGGTGCTCCCACCGTTCGTGACGGTGGCGGCGCCGGGGACAACGACGGCGGCAACCGGGTTAAGCCAGGCCGTGTCGAATTTCCCGAAGGTGATGGTGTTGTTGTCGCCTTCGTACAGGACGCCGAAAGTACCGTCCGACAGGGCGCTCAAGGTGGAGTAGGACATGCTTCCGGGCTTGAAGACGCGCGAGGAGCCCCACGTCTTGCCGTCGTCGGCGGAGTAGCGGACCGTTCCGTCCACGCGTGCACCGCCGGCGGTGGGTGTGGGCGAGTTGGAGAACAGCAGTTTCTTGGCATCGGCCGATCCCGCAGCCGCGTCCGGATACATCCGCGTAATGGAGCCGTTGTTGCGCGGATCCGGGAGCTGGGCCTCGGCAACCGGCGTGCCGTACGTGACACCGCCGTCGGAGGAATACGCCACCTTGCGGAAGTGCGGATTGGCGCCTGTGCTGTCCCGCGAGTTCAACATGACGCGGCCGTCGGAGAGTTCCACCGTCTTGTTCTCATCCATGCCTGTTCCAGTGGGTGTACCCATGTTCCACGTCTTGCCGTGGTCATCGGAGTAGACGCTGTACGCCTGGATCTGGCGGCTCCCATCAGGCTGGACAATGTTTCCGGCAAACTGCTGGGTGAGCCTGCCCGCATGAGTCCCGTACTTGAGCTGAGTGCCCTCGCCGGACGAAGCGAACATGCTGACCACGCCGCCGACATTGGGGACGCCGTTGACAGTGCTGCCGTTTGGCTTGACGGTTCCGGTGACCAGCGGACCTCCGAACCCGGCGTAGGCCGAACCCGCCGGATAGCTGGACGGCACCGGCAGGGTGGGCTGATTGGCCGGATCCGTGGACCAGGTGAGTCCGCGGTCGGTGGAGACGGACACTTGCGAGCTGATCACGTTGGGGTCGGAATCGTCGTTGCCGAGCACACTGCCGGCGAATCCCTGGTTCTTGGAGTAGACGTGGAAGTTGAATACCGTCCCGGTGACCTTATCCACGACGTAGCTGGGGTCGCTGAAACCGTATTTCTGCACGCCCTCCGAGCCCATCTGTCCCCGGGCGATGAAGGTGGGACTACCCCATGTCTTTCCGCCGTCGGTGCTGCGCCGCTGGACGATGGAGTTGGCAGAAGGAGAATCGCCCCCATCGGGACGGCCGTCATAGGAAGCCAGGAGGACTCCGTCGCCCAAATCCGCGAGCGCGACGATTCGGTAGTACTTGCCCAGGACGGGATCGATGGCGTTGTCACCGTTGGAAGCGAGGACCTGCTCGGCGTAGTTTCCCGGAGGGCTGGAGGGAACGTTCGGACTCGGGAACGGATCCAACGCAGCATAGGCGGGCAAGACGGTTGACGTCACGAGAACTGCGGCGGCTGCCATGGAGACGGCAAGTCTGCCCCGGCTCCATCCCGACCGCCTCCTGACCCTGTCACTGAGTAGCGGGTTATTCATGCGTAGCCCTTTCGTATTTTAGTCACATCCAACATAGGACGTTCTATATGCTACGTGATGCCGCTCACATGCCAAATGCTTGAATGCGTCTTTCCAGGAAGTGACCCGCCTCACATGCGGCGTAAAGATTCCATAAAGACGGGCATCCGGTCCCCGCCCCACCCGTACGCTCCATCTGGAGCAGCTTCCAGGCTGCGCGCGAAAGGACCATGTGACAACGCTGACCAGGCCACCTGCCGAACCCTCTGACAGGCCCAAACCCGCGGGCGACATCAAACAGGGGCAATTCAAGCGATGGTTGCTCGACGGAATGCCGGAGACGTCCGGAAAGCGCCAAGGTCCGCACGGCAAACCGGACCAGGACCACACGCCGCAGGCCTGGTGGAAAGTCATGTGCCTCACCGGCGTCGACTACTTCTCCACCCTCGGCTACCAGCCCGCCATTGCGGCGCTCGCGGCCGGTATCGTCTCGCCGCTCGCCACGATTGTCCTGGTCGCCGTCACCTTGCTCGGCGCGCTGCCGGTCTACCGCCGGGTCGCCGCCGAAAGCGCACGCGGCGAAGGCTCTATCGCGATGCTCGAGCGGCTCCTCCCCCGCTGGGGCGGCAAACTCTTCGTGCTCGCCTTGCTGGGATTCGCCGCCACGGACTTCATGATCACCATGACCCTCTCCGCCGCCGATGCGAGCGCCCACGCCATCGAAAACCCCTTCGCCCCGGAATGGCTCCATGGCCAGGAAATCACCATCACCCTGGCGCTCATCGCCGGACTTGGCGTGGTGTTCCTTAGGGGGTTCAAGGAGGCCATCAACGTCGCCGTCGTGTTGGTGGGCGTCTATCTGGTGCTGAACGCCGTCGTCGTCGCGGTCGGCTTGGCGCACGTGGTGACCGAGGCGCATGTGGTGACCGATTGGTGGGCAGCGCTGAACCAGCAGCACGGAAACCCGTTGATCATGGTGGGCATCGCGCTCCTGGTCTTCCCGAAACTTGCCCTGGGCCTCTCAGGGTTCGAGACCGGCGTCGCGGTCATGCCACAGATCAAGGGCAGCCCGAGCGACACGGAGGAAAATCCCGCGGGCCGCATCCGCGGCACCCACAAACTGCTCACGACGGCGGCACTCATCATGAGTGCCTTCCTGGTGGCCTCGAGTTTCATCACCACGTTCCTGATTCCGGCCGCCGAATTCCAGCCGGGAGGGAAGGCAGACGGGCGAGCCCTCGCATTCCTTGCGCACCAGTTCCTGGGCGACGGCTTCGGCACGGTCTATGACATCAGCACCATTGCCATCCTGTGGTTTGCGGGCGCCTCTGCCATGGCCGGCTTGCTGAACCTCGTGCCGCGCTATTTGCCGCGCTTCGGCATGGCCCCCGCGTGGACCAAAGCCGTCCGCCCGCTGGTCCTGGTCTTCACCGCAGTTGGATTCATCATCACGTTGGTCTTCGAGGCAAATGTGGAGGCCCAAGGCGGCGCCTACGCCACCGGCGTCCTGGTCCTCATGACCTCGGCCTCGATCGCAGTCACCCTGTCCGCCCGCCGGAAGAAGCAGAAGGCCAAGTCCATCGCTTTCGGTGCGGTGGCGGTCGTCTTCGCCTACACCACCGTGGCCAATGTGGTGGAACGCCCGGACGGCATCAGGATAGCGGCCCTGTTCATCCTTGGCATTGTCCTGGTGAGCTTCGCGTCGCGTATACGCCGGTCCTTCGAGCTGCGGGCTACGCACATCAAGATGGACCAGATGGCACTCGAGTTCACGGCCTCCAACGAGGAAGGGCCCATCCGGATCATCGCGCACGAGCCCAAGCGGCTGAGTGCCGACCGGTACGAGTTGAAGCTGCAGCACGCTCAGCAAGCCAACCACCTGCCGGTAGACAGCGACGCAATCTTCATCGAGATCATCGTGGATGACAGCTCCGACTTCGAGCAGGAACTCTTGGTGGAAGGCAAGGTCCGGCACGGCTTCAAGATCCTCGAGATCCACAGCAACAACGTGCCCAACACGCTGGCCGCGGTGCTCCTCCACATCCGGGACGTCACGGGACTTATGCCGCATATCTATTTCCGCTGGACCGAAGGCAACCCCATCGCCAACCTGAGCAAGTTCCTCTTCTTCGGCGAAGGCGAGATCGCCCCGGTAACCCGCGAAGTGCTGCGCGAAGCCGAACCGGATATCACGCGCAGGCCCTGGGTGCACGTGGGCTGATCATGGCAGTGTGGGTGCCGCTCCTCCTGGAGCGGCACCCACACCGTCTTTTCGAGCTGATTGCCCTAGCTGATCTCTTCTAACTAATCGCCGACGCGCCGCGCTCCCCTGTCCGGACTCGCACCGCCTGGGAGACCTCGATGGTCCAGATCTTGCCGTCGCCGAACTGACCGGTACTGGCGCCGGAGATGATGGCGTCCACTATTCCGTCCACCAGCTCGTCCGTGGCCAGGACCTCCACCCGTATCTTGGGAAGGAGATCGGAGTTGTATTCCGCGCCCCGGTACACCTCGATGTAGCCCCGTTGTTGGCCATATCCGTTCGCTTGGCTCACGGTCATCCCGTTGACTCCAAAGCGTTCCAAGGCTTCCCGGACCTCGTCGATCCGCTCCGGCCTCACGATGGCCGTAACCAGTTTCACGTCGACGCCTTGCTGCGCATCCGATCTGTTTTCCCGTTGGAACTGGCTTCTGGTTCACCGCTGGAACCCGACGGAGCTTTGCCGTTCTGTGGTTCTCCGGGATTGAAGGACCCGCCGACCATGGCCAACTCGTAGGCGGTCTCCGCGTGCTCCGTGATGTCGATGCCCGCCAGCTCTTCGTGCTCCTTGACGCGCATGCCCACTGTCTTGTGGATGGCCAGCCCGATGAGGGTCGTCATGATCGCCGTCCACGCTGTGACCATCAGGGCGGTCAATATTTGGGGCCAGAACTGGGCCAAGCCTCCGCCGTAGAAAAGGCCGCCTTCAGTCTTTGCAGAAGGTACGGCGAAGAATCCGAGGGACAGGGTCCCCCACAGGCCGCCGACAAAGTGGACAGCAACAACGTCCAAGGAATCGTCCAGGCCGATCTTGAACTTCAGCCCGATGGCCAGTGCGCAGACGGCACCAGCGATGACGCCGATGACGATCGCGCCAATCGGATCCACGAATCCACAGGCCGGGGTGACTGCCACCAAGCCCGCGACGGCGCCGGATGCGGCACCGAGGGACGTCGCGTGGCCGTCGCGGAGCCTTTCGACAAGCAGCCAGCCGAGGAGCGCTGCGCTTGTGGCCAGGAGGGTATTCGTCCAGGCGAGTGCGGCGATTCCATCAGCGGCCAGTTCCGAGCCGGCGTTGAAGCCGAACCAGCCGAACCACAGCAGGCCCGCCCCGAGCATCACGAAAGGGAGGTTGTGCGGCCGGATGTTGGGGTCTTTCATGAATCCGAGCCGTTTGCCGAGCACGACTGCCAGCATCAGTCCGGCCATGCCCGCATTCATGTGGACGACGGTGCCACCGGCAAAGTCGAGGGCTGAGATCTTGCTGCCGATGATCCCGGTGGAACCGAAGAGCCCGCCACCCCAGACCCAGTGGGCGATGGGAGCGTAGACGATGGTGACCCAAAGACCGGCAAACAGCAGCCACGGGCCAAACCTGACACGTTCAGCCACAGCGCCGCTGATCAGCGCGACAGTGATGATGGCGAAGGTGGCTTGGAATCCTATGAAGACCATGTCCGGCAGCCCGGGGGCTTTCCCGCCAATGACGCTGGTCAGTCCGCTGAGTCCGAAGTTCGCGAAGGGATCTCCGATGAAGCCGCCCAGGGTATCCGGGCCGAACGCGAGTCCGTAGCCCCACAGGGCCCAGACCACCGCGACCACGCCAATGGCACCGAAGCTCATCATCATGATGTTGAGGACGGACTTCATCCTGACCAGGCCGCCGTAGAAGAACGCCAAACCTGGCGTCATGAGAAGAACGAGGGCGGAAGCTGCAAGCATCCAGGCTGTTGCGCCGGGATCGAGGGTCTGGGGGTTCACATCCAGCCCTACGCTGAAGAATACTGGGTTCATTTCGGGAGCCTTCCTGCATATACGGCGCTCCATGGCGCCCGCACGGCGAGACCATTTTTAAAACGAACAGGTCCTGGTACCTCACGGGTTACCGACCTTGACAAGTTGCGTTGACTCGAACGTACAGTCGGCCTGTTTCAGCCTTCGGCACGGTTCATTTCAGGCACGTAACAGCAAAGGCCCCAGGGTTAAATCCGGAAGTCAGTCATGTTTCAGGCGTGTTACACGCCGCGTGTCGGCCTCGTACGCCGGGTGGGCAAGGCGCCAGCGTCAGCGGCTGGCTGCCGGCACCAGGATCCAGAGCACCTCGACGGGCTCGTCCGTCGGATTGACCCAGGTGTGCGGCTCGCGGCCCGGGAAGGACAGCGTGTCTCCCTCTTCGAGCTCGTACTCCTCGTTGGTGAGGATCAATTTGATCCGGCCCTTGACGACGTGGAGGACATCGACGTCACAATCGACGGCGTAAAGCTCGGCTTCTCCGCGGCCGCGTGGCTCGATGGAGGCCTGCAGGATCTGCAACCGCCGTTCCGATCGGGCAGTCAGGAGCCGCTCCACGATTCCCTGGCCACCGAGCGAAATCCGCGGCCCGTCGTCGCGCCGGGTCAGGTGCGTCTCCGGTGCAGCGAAAAGGTCTCCGATGGACACTGAAAGAACTTGGCAAAGCGTCACAAGGGAAGCGACCGACGGCGATGTCAGGTCACGCTCCACACGGCTCAGGAACCCTTTGGTCAGGCCGGTGGCGTCGGCAACCTGCTCGATGGTGAGCCGCTGCGATTGGCGGGCGGCGCGGATTCTGGAACCGATGGCAACGGGGACGTTGCTCGGTTCAACGGGGAGAGCTTTCATTCACGAACCTTTCAGGCCGTTTATGCGGCCCTGTCATTGCAGCAATAGTAGCCGGATCGCCCGCGTGGCAGGGCCTTTGGCTAGCTGGAGGAGCGCCGATGAGTCCGCTGGGAGAGACAGCATCTTGACTGTTACTCGCATCACTACGTATCCTCATAGGCAACAAGTGTTGTTTGTGAGGCATACATCACAGACTACTCTCCCCAATCACCAGCGCAGAGACCTTCCGCAACCCCGCACGAAACCCAGCGGACCGGCGTCGGAATCCCCCAGAGCTCTGCGCATCACTTTCAGGAGCCAACCGTGGACTCTTCGTTCATCAATATTGCGATCGTGGTGGTGTATTTGCTCGCCATGCTGGCCTTCGGCTGGTGGGGCAAGTCGCGCACCAAGAACAACAGCGACTTCCTGGTGGCAGGGCGCCGCCTCGGTCCGATGCTCTACACCGGCACCATGGCCGCCGTCGTCCTCGGCGGCGCATCGACGGTTGGCGGCGTCGGTCTCGGCTACAAGTTCGGCGTCTCCGGCATGTGGCTGGTGGTCGCGATCGGTTCGGGCGTGCTCCTCCTGAGCCTGCTTTTCGCCGGCACCATCCAGCGACTGAAGATCTACACGGTCTCCCAGATGCTGAGCCTGCGTTACGGCCAGCGCGCCACGCAGACCTCCGGCATCGTCATGCTGGCCTACACCCTCATGCTGTGCGCCACGTCCACTGGCGCCTACGCCACCATCTTCGTTGTCCTCTTCGGCTGGGAGCGCTGGCTTGCCATCGCCGTCGGCGGCGCAATCGTCCTCGTCTACTCCACCATCGGCGGCATGTGGTCCATCACCCTCGCCGACCAGGTGCAGTTCATCATCAAGACGGTGGGCATCTTCTTCCTCATGCTCCCGTTCGTCCTCAACGCCGCCGGCGGCTTCGACGGCATCCGTGCCCGGGTTGACGCCAGCTTCTTCCAGTTGGACGGCATCGGAGCGCAGACCATCATCACGTACTTCGTGGTCTACACCCTGGGCCTCCTGATCGGCCAGGACATCTGGCAGCGCGTCTTCACCGCCAAGACCCCCAAGGTGGCCCGTTGGGGCGGCGCCACTGCCGGCATCTACTGCGTCCTGTACGGCGTCGCGGGAGCTTTGATCGGCCTTGCCGCCCGCGTGGCCCTGCCCAACATCGACGTCAAGGCCCTTGGTAAGGACGTTGTCTACGCCGAGGTAGCCACCCACATCCTGCCGATCGGCATCGGCGGCCTCGTCATGGCCGCGGCAGTCGCGGCCATGATGTCCACCGCTTCCGGGGCCCTCATCGCCGCAGCCACCGTTGCCCGCGCCGACGTAGTCCCGTTCGTGGCCAGCTGGTTCGGCAAGACAATCAACACCGACGACACCGAAAACCCCGAGCACGACGTCAAGGCCAACCGGTACTGGGTCCTTGGCCTGGGCATCGTGGCCGTGCTGATCTCGATGGCGGCGCAAGACGTCGTGGTGGCCCTGACCATTGCCTACGACATCCTGGTGGGTGGACTCCTAGTTGCCATCCTGGGCGGCCTGGTCTGGAAGCGCGGCACCGGTATTGCCGCGGCCTGGTCCATGGCGGTCGGATCCGTACTGACGCTTGGCCTGCTGATCGCCTACGCCACGGGAATCATCCCCAGCGAAGACGGCGTCTACGCCAACGATCCCATCTACTGGGGCCTCGGCGCCTCACTCCTGGTCTACGTTGTGGTCTCCCTGCTGACCCCGCCCACCTCGCCCGAGGTTCGGGCAGCCTGGGACCGTCGCGTTGCCGGAGCGGTCACCGAGGAACTCCCCTTGGAGGTCCACCCGGTGGCCAGCCACTAAGCTTCACAGAACCAAGTACGACGGCGGCGCCGCACCTTCTCCTCGAGGGTGCGGCGCCGCTGCCGTTTGGAACGGTTTCTACCGGGCCTCAATACCGCGCCGCGATTGTACCGTTCCATGTACAGTAGGAAGAGCTTCAAGAGATGTGGTGCCAAGCTCCGACTTGCCACACGCCAACCCCATGTTCACGGGTGGTTCGGATGAAGAAGCGGCCCGGCTCGGACCAGAGACAACCGAACGGGCAAGAGCAACTCCACAGGAGAAGGCCATGCCTTTCGAAAACGGCGCCGCCGCCGACCGCACCACCCAGTCCGGCACCTTATTGTTGCCCCGCCCCCGGCGGGTGGACGAGTTCGTCCGGGTGATTCCCGGCGTCGACCTGTCCCAAGGCTCCATCACATTCGTGGTGGACGGGAACTTGGAACGCTATTGGCATCATGAGCCGCGGCTCATCACCGAAGCGCTCTCAAAGGCGGTCCAGCCCGCCCGCTGGTTCCCCGCGACACGGAAACTCACCCTTACGGTGGCCGCAACCGGGCACCGGGCAGGCGTGCAGAAGCACTTCATCCTGAGCGCGTTTTAGCTGCCAGGGTTTAGCACGTCGGGTTTAGCGAGCCGGGGCTATTCGATATCTTCAGCCTCACGGTGTTCGTCGGCATCGAGGGCAACCGGCCGCTCGTCGTCGTCAAGAACCTCGGATTGGTCCTCCCAGTCCTCGTCCACCGCCAGGTCCTCGTTGTAGTCATAGGCGGGATCGGCCTCGACCGTGGGACGGTCGGGGTGGCGGGCGTGGGTCTCGGTGCTGTCCATGGTGCAACCTCCGTTCGACGTGCCGCTGAGCCCATCGCACAGGCATAGGAGGCAGCCGTCCAACGCTACCCCGCCAATTCGTGGACCCTGTCCATCCATCCCAGCACTGCCCCCAGCCGCGGTCAAGGCTTCCCGGGAGCCTCCCGTTTTTGAGGCGGGCCTAAATTCTCCAGTGAGGATTACCGGCCGAAAAACCGCGGAAATTGGCGATAGAGTGGAGCCGCAATGAGGCGATGAAGCCCGCCCCAGCAACCCAGGAGTCCCGGTGCAACCGCACACAAAACCCTCGCATCCAGACAACTCGCATTCAGACAATCCGCAGGACTCAAGCAGTCCATCGCAAGACGTGGCAGCCCCCAAGACTCCCCCGTCGTCGTCGGACATCAAGCGCTGGCGGCAGTACTTGGCGGACGAGCGAGCCGAGGCCGCCGTTTACCGCCAACTGGCGCAGCGCCGCGACGGCGAGGAACGCGAAATCCTTTTGGCCCTCGCAGAGGCTGAGGGCCGCCACGAGGCACACTGGCTCAGGGTCCTCGGCGAACATGCCGGCATGCCGAAGGCAGCCTCCCTCAGAAGCCAGATGCTCGGCTTCCTGGCCCGGAATTTCGGATCAGTGTTCGTGCTGGCCCTCGCTCAACGGGCCGAAGGCCGCTCGCCTTACGCGAAGGATCCAGCAGCAACCCGCGCCATGGCGGCCGACGAACAGATCCACGAGGAAGTAGTCCGCGGCCTGGCGACGCGCGGCCGCAACAGGTTGTCCGGCACCTTCCGCGCCGCCGTATTCGGCGCCAATGATGGCCTGGTCAGCAACCTTTCCCTCGTGATGGGCATGGCGGCCACCGGCGTTCCCGCCACCGTGGTCCTGTTCAGCGGTATCGCAGGCCTGCTGGCGGGCGCCCTGTCCATGGGTGCCGGCGAGTATGTCTCGGTCCGCTCTCAGCTCGAGCTCCTCAAGGCCACCCGCCCCACCCAGGCCACGCTGACCGCAGCCCCTGCACTAGACATCGAGCACAATGAGCTGGTCCTCGTGTATCTGGCCCGGGGCATGTCCCGCGAAGCCGCCGAACACCGGGCCGCCGAGCGGATGGGCCTCTACAGCTGCGATTGCGATCCCAGCCTCTCGCTCCACCCCGAAGTGGAAGAAACCGTCAATGAGCACGAGGCCGTAGGCTCCGCCTGGGGCGCCGCAATCTCGAGCTTCTGCTTCTTCGCTTCGGGCGCCATCGTGCCCATCCTGCCGTTCATCTTCGGCATGACGGGCTTCGCGGCGCTTGCTGTGGCCGGTACGCTGGTGGGCATCGCGCTTCTGTCGACCGGCGCCGTCGTCGGCTTGTTGTCCGGAACCTCGCCGCTGACCCGCGGCCTCCGGCAGCTGGCCATCGGGCTCGGTGCGGCCGCGGCAACGTATGGGCTGGGACTCGTCTTCGGCGCAGTCATCGGTTAGTAGCGCCGGCCCGACGGGGCGCCGGTGCAGGGACTTGGGGGAAGACTTGCATTCAAACTACGGTTACGACGGCGGTCCGCCGCCCAAGCGCCCCAGTACCGTTCTGGCGCTGTTCCGAAACTTGTTGGTGGTGGCAGCGGTTGCTGCCGTAGCCGTGCTTGTCAGTGGATTCCTCCGCGGCGGCCCCGGCATCACAGGTTTGCTTCCAAACCTGACCCCTTCGGCCAATGCCACCGCAAACACCCCCGGGCAGGACGGGGCCCCCGGGCAGGGACCACAAAAGGCGGCTCGTGCGCCGGATACCCCACCGCCTGGACTGGAGGAAGCCGGGCAGCCGCTCGGCTCCCCCGCGAAGCCTGCGGTAGCCAGCAGCTCCTACAAATTCCTGGCCACCAACGCCGACGGCACCCCCGTTGGCTACTCTCCGTGCCGGCCGCTGCACTACGTGGTCAACGCAGCCCTCGCCCCGGCCGGATCCGAGGGACTCATCGCCGACGCCATCGCCAAGATCGCCGCCGCCACTGGCCTCAAATTCGTAGACGACGGCTCGAGCGCGGAAAACCCCTCCGAGAAGCGCAAGCCGTACCAGCCCGCGCTCTACGGAGATCGTTGGGCACCGCTGTTGATTTCCTGGACCACGCCCGAGGCGGCTCCGGCGTTGGCAGGAACCGTCATCGGAACCGGCGGCAGCACCATGTTCAGCTTCGGCACCGGACCCAAGAGCTACGTCTCCGGAAGCCTGGACCTCGACGCCCCGCAAATCACGGAACTGCTGGGCGTCCCCGGGGGCGCGCATTACGTCTCCGCCGTGATTCAACACGAACTTGGCCACGTGGTGGGCCTTGACCACGTAGAGGACCCCATCCAGCTCATGTACCCGGAGATCGGTGCCCCGGATGGCTTGGCAGCCGGAGACCTAAACGGACTCTACAAACTCCACACGGCCCCGTGCCGGAGCGATCTGTAGACCCGTTCATGCCCTGCCTGAGCTATGCCCCACCCAACTAGTCCCCACCGCCACCCTTGCCTCGCAAGCTCGGCCAGGGAACCCTGGCGGCGTGGGCCCACGCATTAGATGCCGTTTTGAGCCCTGATAACGACAACAACTGCGAGTTAGTTGGGCGGGGACGGGTTGAGCTATCTGGGTATGGCTTCCAGCAAACGGGCAGGCTTGAAGCTGGCTCCTGCGCCTGGGTAGGAGGGGACCTCGATCCGGGCATGGCTGTGGATCTCGTTGACCGTGGCCTTTGTGTGTTCGGCGATCCGCTCCAAAGTGGTCACCCACATCCCGTCCATGGCCTTGACGCGTTCGATCAGCCGCTCCAAGGCAACGGCCTTGGATGGACGGCCGGAGATGAACGGGTGGTTGGTCAAGACGAAGCAACTGCCTTGGGCGTGGTGGGCTTCGGCTTCGAGGGTCCACATCTCCAAGACCTTGGCCGGACTCTCGATGACGCCGCTTCCTGTTACTCCCGGGTAGAACGCGTATTGTTCCCAATCATCCAGGGTCCAATCGACCGGAATCTCAACAATGTCCTGTGAATCGCTGTCCCCTGAATCACCCGGGGCAACCGCCATGCGATAGGGGGCATCGCCGTCGAGCAGGCTTGAATCGTAGAGGAAGCCACGGTCCGCTAGCAGTGCCGGCGAATGCCAGTTCAGCTCCCACCACGGTGCCCTGTAGCCGACCGGCCTGACCCCGGCTACCTTCGCGAGGGCTTCGAGCCCGCGGTCCAGATAGTTGGCCTCGGTGGCTGCGTCGATTCCCTGCATCGGTTCGTGCAAGTAGCCGTGGTGGGCCACTTCATGGCCGCCGTCGACGATCCGCCGCACCACGTCGGGGTAGCTTTCCGCCGTGAACCCCGGGATGAAGAAGGTTCCCTGGATCTCTTGTCGCTCGAGGATCTTCAGGAGCCGCGGAACAGCGACCCTCGGGCCGTAGGACTGGTGGCTCATGAGCGACATGCGCCTGGTGCTTGTGGGATCGTGCGCAATGGTGCACGATTCGGCGTCGACGTCGAACGTGAACGACGCCGCCGCCTTGAAGTTTTCGGGCCACGTGATCGGGTGCGCCTCGTCAGGGAAAGCGTTGGTGGTCATCGGGGTTCCTCTCAGTCGTTGACCAGATTGGCGACGGCGTCTTCCGCAAGGGGCTGCGACGTCGCGGTTGGGGAGGAAACTGCGGCTGCGGACGGCAGCGGAAGGTATCGGGCATGAACCCGTGGGCCCAGTGCGCCGTAAACCGCCGCGGCAACGAGCCCGCCTGCCAGCCAGGACAAGTCGATCCCGCCCATGGCCGTGGCGATGGGGCCCTGCATGATCGGCAGAACGCCGTACATGAACAGCCACGTGGCGAAGATTCCTACCAAAAGCGCGGTGATCCCGGCCCAGTTGACTGCCGGGAGCCGACGTGTGCCCACGGGGTCGAAGAGTCGATCGACTGCCACGGGGCTACGCTTGTCCACCCAGAAGTAGTGCACCAGCATGATGCCTCCCCACGCGGCTACCCACGCCACGAGGCCGCCGAGCCAGGTGCTCAGGGTTGAGGCGAAGTCCGACTGCAGGATGAAGAACACGACGCCGACCAGGGCTAGGAGCCCGACGAAGACGTTCAAGGAGCGACGCTTGGCCTTGATGTCCAATGCCTGCGCGGCCACCGAAAAGGTATAGATATTCAGGATGTTCGTCGCGATGGGACCGTGTAGGACCAGGAACAGGACCGGGATGGCCAGGGCGCCGAAGTTGTCGACGATGAGGTGGCCGGGATCGGCCGTGCCGCTCTTCGTTGCCAGGCTGGCGCCGAGGATGCCGAGCCACACTACCGGGAGGAACTGGCCGAATACCGAGGCCAGGTAAACCTTGTGCTTGGGGACGGACTTGCTGACGAAGCGTGAATAATCCGCCGCGTAGGTGAACCAGGTGATCCCCCAGCCGATGCCGATGACCGTCATCACGGTGGTCATGGCGGCGATCCGCGCGCCGCCTTCAAGGACAGCACCGGGAGGGCCCGCGTAGCCCCAGTCGATATTCATGCCGAACCAGGCCACGGCGGACATGGCGATCAGCACCACGATGGTGGGCGGGACGGTCCACTTTTCAAAAGCCGCGATGGCCTTGTAGCCGAACCACGCGATGGTGACCTGGGCGGACATGATCAGGAAGGCCACCACGATCTTGGGGCCCACGTTGGGCTGCTCCGGATCGACCATGCCGAGCTTGCCAAGGAGTGCCATCACCAGGTCCAGGATGATCCAGGTGTTGACTGCGCACCAACCGATTCCGAGGAGTGCCTGGATGGCGCTCGGGAGGTAATTGCCGCGGCGGCCGAAGACGGCCCGGGCCAGGACCATGCCGGTAGCGCCGGTCCGTTGCCCCAAGAGGACAAACAGGCCAAAGAGTGCCATACCGATCAGGTTTCCCACCACCAGGACAGTGACGGTATCGGCAAAGCCGAGTCCGAGCTGGACGCCGAGGGCCCCAAGGACCCAGTTGATGGGGGCAAGGTTTGCGCCTGCCCAGATCCAGAATTGGCCCGCTACGCTGCGGGTACGCGCTGATTGGGGAATGGACTGCAGGTTCTGTTCGACGTCGGTCTGCGCCGTTGCAGCCCCAGGCGTCGCAGTGGATAAGTTCTCGTGCATTGGGGGATCCTCCGTGTAGGAAAGGGACTTCTTCAATGTATGTGCCCCAGATCACAGCAACAAGATACGATGTGTACGATAGTTCCCCGAAATTAGTTACGGAGTGTCATGTCCCTACTCCTTGCCGACGCTTTCGAACACGAGAGCCTGAGAGCGGCGGAACCAGTCCTGCGAACGGATGTGCCTGGGGCACTGTCCCGGCAGCTCCGCTGGGTCCATTCGAGCGAAGTGCTGGACATTGCTCCGCTGCTGCGGGGCGGCGAGCTGCTTCTGAGCGGCGGGCAGGCTCTCGCCACTGCTTCGGACGAGCGGCGGGTGGACTACGTCCGCCAACTGGCGGCCCGCGGCATCACCGCTTTGGCCATCGAGACGGGTCCCGAGCTGCCCGCGATACCGGAGTCCATGCTCGACGCCGGCCAGGTGGCCGGGCTTCCCATCATCGAGTTGTGCAAAGTGGCCCCCTTCGTGGGCATCATGCAAGCCATCAACTCGCGGCTGGTCAGCGAATCGGTGGCGCAATTGCAGTTCGGCGACGAAACGAGCCATGCCATGGCGGCGGAACTCGCGCACGGAGGCGGACTGGATCAGCTCCTTGCCGTGCTGGCGGGCCGGACGGGTTCCAGCGCGAGGCTCGTCTCGCCGTCGGGCATCACTTTGGGAAGCGCGACGGCGGCCGTCCAGCCCGAGTCCTGCACCGTCACCACCGTCGAGGTGCCCGTCCGCGGCGTGCTGGCGGCCCGCCTGGAGTTGGAAGTGCCCGACGACGGCGACGCCAACCTTGCGCGGGTGGCCGGCGAGCGGTGCGTCGATATCCTCGGCTTGGCGTTGCTGCAACGCATGCCACCCGGGCTCAAGGAACTTGCGGGAATCGAGCTCATGCGGGCCATCAGTTCGGGCACCCAGTCATGGAGACTCCAGCAACTGGGGCCGGCTTCAGGGTTTCCCGCCAGCGGTCCGGTCGCCGCCGTCGTCGTGCGTTCCCCGGCGGCGGGACAGCTCCGGACACGGCTCGACGGCATCCTGGACGACGCGGTTCCGCAAAGTGCGAGCTACGCGGACAACGCCGAACTGATCGCCTTGGCCGCAATCCCCCACGCCACGGCAGTGGCTTCGCGCATCGCGCTCATCCAAGCGCTTGGGGCCTTGGATGTCCCCGACGGCTCGGTCATAGCCGTCGGTCCACTGGCGCAGGGAATCGGCGAGGCGCCATGGTCGCTGGCAGAAGCACGCCGGACGCTTGAACTCATCCCTGGAACCGGGCCGGGAGCGGGGTCCGAAACCCGGAACGGTGTGGTCGATGCCGAGGACTTCGCGGTCGAGCGCCTGGCGGGAGCGAGCCTCGACGCGGCCGCCCGCGAGGTATTCGTGCGGCGGCAGCTCGGCGCCGTCGTCGAGCATGACGAGCAGCGGCGCTCGGAGCTGATGCGGACCTTGGCGGTATGGCTGGATTCCGGGTGCAATACCGCTCAGTCGGCGCGGGAACTGCACTTGGAAAGGCAGTCGATGCACCACCGGCTCCAGCGGATTTTCGAGTTGTGCGGCGGGGATCCCCGGGGGACGGGCCGGCTTGCCGCCCTTCACTTGGCAACCCGCCTGGCCCGGCTTTAGGTGGCCAGCCCGATCATGCCCTGTTCGGCTTGATCCCGGGGTGCTTCACTGGAAGCTACGACGGCGGCCGTGTCGCCTTTCGCCGCCAGGGGAGGTACTCGAATGCGCAAGATCATCCTGATGATGTCGGTCTCTTTGGACGGATTCTTCGAGACGATCGATCGGGACATCAGCTGGGGCCTCGTCGACGACGAACTCCTCGGCTTCTTGAACGGGGAGTTCCGAGGGATGGGGGCCTTCATGTTCGGGCGCATTACTTACGATGTGATGGCCGATTACTGGAACACGGCCGCGCCCGATCCGGACATCTCGACCCCCATGTTCGAGTTCGCCGGGATCTGGCGCGAGATGCCTAAGTTCGTGTTTTCGCGGACCCTCACGCAGGCAGGCTCGAACACCACGGTGATTCACGACGTCGTGCCTGAACAGATCGCGGAACTGAAGGCGCAACCCGGCGGCGACATCGTCCTGAGCGGCGCCAATCTGGCTTCCGCGTTAATGCGGCACGGCTTGATCGACGAATTCCGAATTCGCGTAAATCCCGTGGTCTTGGGGCGGGGCCGGCCGCTGTTCGAGGACCCTGGTGTCCGGATGGACCTCAGGCTCGAGGGGACGCGCACCTTCGGCAATGGTGTGGTTTTGCTCCGCTACTCACGAAACAGCGCCTGAACGGCCCACCGTTGGGTGGGCCGTTCGGACACTACTTGAGCACCACGGTCCTGCTGCCTTGCAGGATCACGCGCCCTTCGCAATGCCAGCGGACAGCGTTGCTCAGTGCTTTGCACTCGGTATCGCGCCCGGCCGCGACCAGGTCGTCCGGACCGAAGGTGTGGTCCACTTCCACCACCTGCTGGGCGATGATCGGCCCTTCGTCCAATTCGCCGTTGACGTAGTGCGCGGTGGCACCCACGGTCTTGACGCCCCGCGCGTATGCCTGGTGGTACGGCTTGGCACCTTTGAAGCTGGGGAGGAACGAATGGTGGATGTTGATGGCGCGGCCGTCGAGCTTGCGGGCAAGATCGTCGCTGAGGACCTGCATGTAGCGGGCCAGGACCACGAGTTCGACATCCAGGCGATCGATGAGGTCAAGGAGTTGACCCTCTGCCGCCGTCTTGGTGTCCGGGGTGACCGGCACGTGGAAGAACGGAATGCCGTGCCATTCGACCGTGCGCCTGTGGTCCGGGTGGTTGGAGACTACCCCGACGATGTCGATGGGAAGTTCGCCGATGCGCGCCCGGAACAGAAGGTCGTTGAGGCAGTGCTCGAACTTCGAGACCATGATCAACACCCGCCGCTTGGCACCGTGGCGTTGCAGCTGCCAGCGCATGCCGAACTTTTCGGCAACAGGAGCGAAGGATTCCCGCAGCGAGTCGATGGTCGACTGATCCCCATCCGATGCGAAGTGGATCCGCATGAAGAAATGGTGATCCAGTTGGGAGTCGAATTGCTTATTGTCGATGATGTCGCAGCCGTGTTCCAGGAGGAAGCCGGAGACAGCGTGCACGATCCCCCGCGTTTCCGGGCAATCGAGCGTCAGGACATGCTCAACCGTGGTCTCGCCGCGCGTCGAAGCAGCGGTTTCATTTTGTGTGACAGTCATGGCTAGCACTCCACTACGTTGACGGCGAGGCCTCCGCGGGAGGTCTCCTTGTACTTGCTTTTCATGTCCGCTCCTGTCTCTCGCATGGTTTTGATGGCTTTATCAAGGGACACTTTGTGGCTGCCGTCGCCGTGCAGTGCAAGGCGGGCGGCGTTGATGGCCTTCACGCTGGCGATGGCGTTGCGTTCGATGCACGGAATCTGCACCAGCCCGCCTACGGGATCGCACGTGAGGCCGAGATTGTGTTCGATGCCTACTTCCGCGGCGTTCTCCACTTGCTCGGGAGTGCCGCCGAGGACCTCGCACAGACCGGCGGCCGCCATCGAACAGGCGGAGCCCACTTCACCCTGGCAGCCGACTTCTGCACCGGAAATGGACGCATTGATCTTGAACAGGATCCCGACGGCGGCCGCCGCGAGCAGGAAGCGGACCACGCCGTCGTCGTCGGCTCCCTGCACGAATTTCGTGTAGTAGTGCAGCACCGCCGGCACAATGCCGGCTGCCCCGTTGGTGGGTGCCGTGACGATGCGGCCGCCCGCGGCGTTTTCCTCGTTCACGGCAAGCGCGAACAGGTTCACCCATTCCATGGCGAGCAGCGGGTCTGCCGAGCTTGAGCCCTGCAGACCGGCGTCGGTGGCCCTGAGCGTCTTGAACAACGACGGCGCCCGTCGCCTCACGTTCAAGCCTCCCGGCAGGATTCCTTCCGCGGCGCAGCCGTTGTCCACGCATTCGCGCATGACGGCCCAGATCTGCAGCAGCCGCTCGCGAAGCTCGGCCTCGCTGCGCCACACGAGCTCATTGGCTAGCATGACATCGGAAATGGACATGTCCTCCCGTGCGCAAATCGCCAGGAGCTCGTCCGCAGTGCTGAAGGGATAAGGCAGCACAGTGCTGTCGGCGACTACTTTGTCGCTTCCGGACGCATCGCCGTCCACCACGAAGCCGCCGCCGATCGAATAGTAGCTGCGTTCGCTGAGCACTGTGCCGGCATGGTCGAGGGCCCGGAAAGTCATCCCGTTGGGGTGGGCAGGCAGGGATTTGCGTCGGTGCAGGAGCACGTCTTGATCCCAGTTGAAGTCCACGCGGTGGTGTCCGGCGATCCGCAATTCGGCGTCCAGCGCGGCCGCCGCAACCTGGTCGTCGGCAGTGGAGGTGTCCACTGTTTCCGGCGATTGACCCTGCAGTCCCAGCACCACGGCTTTATCCGAGCCGTGGCCGCGGCCAGTGGCGCCCAGCGAGCCGAAGAGCTCTGCCTGGACGCGCACCGTTGCCGCGAGTTGCCCGGAGGATTCCAGGCCGTCGGTGAACTGCTTTGCCGCCCGCATCGGGCCGACCGTGTGCGACGACGACGGCCCGATGCCAATGGAAAACAGGTCAAGAACGCTCAGTGCCATCAGGGGACCTCAGGAGAGGCGTATTCCCTCATACCGTCAAGCAACCAGCGGCCCAGGAAGTCGGCGAACGACGCCCTCGGGAAGATCCGGAAACTGTCCTCGCCGGTCTTGAACAGCATGGCGGGGATGTTGCCGATTTCCGTGGCCAGGGCCGTTCCGGTGCTGAAGGCGCGGGGGTGCAGGTCCAGCGAACAACCCTTCTCAAGGACGTCTCGCGCCCGGATCCCGGACAGCTCGAAGGTGGTGCGGTTGGCGGACAAGTCCACCACTTGCCCAGGGTCGTCGCCCAAGGCCTCCACAAGGGCGCGGACAAGGTCTCCGCCCAGGGAATCGTGGGCCGATTCCGGTGCGACCACCAGGAATTCTTCCGGCCCAAGCCACAGGGTGGTGGCCCTCTCATCCCCGCCGATCTCACCGCAGGCCGCCGGCAGGCCGCCAGCCACGGACGCGAGGCGGGCTCCGGCGTCGGAATTCCTGTCAACCCGGATCCCCACCATGGTTTGGAACGGGATTTCCTTCAACGCCACGGTTCCGGCCACGGAACCGGACTCGAAGGTCGGTGCCAGGTGCGACGCCGGGCTGCGGCGTGCGGCACGGAGCGTCTCGGGGTTTGCGGGTGTTGCTGTTTCAGCCATCTTTACGGGTCCCTTCAGCGTCGAAAAGTACGGTTTCTCCCACAACGACGTCCAGCAACTGGTCGCCGACGGAGGCCACCAAGGTCTCGCCGATGCGGTTGCGGCCGTTGGTGATCAGTGCCAGGCCGAAGGAACGGCCCAAAGCGGCACTGTGGTAGCTCGAAGTCACGAAGCCCTGCATCGGCACGGGGCCGTAAGCCGGGTTGACCGGAATTCCCTTTTCCACGAGCTGTGTGCCTTCCGGAAGACGGAACGAACCGTCTGCCGGCAGGACGCTGACCAGGTGCTTGCGGTCAGTGCGGACCGCGTCCTCGCGGCTGTAGGAACGCTTGCCGATGAAGTCCTTTGCCTTGGAAACGATCCATTCCATCCCGGCGTCCTGCGGGGTGACGGTGCCGTCCGTGTCCTGCCCGACGATCGGGTAGCCCTTCTCGGCACGAAGCACGTGCATGGTCTCGGTGCCGTACGGGGTGATGTTGAACTCGGCCCCTGCCGCAGCAACGGCTTCCCAGGTGTTGAGCCCGTACCAGGACGGAACATTGATTTCGTAGGCAAGCTCACCGGAGAACGAAATCCGGCAAACCCGTGCCTGAACTCCGGAGGCCAGCGTGGTCTCGCGGAACGTCATGAACGGGAACGCTCCGGCGTCCAACCCGCCGTCGGCCGCCAGTTGCGGGGCGACCTTGGCGATCACGGCGCGGGACTTGGGTCCGACGACGGCAATCGTCGTCCACTGTTCAGTCACCGACGTGCATACTACGTCGAGTTCCGGCCACTCGGTCTGGTGCCACTCCTCGAGCCAGTCAAGGACCTTGGCGGCGCCGCCGGTGGTGGTGGTCATGAAGTAGCGGCCCTCGTCGAGGCGCAGGGTCACGCCGTCGTCGAAGATCATGCCGTCCGGGGTGCACATGACCCCGTAGCGGGCCGATCCGGGGGCGAGCTTCTTGAAGGCGTTGGTGTAGATGCGGTTCAGGAACTCCCCGGCATCCTTGCCACGGATCTCGATCTTTCCCAAGGTGGTGGCGTCCATGAAGCCCACCGACTCGCGGACTGCGGCGCATTCGCGGAGCACGGCGGCGTCCATGTCTTCGCCCGCTTGCGGGTAGTACCAGGGACGCTTCCACTGGCCGACGTCCTCGAAGAGCGCTCCCTGGGCAACGTGCCAGGGGTGGATGGAGGTGACGCGGGCGGGATCGAACAGCTCGCCGCGCTGGCGTCCCGCCAAGGCTGCGAAGGCCACGGGCGTGAACGGTGCCCGGTAGGTCGTGGTTCCGATGTCACCGATGCCGCGGGATGCTTCGCCAGCCTGCTTGAGGGCCGCCGCGATCACGCCGATGGCGTTGACGCCGGACGTCTTACCCTGGTCGTTGGCGGTGCTGATGGAGGTGTACCGCTTGATGTGTTCCACCGAGCGCATTCCGGCCCCGGTGGAACGGAGCACGTCAGCCACGGACTGGTCGCGCTGGAAGTCGACGAAGTGGTGGTGCCACTCCCCCGCGTTTCCGCTCTGGCCCGGCACCAGCCACAACTGGCGGGTGGGGGCGGAGGCAACCGGCGCCTTGATCTCGGCGGGCACCGTCTGGGAGCTGAACCCCGCGGCGATGGCGGCCGCGGCACCCGCGGATACGCCTTCGCCGAGGCAGTCCGCGAGCTCGTAGATTCCGCGTCCGGCGCCGACCACGTGCTGGTCCTTGACGACGGAGCTCGGCACAAAGCCTGCCAGGTCATCGTCCCAACGCAACTTGCCTTGGCGCTGGCTGTGGAGGTGGACCACCGGACTCCAGCCACCGGAAACCGCCAGCAGATCGCAAGCGATCCGTTCGACGCCCGAGGTGACTTCGCCGTCGTCGTTGAGGCTGCGGATGGTGACGCCGTCGAGCCGGCCGTTCTCTCCCGCGCCGGAGGTATCGGCGACGGCGCTGCCGACGAGGACGCGGATGCCGCTTTCGATGGCGGCTGCCGCTTTGTCGCTAAGCTTCGGGCGGGCGTCGACGACGGCGGCGACCTTGACACCAGCGGCGAGCAGATCCGCGGCCAATAGGTAGGCCGAATCGTTGGTGGTGCCGATGACGACCCTCCGCCCGGCAGCGACTGCGTAGCGGTTGAGGTAGCTCCGGACCGCCGAGGCCAGCATGATGCCGGGACGGTCGTTGTTCTCGAAGACGAGCGGACGCTCGTGTGCGCCGGGGGCGAGGACCACCTGCTTGGCACGGATGTGCCAAATACGCTGGCGGGAGACGCCGTCCGCGGCCGGGCTGCCGAGGTGGTCCGTACGGTTCTGTGCCGCGATCACATAGTTCGCGTCGTAGGAGCCGAAGGCCGTGGTGCGGTTGAGGACGGTGCATTCGGCGGCGGAGACGAGCTCGGCCTCAACGTCGGCGATCCATTCCAGCGCCACTTTGCCTTCGATCGTCTCAGCGAGTTCCGGTGCAGTAGAACCGGAAAGCAGCGAGCCGCCGAGTTCGGGCTGGTCGTCGATCAGGATGACCCGGGCGCCGGTGCGGACGGCTTCACGGGCTGCCGCGAGGCCGGAAACGCCGCCGCCAACCACCAGGACTTCGGTGTGGACGTATTTCTTGTCGTACTCGGCACGGTCCTCGTTGGGGTCGAGCTTGCCAAGGCCGTTCAGGAACTCAACGCTGAGCCCGTCCACGAGGGACACGGTGGTCGCGGGAAGCATCGACTCGGCGACATGGCCGGGAAAGCGGGCAGCCACCTTGACCAGGGCGTTGGATTCTTCCACGCCGGCGGACATGATGCCGCGGGCCCGGTCCTCATAGAGCGAGTTGCCGACGTTGATGCGGCCGCTGGCCAGCAATGCTGAAGCAACGGTGTCTCCGGGATGCCCGGTGTATTCCTGGCCGTCCACGGTGAACCGCCAGGAGATGCTGCGGTCGATGCGGCCGCCGGTGGCGAGGCGGGCGTTCTGCGGGGTCACTTCGTGGCTCCTTCCGGAGTGGTGGCTGCTCGGGTGTTCACATCGGGGCGCGGTTCGCCCATTTTGTAGATGGCCTGGATGTCGTAGCTGACGGTGTCGCGGAGCATGTTGAACCATTGGCGGCAACCGGTGCTGTGCACCCAGCGTTCGGCGAAGGCGCCTTTCGTGTTGTCGCGGTAGAACAAGTACTCGGCCCACTGGCGGTCCGTCAGCGCGTCCGGGTTTTCCGGGTAGGCAACGTGGGCCTGGCCGCCGTAGTGGAATTCGGTTTCGTCTCGTGGCCCGCAATTGGGGCAGCTGATGAGCAGCATGGTTGGTCTCCTAAAGGGCTGCGGCTAGTGGGCGACGGCGGCGGCGCCGTGTTCGTCGATCAGGGCACCGGTCTCGAAGCGTTCCAGCGCAAAAGGCTTGTTGAGCTCGTGCGGAGTACCCGTGGCGATGGTGTGGGCGAACGTCAGGCCGGCAGCGGGCGTGCCCTTGAAGCCACCCGTTCCCCAGCCACAGTTGACGAACATGTTCTCCACCGGCGAGAGTCCGACGATCGGCGACGCATCCATGGTGGTGTCCACGATTCCGCCCCAGGTCCGGAGCACGTGGGCCCGGGCGAAGATCGGGAAAAGTTCGACGGCGGCGGCCATCTGGTGCTCGATCACGTGGAAGGAGCCCCGCTGGCCATAGCCGTTATAGGAGTCCACGCCCGCGCCCATGACCAGTTCGCCCTTGTGTGCCTGGGAAACGTAGACGTGCACGTGGTTGGACATGACCACCGTGGGGTGGACGGGTTCATGCAGTTCGGACACCAACGCCTGGAGGGGGTGCGACTGGATCGGGAGGCGGAATCCTGCCATTTCGGCGAGGACCGAGCTGTGGCCGGCCGCGGCGAGGCCAACTTTTTCGGTGTGGATGGTTCCTTGGTTGGTCTTGACGCCCACCACGCGGTTGCCGTCCTTGAGGAAGCCTGTCACTTCACAGTTCTGGATGATGTCCACGCCGAGCTCGTCGCACTTGCGGGCGAAGGCCCACGCGACGTGGTCGTGCTTCGCGATGCCTGCACGGGGCTGGTACGTGGCGCCCATGACCGGGTAGCGGATGTTGTCGCTGATGTTCAGGATGGGGCAGAGTTCCTTGACTTGCTGCGGGTCCAGCCATTCGGCGTCCACCCCGTTGAGCTTGTTCGCGCCGACGCGGCGGACGCTTTCGCGGACGTCGCCCAGGGTGTGGGCGAGGTTCATGACGCCCCGCTGGCTGAAGAGGAAGTCGTATTCAAGTTCCTCGGGCAGGATCTCCCAGAGCTTCAGGGCGTGCTCGTAGATAGCAGCGCTCTCGTCCCAGAGGTAGTTGGAACGGATGATCGTGGTGTTTCGGGCCATGTTGCCGCCGGCCAGCCAGCCTTTTTCCAAGACGGCGATGTTGGTCATTCCGTGGTTCTTGGCGAGGAAGTATGCGGTGGCGAGGCCGTGGCCGCCACCGCCCACGATCACGGCGTCGTAGGAAGCCTTGGGCTCCGGGTTACGCCACAGGAAATCCGGGTGTTCGGGGAGTTGGTCTGCGCTCACTGGGCTGCTCCAATCATTTCTGCCTCAAGTTCGGTCGCAGCGGCGTCGTTGCCGCTGCCACTCTGGGAAAGATGCGCGTAAAGCGGGAATTGTTCGGCGAGCGCGGTAACCCTCGCACGGAGTTCGACGGCGGTGTGGTCACCTAGAGTGCCGTCGCTTGCTGCGGCGATCAACGCCGTCGCGATGATGTCCGCGACCTCCGCGAATTCCTTGGCGCCGAAGCCGCGGGCGGCTAGTGCCGGAGTGCCGATCCGGAGTCCCGAGGAAACCATCGGCGGACGCGGGTCGAACGGGACGGCGTTGCGGTTCACGGTGATGCCGATGCGGTGCAAGGTGTCCTCGGCTTGCTGTCCGTCCAGTTCCGAGTGGCGCAGGTCAACGAGGACGAGGTGGACGTCGGTGCCTCCGTTGACCACCGAGATCCCTGCTGCGGCCACGTCTTCCTTCAAGAGCCGTTCGGCAAGGAGCTTGGCGCCTTCCAGCACCCGCACCTGGCGTTCCTGGAATTCGGGCTCTGCTGCCATCTTGAACGCGACCGCCTTGGCCGCGATCACGTGCTCCAGTGGGCCGCCCTGCTGGCCGGGGAAGACTGCGCTGTTGATCTTGCGTGCGTATTGTTCCTTCGACAGGATCACTCCGCCGCGCGGACCGCCGAGAGTCTTGTGGGTCGTGGTGGTCACGACGTCGGCATACGGGACGGGGTTGGGGTGCAGTCCCGCGGCGACGAGGCCGGCGAAGTGGGCCATGTCCACCATGAGGTAGGCGCCCACGAGGTCGGCGATGCGGCGGAATTCGGCGAAATCCAAGTGGCGCGAGTACGCGGACCAGCCGGCAACGATCAGCTTCGGGCGGTGTTCCAGGGCCAGGGCTTCGACTTCCGCCATATCCACCCGGAGATCGGATTCACTGACGTGGTACGGGATGACGTTGTACAGCTTGCCGGAGAAGTTAATGCGCATGCCGTGGGTCAGGTGGCCGCCGTGTGCGAGGTCGAGGCCCATGATGGTGTCCCCCGGCTCGAGGAGCGCGAACATGGCTGCGGCATTGGCCTGGGCGCCGGAGTGCGGCTGGACATTTGCGGCTTCGGCGCCGAAGAGAGCCTTGACGCGGTCGATGGCCAGCTGCTCGATGACGTCGACGTGCTCGCAGCCGCCGTAGTAGCGCTTGCCCGGGTAGCCTTCCGCGTACTTGTTGGTCAGGACCGAGCCCTGTGCCTGCATGACGGCTGCAGGGGCGAAGTTTTCGGAGGCGATCATTTCCAGCGTGGACTGCTGGCGGATGAGTTCCTGGGCGATCGCCTGTTCAACCTCCGGGTCCGCCTGGGCGAGCGGGCGGATCAGCGGTTCAACCATCATGGTCTCCTTTTGAGATACTTATATTTACTGACTAATCAGCAACTGATATATTAGAACTGTTGCCATAGTATGTTGGAGATCACACAACCGTCAACAGCCCGGCAGCAACTGATCCGCCAGACTTGGAATTGTGACAAACGGGAGAGGGCACATGAGCACTGCACTGGAGGCACTGGACACAGGCACACAGGGAACGTCCTTGGCGGAAAACGCCTACCTGCTCCTGCGCGACCGGCTCATCATGCTGGACATCAAACCCGGCGACCCCATCAACGACGGTCAGATTGCCGCGGAACTCGGCATCGGACGGACGCCCGTGCGCGAGGCCATCAAGCGGCTCGAAAGCGACCACCTCGTGGTGTCGTATCCCCGCCGCGGAACCTTCGCCACCGGCGTCGACATCACCCAATTGGCGGATGTGTCCGAAATCCGGGAACTGCTTGAGCCCTTGGCCTCGCGGCGCGCTGCCCGCATGGCCAGCCCCAAGCTGCGGGAGGAACTGCGCGAGGTCGCGGCAGCCATAAGCGGCCTGGAAGCGCACGACGCCGGGCAGCAGGAACTCATGCGCTACGACATCCAGGTGCACCGGCTCATCTACAAGGCCGCGGCCAACCCGCACCTCGAGGACGTGCTGATCCGCTACGACAACCTGGCAACACGCATCTGGTGCCACATGCTGGACAAGATGCCTTCAGTGACGGGCCACGTCGCAGAGCACGCTGAGTTGCTCACCGCAATCGCCGACGGCGATGAGGACAGGGCGGCTGCGCTCGCCCTGCACCACGTGGTGAGTTTCGAAGAAACGATCCGCAAGGTGCTCTAGGTTCGAGGACCTCAGGCGTCATCTCTTCCAGTGCCTAGGCCACTTCAGGTTCAACAGCAGCAATCCCAGTAAGAGCGAGTCAACTGCGATTATTCCCGACATGAAGTAAGCCCAACCGATGTTCATGGCTCGATCACCACCAGCCGGCGGCCCGAGGTGCGAGGTTGCATCAGAACACACATACCAATCTCCTGACCCGGATCCCCCAGTCAATCGATAGTCCACCAAGTGTGGCACGACGGCGCCCAAGAAGGAACGGCTTGAGGCGATCGACGGCGGCCCGCACCGAAGGAATTAACAACGACGGCGACGTGTCCTTTTCGGGGCGTGTCGCCGTCGTGCGCGCCTGAGAGCGTTGAACAGCGGGAGCTACACTTTCGAGACCTCGCCGCCGTGGGGGCCAATTGTTCCTGTCTGCAGGCTCAGGAGCGTCAAGAAGATGACCATTCCGAACAGCACAACGGCCGTGGCCATGGTAACGGTGCGGTTCCGACTCGGCGTTTCTCTGGCTGCAAGAAAGAGGGCAGATCCTGACAGGACAGCAGAGATAGCTGTGAACGGATAGAGCGGCAAAATCAACAAGATGGCCGCTCCCAGCAGGAAAAATCTGGAGAGCGCAACGCCTGAGCGCTTCCTTACCAAGGGCTGCATGATTGGTCATCTCCTTTTTGACCATTGCCGTGACCTATGATCCGCACGCAGGGGCGAGGCGACGACACGTCCCAACCCCCGACACCGAGTTCTTTAACGCGCGACGGGGGCCTTCATCGCAAACGCTAACAAGGGAAAACTGCACTGAGTGGTCTTCCGAATCAAAATGAGTGGCGAATCGCCCATATTTGAGTGGTAGCGAGGAGAAGCACATAGAACCCTGAGCGTGAGGGCGTGATCAAGACACCCGAGGAAATCCTCGCCAAAGCCAAACCAAAAACAACTTCAAACATGGGCCAGTAGGTTCGAGGTGGGGCGAAGGAATGCGGGCAGGCTGGCCAGTTCGGTATCCCTGTCGCGCCGGATCGCGTCTTGACCCCGATATGGAGTTTGTGATGGCCCGCGTGGTTGACATGGTTGCTGCCCCATGGTTCATTGCGAAGGCGGCCAGTGCGGGGGACGATGCTTTGCTGCGCAATCGCAGTCAGGCCATAAGGGACGCGTGTCAGCTGTTTTAAATCGAGGGGTTTGCGGATGCCGAGAATGAAGTGGCGATTTCCTGTTTTGCTAGTTGGCGCCGCCCTTTCGTTGATTCTGGTCCTCTTGGTCCTTCGCTGGATAACCCATGGACCCGGGAACCTAACGGACAATGATTTTAGGCCTCCGCCTTTCGTTCCCGGCTCCCCTGCTGGTTCGGCGAGCCGCTAGTCTCGAAGCGCTGCGTCAGCCGGGGGTGAGGACGCAGAATTCGTTGCCCTCCGTGTCGGCGAGGCATACCCATGGCACGTCGCCCTGGCCGACGTTGGCGTCCGTGGCGCCCAGGGCCCGCAGCCGGGCCACCTCTGCCGCTTGATCATCGCCGCGGTACGGTCTCAGGTCGAGATGTACACGGCCACACGCGGAATTCGCGGCGGGTGTCCGGACGAACTCCAGATACGGCCCAACACCCTTGGCCGAACGCAGCCGCGCAAGATCGTCGCGCACCTCGTGCAGGGTCCAGTCCATCGCCCCGCTCCAGAACCGGGCCATGGCCCGCGGATCCGCACAATTGACCACCACCGCTGCGATCGGCCCGGTGTCCCGGTAGATCGGCCGAGGCTCCAGCACACAGAACAGGTTGCCCTCCGGGTCGGCCAGGACCGTCCACGGCACATCGCCTTGGCCAATGTCGGCGGGCGTCGCGCCGAGCTTCAACAGGCGCGCCACAAGCTCCGCTTGATGGGCCTCAGAGGTCGTGGCGAGGTCGAGGTGGGCGCGGTACCTCACCGTTTCGGGGTCCGGGACCGTGACGACGTCGACGCAGACGGCAACGGGGTCCGGCCCGATGAAGCCGACGGGTTCAACATTGCTCACACCGGGTCCTTCGCTGGAAATATCCCAGCCAAGGACCTCCCCCCAAAACCTGCCGAGGGCCGAGTCATCCCGGGCCTTGAAATTCACTTGAACAAGTCGCAGTGCCATATCGACCGATCCTATATCCAGGCAGGCGAGACAGACCGCAGTACCCCAAGACACGCTGCCCGGAGAGGCCACTCATTTGACGGCGTTTGAGACGATGAACCACATGGACGCTGATGCAAGCATTTCCAACGACCCCGATACCGATCCCGCCGCCGCGCAGCACGCCGGGGTGCAGTCCGTGGACCGGGCCATCACGGTGCTCGAAATCATCGCCCGCAACGGAGATGCCGGCGTGAGTGAGATCGCGGAGGAAATGGGCGTCCACAAGTCAACGGCGTCGCGACTGCTGAGCGCCCTGGACGCCCGTGGCATGGTGCAGCAGAATCACGAGCGCGGAAAGTACCAACTCGGTTTCAACATCCTGCGCTTGGCCAGTGCCATTCCGGCCCGTCTCAGCTTGGTGAGGGAGGCCCGGGAAGATCTCGAAGCCCTGGCGGAGAAGTTCGCGGAGACTGCCAACCTGGCCGTGCTGCGGTCAAATTTCGCGGTCAATGTGGATCAGGCCATCGGTCCCAACACGCTTGGCACGCAGGACTGGATCGGTGGGCTCACCCCGCTCCACGCGACGTCCAGCGGCAAGGTCATGCTTGCAGCGCTGCCACCTGCGACGCGTGACCGCGTTCTCAGGGAATCCGGCCAGGCGCGATACACGCCACAGACCATCACCGACCGGGACGAGCTGGAGCATCAAATGCCGGTCATCGCGGAGGCCGGGTACGCCGCCACGTATGAAGAACTCGAACGCGGACTCAACGCCGTCGCCGTTCCGATCCGCAACCATAGCGGCACGGTGATCGGAGCCATCAGCCTTTCCGGGCCGGCCTTCCGTTTTGAGCCGGAAAAAATACCCGGCCTGCTCGATGCGCTCAAGCAAGCCGGGTATTCAATCAGCGTCAAGATGGGTTACACCGCAGCCAGCGGCGCCTAAACGCCGTCGACCTGGCGATCCAGCTCTGCCTGGGCGAGGTTGTCCCCCTCGGCTTTGATGGTGGTGTCCCCGCCATGCCCGGTCCGGACCACGGTTTCCGCGGGAAGCGTCAGGAGGCGTTCCCGAATCGAGGCCAGGATGGTCGGGTGGTCGCTGAACGACCTGCCCGTCGCCCCCGGACCGCCGTTGAAGAGGGTGTCCCCCGTGAACACCGTGCCTTCACTTTCCAGGTAGAAGCACGTGGAACCCGGTGAGTGGCCTGGCGTGTGGATGGCTTGCAGGGCCGTGCCCGCCACTTCGAAGATGTCGCCGTCTGCAATGTAACGGTCCGGCGCGGCATCCGGGTACACCTGCTCCCACAGAACCATGTCCGCCGGGTGCAGGTAGATCGGCGCGTTCACGGCCTTCGCCACGTCGAGCGCTGCTCCGATGTGGTCGTTGTGAGCATGGGTGAGCAAGATGGCGCGCACCTTCCGGCCACGAACTTGGTCGATGATCGCCGAGGCGTCGTGCGGGCAGTCGATGATCACGCATTCGTCGTCATTGCCGACGATCCAGACGTTGTTGTCCACGTCCCAGGTGCCGCCGTCGAGCGAAAACGTGCCCGAGGTGACGAGGTTTTCGATGGTGACGCTCATGCGATTTCCACTACCGAGCGCAGCACTTTGCCCTCGTGCATCTTCGCGAACGCTTCTTCCACCTGGTCGATGGTGATCCGTTCCGACACGAACGCGTCCAGGTCAAGGTTCCCCTGCTTGTAGTGCGCCACCAGCATCGGGAAGTCGCGGGACGGCAGGCAGTCCCCGTACCAGGAGGACTTCAGCGAACCGCCGCGGCCGAAGACATCCAGCAGGGGCAGTTCCAGCAACATGCCCGGCGTCGGGACGCCCACCAGCACCACGCGGCCGGCGAGGTCGCGCGCGTAGAAGGCCTGCTTGAAGGTCTCGGGGCGTCCGACGGCGTCGATCACCACATCGGCACCGTTGCCGCCGGTCAGCGACCGGATGGCCTCGACGGGGTCCTCCTGGCTGGAGTTGATACCGTGCATGGCTCCCAAGGACTTGGCCATCTCTATTTTGTTGGCGTCGATGTCCACGGCGATGATCGTGGTGGCGCCGGCGAGCTTTGCCCCGGCAATGGCGGCGATGCCGACGCCCCCGCAGCCGATCACGGCCACGGACTCGCCCCGCTTGACCTCACCTGTGTTGATGGCGGCGCCGATGCCTGCCATCACACCGCAGCCGAGCAGCCCGACCGCGGCGGGATCGACGTCGTCGTCTACTTTGGTGCATTGCCCGGCGGCCACGAGGGTCTTCTCGGCGAAGGCGCCGATCCCCAGGGCCGGTGTAAGTTCAGTGCCGTCCTCCAGGGTCATCTTCTGGGTGGCATTGTGCGTGTTGAAGCAGTACTGCGGCTGGCCCTTGGCACACGCCCGGCATTCCCCGCACACGGCACGCCAGTTCAAGATCACGCGGTCCCCGGGCGCTACTTCAGTGACGTCCGGTCCTACGGCGCTGACCACACCTGTGGCCTCGTGGCCGAGCAGGATGGGGAAATCATCGGTGATGCCGCCCTGCTTGTAATGCAGGTCGGTGTGGCAAACGCCGCAGGTGAGGATGTCCACCAGCGCCTCGCCCGGACCGGGGTCGGGCACCAGGATGGTCTCCACGGAGACTGGAGCGTTCTTTTCCTTGGCGATGACCGCCCGTACTTTGTAAACCATTAGCTGGTGTTCCTTTTCCTAAGTTCGCGGTAGCTCGTCACAAGACAGACATTCTTCAGGCTAGCTGTCGGCGGGTACGTCGGCGATCTTGTTGGTGACCCAGCTGTGGAACGCCTCGATGTGGTGCTCGCTCGGTACCAGGACGCCGCCCTTGGCGTAGATCTTGGAACCCATGGCTGGCTGGCAGCGTTCGCAGGCGTCGAAGTCCTGCTCGTTGACCCGGTGGAAGAGCTCTACCGATGCGCTCACGTCCTTGCCGGATTCCACCACGCTAGGCAGGTACAGCCAGTCGCATTCGACGATCGTGTGGTCGGCGGCCAGCGGGAACATGCGGTGGATGATGACATGGTCCGGAACCAGGTTGACGAAGACATTCGGCTTGATGGTCACTGCGTAGTACCGGCGGTCCTGGTCATCCCCGACTCCGGGAATTCGATCCAGGCCTTCGGAACCGTCAATCGTGAAGCCCTTGATGTCGTCACCGAACTCGGCGCCGTGGCCCACAAAATACTGTGCCGCCAGGCCGTCGGCGAACTCGGGCAGGACTTCGGTGAGTTCGGGGTGGATCGTGGCGCAGTGGTAGCACTCCATGAAGTTTTCGATGATGAGCTTCCAGTTGGCCTTGACGTCATACTTGATGCGCCGGCCAAGGCTCAGGTTCGCGATGTCATAGTTGTCAACAGCCCGCAGGTCCCCGAGGCGTTCCTCGATCGCACCCATGACGTCTTCCTCGAACGACGGCGGCTCATCCGCGAGGCAGACCCAGACGTAGCCCATGTATTCGCGGACGTGGACCTTGACCAGCCCGTATTCGTTGCGATCGATATCCGGCATCTTGGTGAGGTTGGGGGCCGCGATGAGCTTTCCCTCAAGATCGTAGGTCCAGGCGTGGTACGGGCACTGGAACGAGCGGTTGGCCTCGCCGGACTCCTCCATGCACAGCTTCACGCCACGGTGCCGGCAGATGTTGTAGAACGCGCGGATTTCCCCCTTGCGGGTGCGGTTGATGAGCACGCTCTCGCGGCCGATCTGCATCGTTTTGAACGAGCCGGCCTTCTCCAGGTCCGCGGTGCGCACTGCGCAGAACCACATTTGTTCAAAGATGTGCTCTTGCTCGGCGCGGAAGATGTCTTCACTGACATAAGTGTGGCCGGGGAGAGTGGGGATCAGGCTGGGGGAAACAACTTCAGTGGTCATGCTGACTCCTATTCAGTGATGAACGTGGTTGAGGCTTGGAATGTCTAAGGGGTTGCCAGGACGGGCGGGGCGTTGCGGGCGTTGAGTTGCCGGCGCCAACGGGTGAACAGACGCGGCTGGTTCACACCTAGAACGCCCACTGGTTCCTCGCCCCGGTAGTACACGGCCAGGAAGCTGTGGTTCTGGAGCTGCCCTGCCTCAATTTCGACGCGCTCCGCGTCCCGCGCATGGCCGGCGAACTGGAGCGTTACTCCGTACTGGTCAGACCAGAAGTACGGCAGGTTGAGCGGTTGGGGTGCGGCTGAGTGATCCAAGAGCGCTGTCACGGCAAGGGCGGCACGTTCCTGGGCGCCGCTCCAATGCTCCACGCGATGGTGCTGCCCGCTGCGTTCGTCGAACCAGGCCGCGCAGTCTCCCACGGCAACCACGCCGGGGACGTTGGTCCGGCCCATCGAATCGCACGTGACGCCGTCGTCGATCGCCAAGCCCGAACCGGCCAGCCACCCGACGTTGGGGACCGCGCCGATTCCAAGGAGTACGACGTCGGCGGAACGGTACTGGCCGTCGCTGAGCCTGACACCGGTCACATTTCCTTCGTAGCTGTA
Source organism: Arthrobacter sp. 2MCAF14 (assembly GCF_052115645.1). Lineage (NCBI taxonomy): Bacteria > Bacillati > Actinomycetota > Actinomycetes > Micrococcales > Micrococcaceae > Arthrobacter > Arthrobacter sp. 2MCAF14. The sequence goes on along the minus strand of NZ_JBFRHB010000009.1, from coordinate 25,799 downwards.
ATACGAGTCGATTCCCGTGTCACAAATCAGTTCCACTCCATTGGTCCCGTGGAGCGTGGCCATGACAGCAGCCATCTCCGGACCGATCGGAGCGCTCAGCGGGATCGGGCTCTTGCAGATAATGGTCACGTCCATTCCCAGGCCCTTGGCCGTTGACGCCACCTCCGCGCCGATGAAGCCTGCGCCAACCACCAGCAGGCGGCCGCCCGGAACGAGTTCCGGAGCCAGGTCCTGCGCATCCTCAAGAGTCCGCAGCGTAAAGACATTGGATAGGCCCGCAAGTTCGGGCAGCGTCCGCGCCGAGGCTCCCGTGGCAATCACGACGCCGTCAGCCACCACCGTGCGCCCGTCGCCTAGCGTGATGGTCCTGGTGGCGGCGTCAAAGCTTCGTGCAGGCGAGCCCAGCAGCCATTCGGCCTGCAGGGGATCTGCCGTTCCCGCCTCTTCCGCTTCCAACATCAAGTGCTTGATGCCGATCTTTCCTGCCAGGAACTCCTTGGACAGGGGCGGACGGTCATAGGGCCGCTGCTGCTCATCTCCAATGATGAGCAGCCGGCCACAAAAACCTTGCGCGCGGGCAGCGCGGGCGGCGGAAAGTCCAGCCAATGATGCGCCCACGATCGCCAATGTCTCCATGGCTTCCTCCTCGTTGAGCCGTTCGAAATTTTATTGCGCATTACGCAACGACCTTCGTTATGCGAAACAGTGTGACGGCCTTCACATCGCGTGTCAAGCAATCTGCGCAGTAATTTCCACCTCTTGACAAGCCCCTGTGAGGTCCATCACTCTGTTGCGTATCGTGATCTTCGTTGATCATGAAACAACCGCCCCCAGGTTTTCGACCAATCCGGTGAAAGAGGTTCGTGAGATGCACAGTGCTTGTCCGCTTAGCTCGTTGGCTCCGGGGGACGCGATTCGACTTGAGACGTCTCCGCCGATTGCCGTATTCCACACCGAAGAGGGCGAACTCTTTGCCCTCGACGACACCTGCACGCACCAAGACGCCTCCCTCGCCGACGGCTGGGTAGAGGACTGCTGGGTGGAGTGCCCCCTCCATGCTTCAAAGTTCAACCTCCGCACGGGAGCCGCCGATGCGCCTCCGGCCAAACTGCCCGTCAGGGTCCACGAAGTCCTGGTAGTGGACGGCCAGATCATGGTCAAGGAATCTGAGGACGAGCCCAACCTGCCGCCCGGGTTGACCGTCGACGGCCACGTCTAGCTTCCGGCGAGCCCCAAACTTCCGTACGCCTTACCTCAGGAGCAACACGCATGTCCACAACACCCCGCGTCGTCATCATCGGAGCCGGCATCGTCGGCGCCAATCTTGCGGATGAGCTGTCCACCCGCGGCTGGACCAACATCACCGTGGTCGAGCAGGGCCCGTTGACGTTGGCGGGCGGCTCAACATCGCACGCCCCCGGCCTCGTGTTCCAGACCAACGCCTCCAAGGCCATGACCGAATTCGCGTCCTACACCGTGGACAAGCTGCTCTCCCTCAGCGGTTCCGGCGTCTCCTGCTTCAACCAGGTGGGCGGTCTTGAGGTGGCCACCACGCCAGGGCGCCTGGAGGACCTCAAGCGCAAGCTGGGCTACGCGGCGTCGTGGGGTGTCGAAGGCCGGCTCATCGATCCGGACGAGTGCGCCAAGCACTACCCGCTGCTCGATCAGGAAAAGGTACTCGGAGGTCTCTACGTACCCTCCGACGGCCTGGCTTCCGCGGCCCGCGCCGTCGGCCTGCTCATCGCCAAGGCGAGCGCCGCAGGCGTCACGTTCCGCGGTTCCACTCCCGTTACCGGCATTGAACAGACAGGCGGCAAAGTCACGGGGGTCGTAACGCCCGACGGCGTGATCCCGGCTGACATCGTGGTCTCCTGCGCCGGGTTCTGGGGACCCAGGATCGGCGCCATGGTGGGCATGTCCGTGCCACTCCTCCCGCTGGCCCACCAATACGTCAAGACCACCTCCGTACCGGAGCTCGTGGGCCGGAACGATGCCTCGCGGCTGCTTGATCCCGCCAACGGCGCGTGGATGCCCATCCTTCGCCACCAGGACAAAGACCTCTACTACCGCGAGCACGGGGACCGGATGGGCATTGGCTCCTACGCCCACAAGCCCATGCCCGTGGACCTCCGGGAGCTGCCCGAGGTTGCTGCGGCGGACATGTCCGAGCACCGGATGCCGTCCCGCCTGGCGTTTACCGAAGAGGACTTCCTGCCGAGCTGGGAGGACTCCAAGGAACTCCTTCCGGCACTTGCCGGCGCGGGGATTGCGGATGGCTTCAACGGCATCTTCTCCTTCACCCCGGACGGCGGTCCCCTGGTGGGCGAGTCCAAGGAGGTTGAAGGGTTCTTCGTTGCCGAGGCCGTGTGGGTGACGCACTCCGCCGGCGTGGCCAGGGCAGTGGCCGAGCTCTTGATCGAGGGCCAATCCCGGATTCCGCTCCACGAATGCGAAGTCTCCCGCTTCGAGGAAATCCAGACTGCGGAGAGCTATGTCAGCGAAACCTCCCAGCAGAACTTCGTGGAGATCTACGATGTCCTGCACCCGCTGCAGCCGCGCGTCTCCCCCCGCGAACTGCGCGTGAGCCCGTTCAATGCGCGGCAGAAGGAGCTCGGGGCGTTCTTCCTCGAAGCCCAGGGTTGGGAGCGCCCGCACTGGTTCGAGGCCAACCGCGGCTTGCTGGAGGTGCTCCCGGAAGAATGGCGCGCACCTGAACGCGAACCATGGGCCGCCATGTTCCACTCCCCCATTTCCGCGGCCGAAGCGTGGAAGACGCGCACCGCCGTCGCGCTCTATGACATGACGCCGCTCAAGCGGCTGGAGGTTTCCGGCCCGGGCGCCGAAGCCCTCTTGCAGCGCCTCAGCGCCGGGAAGGTCGACAAGAAGCCGGGTGCGGTGACCTACTGCCTGCTCCTCAACGGCGACGGCGGCATCCGCAGCGATATTACGGTGGCCCGCCTCGACGAAACCACCTTCCAAGTCGGAGCCAACGGCAACATCGACTTCGACTACTTCACCACCGAGGTCCGCAAGCAGACCGCCGGGGACGTCACCCAGTGGGTCCAGGTCCGCGATATCACCGGCTCCACGTGTTGTGTGGGGCTTTGGGGACCGCTGGCCCGCGAGGTCATTGCCAAGGTGAGCGACGACGATTTCAGCAACGACGGTTTGAAGTACTTCCGGACCAAGAAGGTCCGAATCCGCGGGATCCCTGTCACCGCGATGCGGCTGTCCTACGTAGGCGAGTTGGGCTGGGAGCTGTACACGACGGCGGAAAACGGCCAAAGGCTCTGGGACCTGCTGTTCGAGGCCGGCCAGGAGCAGGGCATCATCGCGGCCGGCCGCGGTGCGTTCAACAGCCTGCGCCTCGAGAAGGGCTACCGGCTATGGGGCACCGACATGACCCCCGAGCACGAGCCCTTCCAATCGGGCCTTGGCTTCTCCGTCAGCAAGGACAAGGACGGATACGTTGGCGCCGAGGCCCTCAAAGCCCGCCGCGAACTGCCCGTCAACCGCCGCTTGCGTTGCCTGACAGTCGACGACGGCACGTCCGTGGTGTTGGGCAAGGAACCTGTCTATTTCAAGGGAGAGCCCTCCGGCTACGTCACAAGCGCCGCCTACGGCTACACCGTCCGGAAGCCCATCGCCTACGCTTGGCTGCCCGCCGAAGCGGGCGAGGGTGACGCCGTCGAGATCGAATACTTCGGCAAGCGGATCCCCGCCACCATCTCCACCGATCCCCTCGTGGATCCGACCATGGAAAAGCTACGGGGCTGACGCCCCCTGGCTACTCGACACAGCAATGGGGATCACTTCAAAGGAGTTCAACTAATGGCCAACGAAAAGTTTGACTACGTCATCGTGGGTGGGGGCAGCGCCGGATCGGTGCTGGCGGACAGGCTCAGCGCGGACCCCTCCAAGACCGTCCTGGTCCTGGAGGCTGGCCGCAGCGACTACCCCTGGGACCTGTTCATCCAGATGCCCGCGGCGCTCACCTTCCCCAGCGGGAACAGGTTCTACGACTGGCGCTACCAATCCGACCCCGAGCCGCACATGCACGGACGCCGGATCGCCCACACCCGCGGCAAGGTCCTGGGTGGCTCCAGTTCCATCAACGGGATGATCTTCCAGCGTGGCAACCCCTTGGACTACGAACGCTGGGGAGCCGACGCCGGGATGGAGACCTGGGACTTCGCGCACTGCCTCCCCTACTTCAACCGCATGGAGACCGCGCTCGCCGCGGAACCCGACGATGAACTGCGCGGACACGACGGACCCTTGGTCCTGGAACGCGGTCCCGCGCGCAATCCCCTCTTCCAGGCGTTCTTCCGCGCCGCCCAACAAGCCGGTTTTGCGCGCACCAACGATGTGAACGGTTACCGGCAGGAGGGCTTCGGCCCCTTCGACCGCAATGTGCACAAGGGCCAGCGACTCTCTGCCTCCCGGGCTTACTTGCGGCCGAACCTCAACCGGCCAAACCTCACGGTCAGGACCCGGGCGCTCGTCTCGAAAATCAACTTCGACGGGATTGGAACCTCCGAGGTCAGGGCCACCGGCGTCAGCTACCGCCGCAATGGCAAGCAGCACAGCGTCGATGCCCAGGAAGTCGTCCTGTGCGGAGGGGCCATCAACACCCCGCAGCTCCTGCAGTTGTCCGGCGTCGGGGACTCCACGCACCTCAAGTCCGTCGGCATCAAGCCAGTAGTCGACCTGCCCGGCGTCGGCGAAAACCTGCAGGACCACCTGGAGGTCTACATCCAGCACGCCTGCACCCAACCGGTCTCCATGCAGCCGAGCCTGAGCCTGTGGCGCTATCCATGGATCGGCCTGCAGTGGCTGTTCGGGCGCAAAGGACCAGCGGCCACCAACCACTTCGAAGGCGGCGGCTTTGTGCGCTCCAACGAAGACGTGGCCTACCCCAACCTCATGTTCCACTTCCTGCCCGTTGCCGTCCGCTACGACGGCCAGAAAGCCGATGCCAAGCATGGCTACCAAGTGCACATCGGGCCTATGTATTCCGACGCCCGCGGCAGCCTGAAGATCACCTCCACGGATCCAACCGCCCACCCGTCCATGAAATTCAACTACCTTTCCACGGAGCAGGACCGGCGAGAGTGGGTCGAAGCCATACGGATTTCCCGGAACATCCTGGAGCAGTCTGCCATGGCGCCTTTCAATGGCGGCGAGCTCTCCCCCGGCCCCGCCGTCCAGACCGACGAGGAAATCCTCGACTGGGTAGCCCGCGACGCCGAAACCGCCCTGCACCCATCCTGCACCGCCAAGATGGGTCCGGCCACCGATCCCATGGCCGTTGTGGACCCGCTCAGCATGAGGGTGCACGGCACCTCGGGCCTACGGGTGGCCGACGCTTCGGCAATGCCCTACGTGACCAACGGCAACATCTACGCGCCGGTCATGATGCTGGCCGAGAAAGCTGCGGACTTGATCCAGGGCCGCGAACCCCTCGCTCCGATCGCCGCCGAGTTCTACCGGCACGGCACGGTTCCGGGTTCAGACGGGCCGGTTCCGGACAGCCTGGAAAGCCTGGACGGCCAGCCCCAGGTCACTCCGGCAAGGAACCAAGGAGCGGCATGAACAGCCCACAACTTTCCCAGACCCACACGGTGCGCGGCAGCTACGTTGACGGCGGCTGGCAGCAGTCCGCCGGGGGAATCCGCAGCATCAGCTGTCCGGCGGACGGCACCCATGTTGCCGACGTCGCCGAGTGCACCTCGGCCGATGCCGAGGCAGCGGTGGCTAGCGCCCGGAAGGCGTTCGACGACGGCCTCTGGCCGACCACGCCGGAACTGGAACGCGGCGCGATCCTGCTCCGCGTGGCCGGGCTGCTGGAGCGGGACAAGGCCGCATACGCCGCGGCCGAAGCCCTCGACACCGGCAAGCGCCTGGTCGAAGCCGAATACGACATCGACGACGTCATAGCCTGCTTCCGCTACTACGGCAGCGTGGCAGGCACGGACGCGGGCCGCGTGATCGATACCGGCCGGCCCGGCGCCATCAGTCGGGTCGTCCATGCACCCGTGGGCGTCTGCGGCCTCATCACGCCGTGGAACTATCCGCTCCTGCAGGCTTCGTGGAAAGTTGCACCGGCGCTGTTGGCCGGGAATACCTTTGTCCTGAAGCCCAGTGAGTTGACGCCTTCGACGTCCATCCTGCTCATGGACACGCTGCGTGAAGCAGGCGTGCCCGACGGCGTCGCGAACCTCGTGACGGGAACGGGACCGGAGGTCGGGGCTGTGCTCAGTTCGGATCCGCGGGTCGATCTGGTCTCCTTCACGGGCGGGCTGGAAACCGGCAAGCGGATCATGGTGGCTGCGGCGCAGACGGTCAAGCGCGTGGCCCTCGAGCTCGGCGGCAAGAACCCGAATGTGGTCTTTGCCGACGCTGACCGGGAGGCCGCGATCGACAACGCCTTGACTGCCGTCTTCCTGAACTCGGGACAGGTCTGCTCGGCCGGGGCGCGGCTCATTGTCGAAGAGTCCATTCACGAGGAGTTCGTGGCCGAAGTAGTCCGCCGTGCACGCCAGATCCGGCTGGGCGGCCCCTTCGACCAGGAGGCCCAGACCGGCCCGCTGATCTCCACGGCCCACAGGGACAAGGTCCATGCCTACGTGCAGGCCGGAGTTGCGGAGGGCGCGCGGTTGCTCTGCGGGGGCTTCATTCCGGACAGCCCTCAGCTGGCCGGAGGCAGTTACTACCCGCCCACCGTGTTGGACGGGTGCAAGACCTCGATGCGCGTGGTCCAGGAGGAATCCTTTGGCCCCGTCATGACGGTGGAAACGTTCACCACCGAGGAAGAAGCTATCCGGCTGGCGAACGACACCGTCTACGGACTGGCCGGCGCTGTGTGGACGGCGGACGCCTCGAAGGCCCAGCGGGTCTCCGAAGCGCTGCGTCACGGGACGGTCTGGATCAACGACTACCACCCTTACGTTCCGCAAGCCGAATGGGGCGGCTTTGGACAGTCAGGCAATGGCCGCGAATTGGGGCTCGCTGGCTTGGCCGAATACCGAGAAACAAAACACATCTGGCAAAACATCAGCCCCGGGCGCAGCCACTGGTTCGAGCCGCCACAGGCAGGAGTACAGCAATGAGCAGTCCTGACATATCAGTGCGCAACCTCTGGAAGGTCTTCGGACCCGGAGGTGAAAAGATCCCCAAGAATCCCGAGCTGTCGGGTTTAAGCTCCGCCGAATTGCTTGAACGCACCGGCTGCAATGCTGCCGTGCGGGACATGAACTTCGACGTCGCCAAGGGCGAGGTGTTCGTCGTCATGGGCCTGTCCGGATCAGGAAAGTCCACCCTGATCCGGTGCCTCACCCGGCTGATCGAACCGACGTCGGGGAGCGTCCTGGTGGACGGCAAGGACGTGATGCAGGCCGGAACCACCGAACTTCGGGAACTGCGCCGGAGGAAGATGTCCATGGTCTTCCAGCACTTCGGCCTCCTCCCGCACCGCACCGTACTGGACAACGTGTCCTACGGCTTGCAGATCCGCGGAGCGTCAAAAAATGAGCGTTACGCCAAATCCCGCGAAATCATCGAACTGGTGGGCCTCAAGGGCTACGAGCAGCATTTCCCCGATCAGCTTTCCGGCGGAATGCAGCAGCGTGTCGGACTGGGCCGCGCCTTGGCAGGCGACCCGGACACCATCCTCTTCGACGAGCCGTTCTCGGCCCTGGACCCCCTCATCCGGCGCGATATGCAGGCGGAAGTCATCCGGCTGCACAAAGAGATGGGCAAGACGATGGTGTTCGTTACCCACGACCTATCCGAAGCGCTCAAACTCGGGGACCGCATCCTGATCATGCGGAACGGCGAGACAGTCCAGTGCGGCACCGGCGATGACCTTGTCGGATCGCCGGCGGACAAGTACATTGCCGACTTCGTCTCCGAAGTACCCCGCGCGGATGTCCTGACGCTCAAATGGATCACCGATCCGCTAGCTTTGGGCACTCCCGGGGATGCTCCCGTCCTGAGCGCAGGCACGATCATCCGCGACGCCATTCCCACCGTCATGAACTCGACGTGTCCCGTGCTTGTGGAAGACTCCGGCAGGATCACCGGCCAGATCGACCGCGACAGCATCTTGTCAGTCATCCGCAGCACGGAAGTAGCGGCATGATGTCCACTCTCGTTCGTGACCGGGCCCCGGTTCAGACCAGCGCCAACGCCCTCCGCCCGCCGCGCAAGCGGCTGAGTCGCCGAGTATTACTCCTCGGTGCCGCCGGAGTCCTCTGGCTCCTCGGGTTCTTGTTCCTGCACGGCACATCGACCCTCACGCTGCCGGCGTCGGAATTGACTGACCTGCACCGTTCGCTCAACCAATTCAATGCCTGGGTCGCATCGAACCGAGCGGACAATCCCGTTTTCCAGTACGTCTTTACTCCCTTCCGCTCCGCCGTCGATTCAGTCGCAAACCTGTTCACCAGCACTTTTGCCGCCAGCTCTACCGGGCTTCGCCTACCGGAAATCGGCTGGCTGGGAACTGTCGGCCTGCTCAGCTGGATCGCCTTTGCGGTCGGCAATGCCCGGGTGGGATTGCTGACGGCAGCCGCATTCACGTTCTTCGGACTCCAGGGTCTGTTTACGGAAGCGGCTTACACCTTCGCCCTCGTCCTCACAGCCGTGCTGTTCAGTCTCCTGATCGGCATCCCGCTCGGAGTCTTGGCCGGGATCTCGGGCCGGGTTTCCCAAGTGATCACTCCGGTCCTCGACTTCATGCAAATCCTCCCCACGTTCGTCTATCTGGCTCCTTTGGCCCTCATCTTCCTGATCGGCCCTGCCTCCGCGGTCATCGCCACGGTGATCTACGCGGTGCCTCCGCTCATCCGACTAACGGCACACGGAATCCGGAACATCCCGGAGAACACCCGGGAAGCCTCCGACTCCTTGGGCACCACAGGGTTTCAGCGGCTTCTCACCCTTCAACTCCCCCTGGCACGGCGCACCATCGTGATGGGGATCAACCAAAGCACCATGGCTGCTTTGTCCATGGTCACCATCGCAGCGCTGATCGCGGCGCCGGGGCTGGGACAGGTGGTTGTCCGTGCCCTGCAGTCGCTCGACGTCGGGACAGCAGTCAACGCCGGCCTGTCGATCGTCCTCTTGGCCATTGTGCTGGACCGGGTCACCACGGCTGCCAGCCGCCGGGCCGAGCCCGGGGCAGCCCGTAAGCGCCGGATATCTCGGAGAAGCAGGTACATCCTGCTCGCTGTCAGCCTCGTTGTCGTTCTTGTCATGGTCCAGCTTTCCCGGACGATGCTCTGGGCCGCAGCCTTTCCGAAGAACCTCAACTTTGGCCCGGACATCGTCAGCGGAGTCGGCGCTGCCAGCGAATGGCTGCAGACAAACCTCTCCCTGTTTACGGTGTCATTCCGCGAGGCCCTGACCAACGGAATCCTCAATCCGTTCCAATCCCTTCTGACCGAGACCCCCTTCTACCTCCTCGTCGCGGTTGTCCTCGTGGCGGCTTACGCACTCGGTGGTTGGAAGCTGGCACTGGTCACCGCCTCATGCCTGGCCGCGATCATTTACCTCGGCCTGTGGAGCGATGCCATGGTCACCCTGGCCAGCACCCTTGTTGCCACGGCCGTGGTCATGGTGCTGGGCATCATCTTCGGTGTGGCGATGGGAAGGTCCAACAGGGTGGACCAGATCATGCGGCCCATGCTGGATGCGGGCCAGACCATGCCTGCCTTCGTCTACTTGGTTCCGTTCCTAGGCCTCTTCGGCGCAACGAGATTCACGGCCATCGTCGCCGGAATTATCTATGCAGCGCCTGTGGCCATCAAGATCACGGCCGACGGCATCGCAGCGATCTCCCCCACCGTCATGGAGGCTGCGGTATCCAGCGGGTCAACCCCGTGGCAGGTCATCACCAAGGTCCAGCTCCCAATGGCAAGGAAATCCCTGGCCCTCGCCGCAAACCAAGGCTTGATCTACGTCTTGGCCATGGTGGTCGTCGGAGCACTGGTCGGTGCAGGCGGCCTGGGGTACGACGTCGTCGCTGGCTTTGTCCAGAGCTCGCTGTTCGGCAAGGGCCTTGCCGCCGGCCTGGCCATCGTCTTCCTCGGCATCCTGCTGGACCGCATCACCCAGTCTGCCGCAGCCGATCCCGTCCGTAAAATCCGCTCAGCAAAATCGAGCGCGCACTAATTCCTCCCCGTTCACCGCCCCAACAAGGAGACCCCAACCATGAGTAGAACCAGACAGCTTTTGAAACGAACAATTCCCGTCCTTGCGGGAACCGTTACTGCAGCCCTCTTGCTAGCTGGCTGCGGAGGCGCTTCCGTGAACCAAGCGGCAGCCGCAGGCTCCTCGGATACGCCCTGCGGAACCGTCAATGTCGCCCTCAACGCGTGGGTCGGCTACACGGCAAATGCGGCCGTCTACAGCTACGTAGCCCAAAACAAGCTCGGTTGCACGGTAGTCCAGAAGGACCTTTCGGAGCAGATTTCCTGGCAGGGCTTTGGTTCCGGTGAAGTCGATGTCATCCTCGAGAACTGGGGTCACGCGGACCTCACGAAGCAGTACATCACGGACCAGAAAGTGGCTGTGGACGCCGGCCCCACCGGCAACGAAGGGCACATCGGCTGGTACGTACCACCATGGATGGTGCAGAAGTACCCGGACATCCTGGACAGCAAGAACCTGAACAAGTACGCCTCACTCTTTGCCACCTCCGAATCAGGCGGCAAAGGCCAGGTCCTGGACGGCGACCCCGCCTTCGTGACCAACGACGAAGCCCTGGTCAAGAACCTTGGCCTCGACTACAAAGTGGTCTTCTCGGGCTCGGAAGCAGCTCTGATCCAGTCGTTCCGTACGGCGGAAAAGAACAAGACACCGCTGCTGGGCTACTTCTACGAACCCCAATGGTTCCTCTCCGAGGTCCCCCTCAAGAAGGTCAGCCTGCCCGCCTACACCCCGGGCTGCGATGCCGACGCCGAGAAGGTGGCCTGTGACTACCCCGATTACAAACTGAACAAAGTGATGGCCAAGAAGTTTGCGGACAGCGGCTCTCCCGCCGCGAAACTGCTCAAGGCCTTCTCCTGGACCAACGCGGACCAGAACTCGGTTGCAACTGACATCCAGGGCGGCATGAAGCCCGATGCCGCGGCCAAGAAATGGGTGGATGCCCACCCCGATGTGGTTGCTGCCTGGCTCAAATAGTCCTTTTCCGCATCTCCCCTTGAAGCTCCCCGGATCCACGGATCCGGGGAGCTTCTTTTTGCCTCCCAGAGCAGCGCCTTACTCATTCTACGCAACCGCGTTGCAACGAGTGCGCCGCCCTTCCCCAACTAGCTCGCACTTGTTGTCGTTTAGAGCCCTCAAAACGACAATAAGTGCGAGTCAGTTGGACGGTGAGGGAAGACTCTTGACGGTGATGCACAACACATCTATTCTGGTGCAACAGCGTTGCGTTGAATGCAACCCCAAAGTTCTTGGTGGATTCATGAAAAACGAAACATCCTCCGTGGCAGCAATCCAGGGAAGCGCGAATGCCGGATCCAAAGGCGGGTCCGGCGACCTTCCCGATGCGACAGCCACCCCGGGCGGCCCGTCAAAGCAAACGACTAGCCACACAGTCAGCAAAGACACCCGCCGCCGCGTTATCACTGCAAGCTTCATCGGCAACTTCGTCGAATGGTTCGACTACGCCGTCTACGGCTACCTTGCCGGGATTATTTCGACCGTCTTCTTCCCCGCATCTGATCGGCAGACCGCCCTGCTCGCCACGTTCGGCGTCTTTGCCGTCTCTTTCTTCGTCCGGCCCCTGGGCGGATTCATCTGGGGCCACATCGGTGACCGGCTCGGACGCAAACAAGCACTCTCCTTGTCGATCGTGCTGATGTCCGTGGCAACGTTCTGCATCGCCCTCATCCCTGGCTACAACACCATCGGGGTCATGGCGCCTGTCCTCCTGCTGCTCGTCCGCGTTGTCCAGGGCTTCTCGGCAGCAGGGGAATACGCAGGTGCCTCAGCCTTCCTGGTGGAATACGCGCCGGCCAACCGGCGCGGACTCTATGCCGCCGTCGTGCCTGCCAGTACAGCGGCGGGCCTGCTGCTCGGTTCCCTGCTGGCGGCACTGCTCAGCTCGGTCCTGAGCGCGGAGCAGCTCGGCGAATGGGGCTGGCGATTGCCCTTCCTCCTGGCCGCCCCGATGGGCCTGATCGGCCGTTACATCCGCACCAAGCTCGAGGACACCCCGGCATTCCGCGAAATGGCCGCGAAAGACACCGCGGTCAAGGCTCCGGCCTTCGCGATGTTCAAGACGTACCGCAAGCAGTTGATCATCGCGACGGGCGCTGTGCTGCTCAACGCCGTCGGCTTCTACGTAATCCTGAGCTACATGCCGACATACCTCTCCGAGGAGCTTCACTTCGGTGCGGCCGAATCGTTCATGGCCACGACCATTGCCCTCCTCAGCTACATCGGATTCATCTTCCTGACGGGGATCGCATCGGATAGGTTCGGCCGCAAGCGCATGCTCATCACGGCTTCCGCACTGTTCGTGGTGCTGACCGTTCCGGCGTTCATGCTCCTCGACACCGGCAACTTCCTGGTCATTGTCCTGGTCCAGATCCTGCTGGGTGGCATGCTCACGCTCAACGACGGCACCCTGCCCAGCTTCCTTGCCGAGCTCTTCCCCACGAGGGTCCGCTACAGCGGCTTCGCCGTCAGCTTCAATCTCTCCAACGCCCTGTTCGGCGGCACTGCCCCATTCATGGCAACCCTCCTCATCGGCCTGACCCACAACCAACTGGCTCCCGGCTGGTACCTCGTGGCGGCCGCCGTAATTTCCCTCATCGCGGTCCTCTTCGCTGTGGAGACTTCCAAGAAGCCCCTGCAGCAGGACTGAAACAACCCACCCATTGAAAGGAACACCACACATGACCATCACCGAGAATGAAGCCGTAAGCGACGTCACCAAGCTTGAGCGCCTCAAGGTCCTCAACAACGGAGAGAAGGTCTCCCTGACCTTCTCCGACGCAGAGTTTGAGCGGCGCCTTGCCGGTCTTCGCCGGATCATGGCCGAAAAGGAACTGGACGCCGTTGTCCTGACCAGCTACCACTCCATCAAGTACTACTCTGACTTCCTGTTCACCTACTTCGGCCGTTCCTACGCCATGGTGGTCACGGCCGACGACACCGTCACAGTCACAGCCAACATCGACGCAGGAATGCCGTGGCGCCGCAGTTATGGAGACAACCTGGTCTACACGGACTGGCGCCGGGACAACTACATCTTCGGCATCCAGGAAGTACTGCGCACCTGTGGGATCAACGTCCGGCGCCTGGGTGTTGAGGACGACTCCCTTCCACTGGACAACCGCAACAAGATCCAGGCCGCCTTCTCCGGCGCGACCCTTGTGGATGTGGCCCAAGCCGCCATGCGCCAGCGCATGATCAAGTCTGCCGAAGAGATCGAGGTCATCAAGCACGGTGCCCGCATCGGCGACCTTGGCGGCGAGGCGATCCGCAACGCCATCACGGCCGGAATCACCGAGTACGAGGTGGCCCTGATCGGAACCGAAGCCATGGTCCACGAGATCGCCCGGACGTTCCCGGATTCCGAGATCCGCGATACCTGGGTGTGGTTCCAGTCCGGGATCAACACGGACGGCGCCCACAACTGGGCAACCACCCGCAAGATCCAGGAACACGACATCCTGTCGCTGAACTGCTTCCCCATGACCTCGGGCTACTACACGGCTTTGGAGCGCACCCTGTTCTACGGCGAACCCGATGCCCGCTCCCTGGAACTGTGGAACATCAACGTGGACGTGCACAAGCGCGGCCTGGAGCTCATCAAGCCCGGCGCCGTCTGCAAGGACATCGCCGCGGAACTCAACGAGATCTATGTTTCGCATGGACTGCTCGCCAACCGAACCTTCGGCTACGGACACTCCTTCGGAGTCCTCTCGCACTACTACGGCCGCGAAGCCGGACTTGAGCTGCGCGAAGACATCGACACGGTCCTCGAGCCAGGAATGGTGGTCTCCATGGAACCAATGATCACGGTCCTCGACGGCCAGCCGGGTGCCGGCGGGTACCGGGAACACGACATCCTGGTGGTCGGTGAAGACGCTGCCGAGAACATCACCAAGTTCCCGTTCGGCCCGGAGTACAACATCATCGGCGCCTAACACCCACCTCCAATGGACATGCCCAGCCTTGCGCCCGAGCAATGGACATATGACTCACATGCTCATTGCTTTAGGCCAAGGCTGGGCATGTCCCAATTAAAAGAGCCATATAGTGACCATCATGACCCCAGCAGAACCGCGTGCAGAACGGCGTGCAGAACCGCGCGCAACCACGAGCGAAACCCCGGCCAACGGCGATTCCAAAGGCGCTTCGGTACTCGAGAACGCCATTGCCGTGCTCCGCAGCTTCACCGCCGAGGAACCCTTGCTGGGAGTCACCGAGATCGCCGGCAGGATCGGCTTGCACAAGAGCACCGTGTCCCGGATCCTGGCAACCTTCGAACAGGAACACCTGGTGGAACGCGACCCCGAATCCCGACGATTCCGGCTGGGCCTGGGGATGATCGCCCTTGCCGGCCCGCTCCTTGCCGAGCTGGAAGAGCGCCGGGTTGCCTATCCCGTGCTGCGCGAACTGAGCGAACGGACGGGCGAGACGAGCGCCCTCATGGTGTGGAACGGGAGCGAATCCATGTGCGTGGAGCAAATCGCCAGCCGTCACCAGGTCAAGCACCTCGCTCCGTTGGGTGCCCGCTATAACGAGGCGCTCAGCTCCTCGGTGCAGGTCTTCCTTGCCGCCGAAGACGCCGACCGCGTGCGCAAGCTCTTGCGAAGCGGCTCCATTACATTGCCCGGGATCGACGACGAAGCACTCGAGGCCTACCTGCTTCGGCTCCGGGAGTCTGTGGAGCGGGGCTGGGCCTTCAATTTCGGCGAAACGTCCATCGAAGAAGTCGGCGTTGCCTCCCCCGTCTTTGACCACCGTGGAGACATCGTGGCCTCCGTCCTGATCCCCGCGCCAAAGTTCCGGGTCTCGCAGGACACGCTCGCCAGCCTCGGCGAGGCCTGCCAAGATGCGGCCCGCAAAATCACCACGCGTCTGGGCGGCCGCGCCCCGCACTAACCCGACACCACGGTTACCCCCACCGGACATGCCCAGTTCTGGACTCCAGAGATGGACATGTTCACTAATCATCCGCGGGACATGCCCAGCCCCAAGCCCCAGCAGCGGACATAACGCTCTCACTCCAAGGTGGGTGGGCCGCGCAGTTAGCCCGCGACGACGGCGAGCGCCTCCTCGACAGTGTCCACCAGGAAGATCCGGCCCTCCATCACTTTCCCCGCAGCGAGGCTCTGCAACATGGGCCACGCGGGATACTTGTGCTCCCAGTGGTCACGCCCCACGAGCACCATGGGTGTGACGGTTTCCGGGGCGCCGTAGAAGTTCTCGCACGCGTCCTGGAAGATTTCCTGCACGGTGCCGGCGGAGCCCGGAAGGAAGAGGATTCCGCCGTTGCATAGCTCGAGCAGGATCGCTTCGCGCATGGAGTTGGCGAAGTACTTGGCGATGTGGGTGGCGAAGAGGTTGGGCGGCTCGTGCCCGTAAAACCAGGTGGGAATGCCCAGCGACGTCGTCCCGCTCGGGTGGTGCCCGACGACGGCGGCCGCCGTCCGCGCCCAGGCCGTCACCGAGGGACGGAAACCCGGCACCGCCGCGAGCGATTGCAGCGCCACGGCGAAGTCGGCGTCGGGCTGTCCGCTCAAGTAGGCGCCCAAATTGGCAGCTTCCATGGCACCGGGCCCTCCCCCGGTGGCTACCGTGAATCCGGACAGTGCCAAGAGCCGACCCAGCCGCGCCGCGTCATCGAAGTCCGTCGTTCCGCGTTGCGCGACGTGCCCGCCCATGACTCCCACGATCTTGTTTCCCGCGAAATCCCCGTTGCCCAGGAGCTCGTCCAGGGCATCCCCGATGGCGTGGTCGTGCAGCGCGGCGGCGAGGGTAGCGTCCAGGCTGGTCCGCTGCCCCGGCATGATGCTCCAGTGGTAGACCTGGGCGTCCAGCGTGGCTTCATACTCCGTGGAGTCAATGTCCTCGTACAGTTCGGCGGCGCTGTAGAGGCTGCCCCGGTAGGGGTTGAACGGCACGCCGCGCAGTTTGGGAAAGATGAGCGCGCCGCGGCTGCGCAGGGAGTCCTCGACGCCGTCGTCGAAGGTACAGCCGAGGAAGATGGCGCCTTGCGGATCGACCCTCTCCAGGTCCCCGCGTCGGCCTCGCAGGTCCAGCGACTGGGCGTGCCATCCGTGCATCGTTGCGGCCCCGGAGCCCAGAAGCCTGTCGAAATGGGCCACGCTCTCAATGTCGAGTGTGCGGGGACTAGGAGTCAGGGCGCGGGACGGATTCATGGCATCAGCGTATGCCCGCGGTTCCCGTTGCGCAGGAGTCGGCCGGCCAGTGCATCATGGAGCATGCAGACTTCCGAACAGCAAAGCAGCTTAAGGCCCCGGATCGGCATACCTGTCCGCCTCAGCGGCTCCGAAACCGCGGATCCTCGCGTGGGAGAGGCGAATGAACTCTTCGACTTCATCGTCGAACTAGTGCGCGACGCCGGCGCGGAGCCCGTGCTGCTGGACGCTTCCTTTACCGACGAAGCCGGTCCGCTGGCCGCGGAGCTCCGTTCCCTCAACGGGGTCCTGCTGCCCGGCGGCGGAGACCTGGATCCGCGACTCTACGGTGAGGAAGCAACTGACGCCTGCTACGACGTCAACCCCGACCAGGATCGCCTGGACTTGGCGGTCGCCCGGGGATCGCTCGACGCCGGTTTGCCCACCCTCGGCATCTGCCGCGGCCACCAACTCCTCAACGTGGTCTATGGCGGGACGCTCATCCAGGACATGCACCCATCGCTAGTGGAGCACAACGGCCTGACCCCGGCGGAAGGTGGGCTCAGCGCCTGGGCGTGGCACGACGTCGAACTTTCACCGGATTCCAAGGTGGCCGGACTCTATGGTTCACGGAACTCGGTGCGGATCGCCTCAGGGCATCACCAGGCTGTGGCCCGGGTAGGCGACGGCTTGGTGGTGACGGCGGTCGCGGAGGACGGGACTGTGGAGGCCCTCGAGGATCCGCAGCGCTGGGTGGCATCCGTGCAATGGCATCCCGAGGCCTCGCAGCTGCCTGAGGAGGAACGGCTCGCGCCGTTCAAGGCATTCGTGGAGGTCTGCAGGACGCTGCGTCCTGTGGGGTGATCGAGCGGCCGGTCCGCCTGCCGGAATCAATTTCCCGCGCCCGTGAACCTGACCGCTCCGGAATTCGTCTCATCAATGTGGCAAACACATTCGCGCCACCGGACACGAGAAGCGGGGAACCAATCATGAGAAACAGCCCCAAAGCCATGATGGTCATCGTAGGAGCGACCGCCCTGATCGCCGTGAGCGGTTGCGGGGCGTCCGGAACCGGCTACCAGGGCTCATCGTCGAGCCCACCTTCCGCCGCGTCGTCGACTGCCCCGCCGTCCGGGACCTCGCAATCGCTCACCATCACCATCAAGGACTTCGGCTATCAAGGACCTGTATCGGTCAGCCCGGGCGCCAAAATCACCGTGAAGAACGAGGACGCCCAGGCCCACACTGTCACCTCTGACGATGGAAAAGCCTTCGACGCCGCCGTCGACGGCGGGGGCGGAACAGCCCAGTTCACCGCGCCCACCACACCGGGCAGCTACCCCTACCACTGCGCATACCACTCCAATATGCACGGAACCCTGGTCGTGAAATGAGCACGTGGGAAATGAGGACAGTCAAATGAGCACTCGTGAAGCGGCCCGCCGCAAGCCAATGAGCGGCAGGCCCAAGGACATCCTGTTGCGAGTGCTCGTGGCGGCAGCCCTGGTAATCGACGCCCTGGTGCACTTCGATCTTGCCTCCGGCTACCAGTTGGGTGCCCCTGGCGGAATCGGGGAAGGCAACCTGTTCCGCCTTGAGGCCGCGGCCGCAATCCTTGTCGCCCTGTATGTCCTGATCCGAGGCAGTCGACCGGCCTACGCGGCGGCAGTGGTCGTCGCTGGAAGCGCCTTCATTGCGGTCCTCCTCTACCGCTATGTCGACATACCTGCCATAGGTCCACTCCCGTCCATGTACGAGCCCGTATGGTTTTTCGAGAAGTCCCTCAGCGCAGTCGCCGAGGGACTGGGCGCCGTCCTGGCGGGGGTCGGTTACCTCAAGCAACGCGGCAGCGCCCGCCGACGCCGCCGCTGAAGGCGCCCGACGCCGGAAGACGCACCGGCCGCCGAAAGGCGGCCGCCGCTGAGAGCGCCGAGGTATGGTTCTGATGTCTGGACATGTCCCAAACAAGGGCCCCAAACAAGCGCCCTGAAACGGCACAATAGACGCGCCTCCGGCACCCTTGACCCCCACAATGCTCCTGCTATCATCAGTAAAGCAGTATGTCCTATCAAGCGAACATGAGCGGACATGCTTGCAACTTCCGGGACAGTCCCGGAATGCGAGGGAGCATGCAATGGCGAATCAACTTGGCCTCACTATCGACCGTTCTTCCCCGGTGCCTTTGTATCATCAGGTGGTCCAAGGCATCGAGGCCGCCATCCACAGCGGAGTGCTGGAGCCCGGCAGCCGCTTGGACAACGAAATAGACCTCGCCGCCCAGCTCAACCTGTCCCGGCCCACCATGCGCAAGGCCATGGACGAACTCGTCCGCTCGGGCCTGTTGGTACGCAAGCGCGGCGTCGGCACACAGGTGGTGTCGAGCCAGGTCCGCCGGCCCCTGGAGCTCTCCAGCCTCTACGACGACCTGAGCAACAACGGCAAGAAGCCCACAACGCAGGTCCTCAGCTTCTCGCACATGGAAGCCGACGCAGCCACGCTGACCGCCCTCCAGCTTCCGGCCGGTTCCAAGGTCTACCACTTCACCCGCCTGCGCAAGGTGGGCGGCAAGCCGCTGGCGCTCATGGAGAACTGGGTCCGCGACGACATCACCACCATGGACGAGTCCATGCTCCAGGCAGAGGGCCTCTACGCCATCCTCCGCCGCGGCGGAGTCAACTTCCGCCTCGCCTCCCAGCGGATCGGCGCCATGATCGCCAACGACTACCAGGCACCGCTCTTGGAGGCGGAGGTCGGCTCGGCTTTGGTCACCATGGAGCGCACCGCCGTCGACGACACCGGACGCATGGTGGAAACCGGCCACCACGTGTACCGGGCCGATTCCTACAGCTTTGAAATGACACTCGTACAGCGCTAACGCAAGGACATAACTTCATGGCCAACTGGGTCTATCCACTGGGAACTGCCAACGACGGCGATTGGGACATCTCGCTCGGAACTTCCGATTCCGCCTTGACCGTGGACGGTTGGGCCCACACCGGGCTCAAGGTCGCCACGCTCGCCGCGGGCGCCGCCGTCGAGCTCCCCGCCGCAGCCGAAGAGCGGATCATCGTGCCGCTCAACGGCGCCTTTACGGTGACGGTCGACGACGTCGAGTATCCCCTTGCGGGGCGGGCGTCGGTTTTCCATGGCCCCAGCGATGTCCTGTATTCCGGCACGAATGCTGCGGTCACCATCAGTTCCCCCGACGGCGGCCGCGTCGCCGTTGCGACCGCCCCGGCCAACGCGTCGTACCCCACCAGGCTAGTGACCGCCGCGGAAGCCCCGGTTGAGCTGCGCGGAGCAGGCAATTGCTCCCGCCAGGTCCACAACTTCGGCACCCCAGCGGCCCTCGAGGCAGATCGTTTCATCGTCTGCGAAGTACTCACCCCTGCGGGCAACTGGTCCTCCTATCCCCCGCACAAACATGACGAGGAAAAGGACGGCGAAACGCAGCTCGAGGAGATCTACTACTTCGAGACCCGGGTAGCTGAAGGCTCGGGCGCCCCTGAAGACGCCGACGCGATCGGCTACCAGCGCGTCTACGCCTCCGATGACCGTCCGATCGATGTGGCCGCAGAGGTTCGCACGGGCGACGTCGTCCTTGTTCCCTACGGCTGGCACGGCCCCGCCATGGCCGCTCCCGGCTACGACTTGTATTACCTGAACGTCATGGCAGGCCCGGGACCGGTGCGCGAATGGCTCATCAGCGACGACCCCCACCACGGGTGGGTGCGGCAGAGCTGGGATGGACAGGACATCGACCCCCGCTTACCGTTCGGCGCCTAAGGCGTTCGCACACCCAACTAGCTAGCAGTTGTTGTCGTTCTGGGCCGTCAAAACGACAACAACTGCGAGTCAGATTGGGGCCTGTAATCGCCTGACTGGCCTAAGCCGTCACCAGGTCCACTTTGACCGGGACCCCGCTTGCCAGCGATTCCTGCGCGGCATCCGCCACGCGGGAAGCCGCGACGGCGTCCTCCGGGGTGCACGGGTTTTCCCGCTGGCCCAGGACCAGCTCAACGAAGGCCGCCATTTCCGAACGGTAGGCCTGGTCGAAGCGTTCGGCGAAGGTCTTGTGGGGTTCTCCGTACGGGAAGGCTACGCCGGCCTCGGCTGATTCCATGGCCGTCTTGTCGTCCAGGCCAACCATGAGGGAACGCTCGGAGCCTTGGATTTCGAGGCGGACGTCATGCCCTGCACCGTTGTAGCGGGTTGCCGAGACTGTGCCAACAGTCCCGTCGTCGAACGTGATCAAAGCCAAGGCCGTGTCCACATCGCCCACATCTCCGATGGCGGGATCGCCATTGTTGGAACCCTTGGCATAGACCTCCACGATCTCGCGGCCAGTCAGCCAGCGCAGGATGTCGAAGTCGTGGACGGAGCAATCGCGGAACAGCCCGCCGGACGTTGCCAGGAACTCCACGGGCGGCGGCGCCATGTCGCAGGTTACTGCGCGCAGCGAGTGGATCCAGCCGAGCTCCCCCGATTGGTAAGCGCGCTTGGCCTCGAGGTAACCGGCATCGAAGCGACGCTGGTGGCCGATCTGCACTACCCCATCGTTGGCACGGATATGTTCCAGGACAGGCAGCGAATCGGCCACATTCATGGCCACGGGCTTCTCGCAGAACACCGGGATACCGGCGTCCACCCCAGCTCGGATCAGTTCCGGGTGCGTGCCCGTACCGGTCGCGATGACCAGCCCATCCACTCCGGAAGCGATCAAAGCCTCTACCGACGGCAGGAATTGAGCGCCGAGACCGGCTGCCACCTTGCGGGCATGGTCTTCGGCCACATCCGTGAGCCGCAACTCCACATTGATGCCCTGCGCATTCAGTTCCCCGTTGAGGGCGGCGATGTTGCTGGCGTGCATCACGCCGATCCGCCCTACGCCAACCAGCCCGAGAACGACGTCCTTCACAGTGCTACCTCCGTTGAAAATGCAGATGCGCCCCGGGATGGGTCAGCGTCAACCGTGAACGCCCGGCGGAACGCCTCAAGCGCCGCCATGTCGTCGCCGCTGGCCCATGCCTCCATGCCGACGGTGCCTTCATAGCCCGCAGTCACGAGCGCCCGAGCCACAGCCGAGTAGTTGATTTCACCGGTGCCGGGTTCGCAGCGGCCGGGGACGTCCGCCACCTGGATCTCGCCGATGTGCGGCAGGGCGGTGCGAACCAGCTCAATGAGGTTCCCCTCCCCCAATTGTGCGTGGTACAGGTCCAGCATCATCTTCACGTTGGGGTGTCCCGCCGCCTCCACGAGCGCCAAAGTGTCCTTGGCGCGGGCCAGCGGAATTCCCGGGTGATCCAGCACGGTGTTGAGGTTTTCGAGGCAGAACGTCACTCCGTGCTTTTCCCCGAGCGCTCCAAGGCGCTCCAAGGTCCGGGCACCCGTGATCCACATACTGCCGTTGGACCGGAAGACGGGACGGGCCGCTTTGCCATCGATCAGCTCGGCCGAGTGCACCACCATGCGGCTGACGCCGAGTTCCAAAGCGGTCGGAATCAGCGTCTCAGCCGTCCTCACCACGTCATCGGCGGTGTCGGCGTCAACCAGGCTCCCGGAGGTGTACCCGGTCATGGAGGAAAAGACCGCGCCGCTCGCCTTGAGTGCCGCGATGTCCTTGCTCCTCGAGTCCCAGAGTTCGACGTCGAATCCGGCCTCATGGATCCAACGCACCCGTTCGATGAACGGCACTTCGGTAAAGACCATTTCGGCGCAAACAGCCAGCCGCATCAGACACCGGCCTTGCTGTTGCTCGACACGGCGGGGACCGCCACCGGTCCGCCTTGCTGGACCGACTCGATGCAGGCCAAAGCCATCGCGAGGGCGCGGCGCGCATCCGCGGCTCCCGGGGTGAGCGTGAAAGCGCCCGACGGCGGCTGCGTGCCATCGCGGCGCGCGCGGACTGCCGCCGCGAAGTCCACGAGTTCGTCGGTGTAGGCGTCGCGGAACAGTTCCACATTGAGCCTCGGAGTTTCGGCGGAAAGGCCCTCTGCCGTGTACCTCAAGGCAGCCGTTTCAGTGGACCGTCCGGCCTGAACCATGCCCTTGGAGCCAAAGACTTCGCCCCTGACGTCGTAGCCGTAAAGAGCACTGAAGTTGGCTTCCGCCACAGCCAAGGCTCCGTTGCTGTAGCGGATGGTGACGACAGCCGTGTCCAGGAATCCTTGGTCACGCAGGCCCGGTTCCACCAAGGCGTCCGCGACGGCGTAGACCTCCACCGGCTCGGCACCTTCGTTGAACCAGTTCAGGGTATCGAAGTCGTGGATGAGGGTTTCCAGGAAGATCGTCCAGGCCGGAATCCTGGCTGCATGTCCGATGCTCCCGGTACCCGGGTCCCTCGTCAACGAGCGCAAGAGCTGCGGCTCCCCCACAATTCCTTCGGCCAGGTCCTTCTTGGCGGCCTGGAAGTCGGTGGCGTAACGGCGGTTGAAGCCGATCTGGAAATGTACCCCTGCTGCTTCGACGGCGAGGAGCGCGGCGTCGAGCTCTTCGAGGCTCTGCGCGGCAGGCTTCTCGCAAAACACGTGCTTGCCAGCGGCTGCGGCCTGGGCGATCAGGGAAGCGTGGAAACGCGCCGGGCTGGCAATGATGACGGCATCGATGTCGGGATCCGCCATGATGTCCGCGGCGTCGGCGGTGACCTTCGTCGTACCAAGCTGGGCAGCCACGGACGCTGCAGAGTCCACGTTGGGATCGGCGACGGCGGCCAGGACCGCACCGGGAACCCTGCGAGCTATGCTTTCGCCGTGGAACGCTCCCATCCAGCCGGAGCCTATGAGGCCAAGCCGCACCGGCGTGGGGAGACTGGAGGAGTGCTGTTCGATGTAGGCCATGGGCCTGTCCTTTCGATAGTCAGTACAACAATTGCTTAGGCGGCGTTGCCTTCGCCCGGGAATTCAATGCCCACTTGGCGGCGGATCTCGTCCGCAACTTCCATCGTCCGGATGGAAGAGGCCAAGGGACGTTGTCGGGTTTCGGTCTCACCGGCGGCGATGGCGCGGGCCACCGCTGCGGCTTCGTAGTGCAAGCCTTCCAAATGCCCGCCCGCCGCTTCGTTGTGACGAAGCCGCGTGCCATCCGGGAACCGGATCTCGAAAGCACCGGGCATATTGAAGGGGCCGTCGATGGTCAACGTGGCCTCGGAGCCAACGATCGTTGCCGCGGTCGGAGTGAAGTTGTGCAGGTGCGTATTCATGACGGCCTGGCTTCCGCCGGGGAATTGCATGATGGCGGAGAGCTGGGCATTGACACCCGATTCGTGGGGCTCGCCGAAAGCGCTCAAGCGTTCCGGGGCGCCGAGGATCTCTGTGATCAGGGCCAGCGGGTAGGTGCCCAGGTCCAGCAATGGCCCACCAGCCAGTGCTGGGTCGAAGATTCGGTGGCTGCGTTCGAAGTGCTCGCCGTATTCCGCCAGGACGGTTGTCACAGTACCCAGCATCCCGGCGTCGAGCACTTGCCGGATCACGTCGAACTTCGGAAGGAAGAAGCTCCACATGGCCTCGGCGGCGAAAACGCCGGCTGCCTTGGCCCGCGCGGCGATATCCCGGGCCTGCGCAGCATTCAGGCCGATCGGTTTCTCGATCAGGACGTGTTTGCCGGCGTCGATGGCGAGCACAGCAGCCGCGTGGTGGAAGTTGTGTGGAGTGCACACGTACACGACGTCGATGTCCGGAGCCGCGGCCAGCTCTTCGTAGCTCCCATAGGCGGCAGGTACGCCGAAGGCATCCGCGAAAGCTTTGGACCGGTCCAAAGAGCGGGAGCCGACGGCGGCAATCACTTGCGTTGAATGGGCCTGCACCGATTCCGTAAAGCGTTCGGCAATCCAACCCAGGCCCATGATCCCCCAGCGCAACGCGGGAGCGTCACGGGAATCCGGCACCCTTGATTTTGGAAGACCAGACACCGGAAGACTGGATGACACCATCAGTAGACCACTTTCGTGTAGGCTCCGTCGCTGTGGAGCGAGCGGATCATCGCTTGTGCCAGCTGCGACGCGCGCAGGCCATCCTCACCCGTGGCGAGCGGCGCAGGCTCTCCCTTTTCCAGGGCTGAAATCCAGGCCTGAAGTTGCAAGCGGTAAGCGTCGGCGAAGCGTGGACGCCAGTCGGCGGGGATTTCGGAACTGCGCCTCCCCTCCTGCCGGACATCGAGGGCAGCCGGATCCGGGAGTGCCGTGGTGCCGAACTCTGACACGACCTCGCACCGGGTGGTGTAGCCGTACTGCGCGTTGAGGAAGAGTTCGAGGGTGGCCAGGGTGCCGTCGGCCGCGCGCAGGAGCATGAAGGCGGGATCCCGCAGGTCACCGGTGCTGTGCCGGGAACTCCGCCCCGCTTGCCAGGACACCTCAGTGATAGGCGAATCCAGCAGCCAGGGGATGATGTCGAGCTCGTGGATGGCGGAATTGGTGATGGCGGATTCCGAGCTCGCGCCCGGTCCCGCGGACGCCGTCCGGCTAGTGCAGTGGACCTGCAAAGGCTCGCCTTGAGTGCGTTCCCGGGTGGCTTCGCGCAGGGCGACATAGCCGGGATCGAAGCGCCTCATGAAGCCCATCGACAACAGCCGGGCACCCGTCGCGGCCAGGAGGTCGGCTTCGGCCTCCACCACTTCGCGGCTTTCGAGGAGCGTAGGAGCCAGGGGCTTTTCGCACAGTACCGGGGTCATCGCTTCGAAGCATTCCAGCACCAGTCCCGCGTGGGTGGAGTCATGAGAAGCGACGACGACGGCGTCAACGTCGCTGGAGTTGATCAGCTCGGAAGGGTCGGTGGTGATGCGTGCGGACGGCGGCGCCGCGGCTGCCGCACGTCCGGCGTCGAGGTCTGCAACGAAGGTGACTTCGGCCCCGCTGATGGTGGTGGAGAGGTTCCTGATGTGGTCTGCGCCCATAACACCGGCGCCGATAAGGCCAACCCGGATCGGCATACTGTCTTCCCGTCTCTTACTTTGTGCACATTCCCGCGGTGGCATGGCGAGCGGGGGCCCATCCGGTTTTCCGGCGGACCCCCGTCTCCGTCCGCGCTGTCTCCCGGCGCGCTAGGCGTGCCGTGGGCTGCTTTCCTTTGAATCGTCAGCAGCGCCGGCGACGTCAGTAACGTCAGCGACTTCAGCTACCCCGGCGACTTCGGCTTGGACTTCCTTGACGACGTCGGAGTGTCCGCCGAGTTGTTCGAGTTCGTGGGCGAGTTCGGCCAGTTCCGCGCCGCCGGCCATCTGGGCGGTGAGTTCGTCCAGGGTGATGTCCTTCTTGTCGTAGTAGCCGATGGACTTGCCGCGCTTGAGCAGCAGGAACCGGTCACCGACCGGGAAGGCGTGGTGCGGGTTGTGCGTAATGAAGATGACGCCCAGGCCGCGGTCGCGGGCCTGCAGGATGTACCGGAGCACGACGCCGGACTGCTTGACACCCAGGGCGGC